>JAAUSZ010000323.1 GCA_012031875.1 Desulfobacula sp.
CATTGGGCGATCACCGGGGGTTAGGCGTTCAGATCCTGATCCGGAGCGTCTTCCTTTCCGTCAAGAGCCGCCTTGTGTTCGATTTCCTTTTTGATATAAGGGTCGTTTTTAAATACATCCAGCTCTGCTTTTAAGGCATCCTTTTCCTTCTGAAGGGCGGCAAGGGCGGCATTGCTTTTTTTGATCTGTTTTTTGAACCCGAAACCGGCGGCAAGGCCTTTAATCCCGGCCAGAATAAGGCCCAGGACAAAACAGATGCCGAAATAGGCGATATTTTGAAGGGGGGGCAGAGTCCAGCGCCATCCGGGAATTTTGAGATCAAAATTCAGGAGAGGGGTTGCCAGAAAATAAGATTGATTCTGATAGACCAGGGTTCCGAGAAGCGCCAGGATGATCAGCCAGAACAGGGTTTTTATGGTTTTCATTGATCCACTCCGTATTAGAAGATTGGTTAAAATAAATTTAAGTTTTGGTGATCATAGATTAAATCGGTTCGTTTTTCAATTCTTCTTTTCATAATAACCAGGCTTAAATATTGAATTTAAAGGCTCTGTGGACTTGGCGGGAAGGGGGTCAGAGGAAAACCGGGTTGATCCCCCGGACGGCCGGGTCCCTTGAAAACAGACTCCAGTTCAGGTCTTCCGGCCGCACCTCCCTTCGGACCTCAAAACAGGAAAAATGCAGGTGGGGCGGCAGTTGCGGGTTTTTTCGGGTATCACAGACCCTGGCGACGACCTCGTCCCGGCTGATTCCGTGGCCCCTGCCGAGCCGGGTTTGGGGCAGGACATGGGCATAGGTATAGATCACCCGTGTGCCTTCGGACCCCTCTTTTTCCGGGTCCACCACCAGGGTCCGGCCGAGAAAATCATTGCAGATATTGATGATCCGGCCGTCCGCCATGGCCGGGACGAGGAGGGTGTCATCAAAACAGCGGATCTCCCCCGAAAGGGTCCTGTAATAGGTGATGTCAATCCCTTCATGGGCCGAGGCCCGGGTGCCGAAATCCCCCCACCATTTGTCCCGGCTTGAAAACAGCATGCCGGGGTGAAAGAGCCATTGGACCGGCCCGCCCTTTCCAAGGCCGTTGATCCCGGAAAGGGCGGCCAGATATTCCGGGAATTTGCTCACGGCAGGGCTTTTAAGACAACCCTGTTCCCCGCCAGGTTGATATCCTCCAGGGCGGCCTGAACCTCCATCCTGTCTCCCAGGAGCCCCTTTAAAAGAAAGGTGGTTTCATTGAGGGGCGTTATTTGGGTTACATTTTCCATGATCAGTTTTTCGATATTATTGCTTTTTAAATAGGCATTGAAATCACACATGGGAATTTCCTTTATTGAGGGTTATTTCTGATTCAATCGGTTAATACCATTTTGATGTGAAGCGGCCCATCCTTTTCACAATCCGTTTTACAATCAATGATCGCGCCAATGAAGGTTTTATTCACGGCGCAGTTGACCACCAGGGTATTTTTGAAAAATTGGTAGCCGGCCTGTTCATGGATATGGCCGCAGAGGACCAGCAGGGGCGGGTGATTTTCAACCAAGCGCCTTAACCCGAAACTGCCGGCGCTGAACCGGTTCCCCACTTGGTCGCAGATCCCCCTGGGCGGCGGATGGGCCACCAGGATGGTTTCCGGCGTCACTCGATTTTCAATTTCCCTGAAGCGTCTTGATTCAAACAGGCAGACCTTGGAAACAAAGGGCAGGGGAAGGGTCCCGTTGAGACCGAGAAAGCTTTGGCCCTGAAATTCTATGGCCTCCCGGCCCAAAAGGGTGATTTTTCCCCGTTGCCGGATCAAGGCTTCAACGGATTTTAAATCGGAATTTCCCCGGACGGCAAAAACCGGGATGTTGAATTCTTCCAATTGACTCAGGGTGTTGAGAGGAGAAAAATATTGGGTCATATCCCCGGCAAGGACCACCAGATCCGGGGATTCCCTTTGCACGGTTTTTTTGATTTTTTCAAGGGTTTCGGTTTTTCCGTGGATATCGGCGACGGCATAGATCCGCATGGTTCATTCCTTTTCAGGGCCAGGGGGCCCGTCAGATATAATGATTTTCCTTGAGATAGGCAAAGCCCCGGTGCCTCACGGTTTGAAATTCATGGAGGGTGTGGGCGTCACTGTTCACATATAAGGCCTTGCAGCAGGAAAGCATGGCTTCAAGATGGGGAAGGCTGGTTTTGCCGTTGGCCAGGTTGGCGCAGTTCAGTTCCAGGGCAATGCCCGCCCTGTTGGCCGCCGTGACAATCTCTTCGATGTCCTTTGGGCTGAGTTCATTGGAAAAGGGCCTGGCGCATAGATGGCCCAGGAGATTGATCTTTGAGCCGTATCGGTTGATGGCGTTCAGATAGGCGGTTTTCAGGGAGCCGGGGCCTCCTGAGTAGACTTTCTCATGGCTGGACAGGACCGTAAATTCCGGCTCAAATCCCTGGATATCCCGGCAGATTTCCCCTTCCTCGTTGAGCAGGTCCGCTTCCACCCCGAAGATCACCCGGACCGGGTTATGGACATTCTTCCACCGGCCCGAGGCAATGATGCTGTAATGGGTGCGGGCCATGAACCCGTACCGGTCCATATATTCCCGGTTATGGTCCGTAACGGCCATCTCGGTGTAATTCATGAGGCCGGCCCGGACAACCATCTCATCAATGGAATTCAACCCGTCGGACAGGGTTGAGGTATGCAGGTGATAATCCCCATGGCCTATGCTGTTGATGATGTTCACGGCGGATTTCCTTTTGAATCGGTCCTTGTAAAATTTGCCCCAAATCGGTTTAACTTGACGAACCCTTTTTTGAATACTAAAAATGGAATCAAATTTTCCCTGGGAGGAATACTATCATTTATGGATAAAATTGCATCATTAAAAAGGCTTTTGGATCCGAAAAAAATTGCCGTCATCGGTGCATCAAAGTCAAAGGAAAAGGTCGGGGGAATCGTTTTCAGGCGTTTGATGGATTCAAGAAGGCGTCTTTTTCCCGTCAATCCAAAGGAAACCGCCATTGAGGGGTATAAGGTCAGCCCGGACATCCGGTCTTTGCCCAAGGACATTGATCTGGCCGTGATCACCCTTTCCGCGGAAAGGCCGTGGAAGCCGTTGAGCTGTGTATCGAAAGGGGGATTCCCAATTATATCATCGTGGCCGGCGGATTCGGGGAAGTGGGGGCTCAGGGAAGGGAACTGGAGGACCGGTTAAGGCAACTGGCCAAGACGCACCCGATCAACATTCTGGGGCCCAATTCCCTGGGGATCTTCCTGCCCGATGAGAATATCGACACCATTTTTGTGGAACACGGGGACAAGGCCCTGGACCGGAACGGCCGGGTGGCCTGTATTGTCCAGAGCGGGTCCGTGGGGGTGGAAGCCCTGGGATATGCTTCCAATACCGGCTATGGCATGAGGGCCTTTGTGGGTCTCGGCAACAAATGCGATCTGGATGAGGTGGATTTCCTCCATTATTTTTCCCAGGATGAAAAAACCAATTGCCTCGGCTTTTACCTGGAAAATATTGAAAAGGGCAGGGAATTTTTAAGGGTTGCCAGGGACACGGCAAAACAGAAACCCGTTGTAGTGCTGAAAGCCGGGATGACCCATACCGCGGCCTCGGCCGTCAGCTCCCACACCGGCAAACTGGCCGGTTCCGACAATGTGATCAGCGGGGCCCTCAAGCAGTTCGGGATCCAGCGGGTCTATGATGATGAGGAATTCTGTGACGCCACCAAGGTGTTGTCCATGCTGTCCGGCGCTCCGGGCAACCGGGTGGCGGTCCTCACCGCTGCCGGCGGCTACGGGGTCATGTGTACGGATTTTATCGAGAAAAAAGACAGCCGGGCCGCCCTGACCATGGCAAAATTGTCCGAGACCACGAAAAACCGGATAAAGGCCGCCACCTTCCCGTTTACCGCCTGTGAAAACCCGGTGGATATCACGGCCAGCGCCACGGACAAAATGTTCTCCGAAAGCCTGGACGCCCTGATCCGGGATGAGGGCGTGGACCTTATCATCTGCATTGCCTTTTTCGCTCCCCCCGGCATCAGTGAAAACCTCATCGATATCATTGCCGGAAAGATCCGGGATTCCGACAAACCCGTCATTGTCTTTACCAAATACGGGCCTTTCACAGACAATTGCATCAAGAATTTATATTATGCAGGGGTGGCGGCTATCCTTCCGTGGGCCGGG
>JAAUSZ010000324.1 GCA_012031875.1 Desulfobacula sp.
TCATCCCTTGGGGCCGGCTCTTTTCCGGTTCGCCGCAGATGGCCTCGGGTGCTTCTTTCCTGGGGGCGTCCATGGCCCTCATCTCCCTTTATTTTTTCCTGACCGTCATCATCGCCCCCCCTCTACCCTGAATAAAAGCCGCTTTTGCCATGGCCGTTTCCGGCCAAAAAGGCGAGTTCCCTCGATCTTCCCTCAACCCTTTCCCTGGCCGGGATTTCCCTTGGCCTGGCAAGTATCGGATTTTTTCGAACCTATTTTACCCATTTTAACAAAGGAGACCTTGATTGAATATTTTTCCCCCTATTCCAAACCATCCTCTATACCATTTCAACGGCCCTGCTCTACCCGGTCATGCTGCTGCTGATCCTCCTGTGCCTCTGGCTCCTGATGTATTCCGGCGGTTTGCGGCGGAATGGATCAAACGCACCCGGTTCCGGGCCAACGGACAATTGTCGGATTCCCTGGAAATCATCCGGGAACAGCAACGGATTCCCCCCGCCTTCAGTGACAACCTGCCAGGGCACATCATCGCCTGCTTCCGGAAAATCCAGGACATCATGGAGAGCAATTCCGTATTTAAAGAAGAACAGGTGGAAGACCTGATTCAGCAGAAACAGGCAGCCCTGATGCGGGAGGTGGACAAGATCCGCCTGGTTGTCCGCATCGGCCCCAGCCTGGGGCTCATGGGCACCCTGATTCCCATGGTGACGGGCCTGGCCGACCTGACCAAGGGCAATATGACCCAGCTTTCCTCAAGCCTGATCGTGGCCTTTACCACAACGGTGGTGGGTCTTGCCCTGGGCATCGGAGCCCATTTCTTTTCCGTTGTCAAGGAGAGATGGGCCGCCGAAGACCTCCGGCATATCGGCCTCATGGCCGAAGCCCTGGCCGGTCCGCAGCAAAGGGGGGGAAAACCCATGAAATACCTGGTTAAAACCCGGCCGGGACAGTTCGGCCGGGCGGGAAAGGAAGAACCCCTGAACGGGGTGGCCAATCTCTTTGATGCGGCCCTGGTTTTTATCGTGGCCCTGCTGCTGTCGCTCATGTCCACCTTCCGGTCCTGGATCTTTTCAATCCGGAAACCGAGATGACCATCATGAAAAAGGTCCAGGACCAGTGGCAGATCATCACGAAAAAGGGCAATGAGGTCAAGGTCCAAAAATTAACGGACCGGACCGCGGGCGGAGACGAGGGCGTTGAACTGGGCACGGCCTACCGTCTCAAGGACGGCCGGGTCATCTATATTCCCGGCGAATCCGGCCCCGGCAACCCGGATAAGGAGATGAAATGAAACCCCTGTATATTTATGTCATGGCCCTCTGGTCCCTGTGGATTTTTTCCCCGGCTTCCCCGGCCGGGGCAGATCCTGCCGGGGCGGGCCAGACCCTGAAAATCGCCCTGGTCCACGCCGGGGTGGTCCATAAGGACCCGGAAGGGAACCGCAAAGAACTGATCCGGCTTAACCGGGAGGCGGCCCTGGGGGGTGCAAGGCTCATTCTCAATACAGAGCTGGCCGTCAGCGGATATTCCTTTCAATCCCGGGAGGATATCGCCCCCTATACAGAGACCGAAGCGGGAGAAACCGTCACGGCCATGGCAAGCCTGGCCCGGGAGCAGGGGGTATATATCGGCGTCACCTTTCCCGAACGGGACCCCTGACCGAAAGCTTTTATAACAGCGCCTTTGTTCTGGACCCCCGGGGCAGCCTAGTCCTCCGGTACCGGAAATCTATGCCGAAAGCCGCTGGGCCAGGTCCGGCAACCCTATCAGGAAGGGGTGTTCGACACCCCCTGGGGCCGCATCGGGGTGGCGGTCTGTGCAGACAGCTATTTCGGTCTCATCCCCCGGACCTGGCCCTGAAGGGCGCCGACCTTTTGTGGGTGCCGGCCAACTGGCCCCCCTCGGGCCGCCTGAACCCCCTGGAGGTCTGGCAGGCCCGGGCCCTGGAAAACGGGTTCTACATAGCGGCCTGCAACCGGACCGGAAAGGACCTGGTCATGGACTGCACCAAGACCGTCTCCGCCGTCATCGATCCGTCCGGAAACCCCATGGTCACAGGTTCGTCTGAAAACAGCCGGATTTTTTATGCAGACCTTCCCCTGGATGCCGGGGGCCGGATTGATTCCAGTCTTCGCCGGGCAAGGATGACATCACGAAATGTCGACCTCTACCGCGGGATCTACCTGACCCCCTGGATCGACGATCTCACCTTATATTATAAACTGCCGGAACCCGGGATCCTGGATGTGCACTGCTATGTGCCCCCGTCGGGGGGCATGAGCGCCTCGGCCCTGGAAGCCGCGGTCACAGAAGGCCGCAAAGACGGCGATAAGGGCAGGCCCGCCCTCTGGGTCCTGCCGAAAACGGCTTTGGATCAGATCCGCCAGGAGGACCTCTTGAAAATCGCCCGGGATCACGACACCGCCTTTGCCTTGTCCTGGAAGGCTTCCCCGGGAAACCCGGCTTCCTGCCTCATCACCCCCCAGGGGATTCAATCCTTTGTTGAGCCGGGGGCTGAATTTCCTTTCACGCTCCTGCACTACGGACCCGCATGCCTTGCCCTGGCGCCCATGGAGGCTTTCAGGCATCCGGAACTATCCGTGGTCCTGGCCAAACTGGGGTGTGACCTGGTGGTGGTGTCCGAGGAGACCCTTTCTCCGGAAGACCGGCTTTTAAGCCGGATGCGGGTCCTCAACGGCGTGGCCGTGGCCTCCTGCGCCGGCAATGCCGCAGATATCACCTTTATGGAAGGAATCCACGGAGACTTGGACCACCGGGGCGAGGACGGCCCGGGAGTCTGCTCCCTTGCCCTGGATACGGCCAAGACCCGGAAAAAGAATTTTCTCTACCGCCTTGACTATGACCTCTTATTAAAGAAAGAAGGAATTTAAGCCATGACCCATTTTTTATACCCTGCCCGGAACACCCGGCCCGGACCGGAGCATTTTACAAAACGGTTCCTGTCCGGCCTGGTTGTTTTTCTCGTTCTGTCGGCCCCGGTGCTTTGCCGGGCCCAGGACCCCGTTACCCTGGACCCTATTGTGGTGACGGCCAAAAAAAATCGAAGACTTCCGGAAAAACAATCCCGAACAGGTGGTGGAGATGAGCCGGGAAGAAATCCGGAAAGGCAATTTCGGAGGACTGGACCAGGTCTTGAACGCCATGCCGGGCGTGGATGTCAAAAAAAGCGGAACCGGGTCCCGCATCTCCATCATGGGCTCAGGCGGCAATGGAAAAATCCTGGTCCTCATCAACGGCAGACCGGCCAATTCCACCCAGTACGGCAGCGTGGACCTGGACGCCATTCCCCTGGACATGATCGAGCAGGTGATGGTATTCAAACCGCCGGTGCCGGTTTTCCTGGGCCCCGGCGGAACCAGCGGGGCCGTCAATATCGTCATGGCCAACGAGCCCCGGGGCAAGTCCAAAAAAAATTCCCGCATCAGCCTCCAGGGCGGCTCCTATGGAAAAGGGGAACTGACGGCCTCCCATCTGACCGATGCCCTGGGGGAGCCCCTGCAACTGACCGCCTCCCTAAAGCACCGGGACGGCCGGCGGACCAACAGCGACCGGGACAGCGCAAGCCTGGGATTTCAATGGGATCTGCCCCTGGGCGCCGCCACCCGGTATGATCTTTCGGGCCGGTACTACGAGTCCGAATACGGTTCCTCGGGCCCGGTTCATGCCCCCACCCCCGATGCCCGCCAGGAATACCGGAAAGGGAGCCTGGATTTCCATGCCAAGGGATCCTGCGGTGAAACCGGGGAGTCGGACCTGAAAGTCTATGCCGACGGGGTGGACCTCAAGGACAGATCCCAGACCGGCCTCACCTCCACCCTGGATGAGCGGGTGTTGGGGTGAAAAACGAAATCACCTGGAAAACGGGGCCGGACGGGGTCTCCTTCCAGCTCATCACCGGTGCGTCGGAAAACCGGATCGAGCATACCTTCAGCGGGGACCATACAAGGGAAACGGCCCTGGCCGGGTTTCAATCGGAAATCTCCGATGACTTCGGCCTGTTGCGGCATGGTTTCGCCTACAGCGTCAATGGTGGGGACTCTGTGCTGGTGGAGTTGTTATGCCTCCGTTATTCAACCGATATAAAGCCATTCGTACGCGTGTGTACGATTTTTTATCCCAGTCGTCGGCAATTGTATTCGTGTTCATC
>JAAUSZ010000325.1 GCA_012031875.1 Desulfobacula sp.
CCGAGGCCACGGCGTCCACCACGGATTTGGGGCCGTAATAGGCGTCGCCTCCGGCAAAGACCCAGTCAATGGGGGGTCTGGAGGGTGAGGGGGTCGGCTTCATGAGCCGCCGGGCCGGGTGAGGCTGATGCCTTCTTTCTGGGCAAATCCGGTCTGGCCCGTCTGGCCGATGGCCACGATGACGGTGTCAGTTTCAAACATGGTGAGTTTGCAGTCGTCATACTGGGGGCTGAACCGGCCGTTTTCATCAAATACGGTGGTGCATTCCTTGAATTCGACTTCCGAGACCTTGCCCTTATCCCCGATGAACCGCAGGGGTCCCAGGCTGTTGACGATTTTGACCCCTTCTTCCAGGGCTTCTTCGATTTCATAATCCCAGGCCGGCATCTCATCCCGTTTTTCAAGGCAGACCATGGTCACGTCTTTTGCACCCAGGCGGCGGGCTGTCAGGGCCACGTCCACGGCCACGTTGCCGCCGCCGATGACCATGACCTTGCCCGAGAGTTTGGCCGCCGTTCCCAGGGCCGAGTCTCTCAAAAAGTCCACGCCCTTGATGACGCCCTCAAGGTCTTCGCCCTTGACGCCCAGGCCCCGGGACCCGTGGAGGCCCGTGGCCATGAAGAGGGCTTTGTAACCGTCTTTCTTTAAACTTTCCAGGGTGATGTCTTTGCCGAATTCGACCTTGGTTTGAATTTCCACGCCCAGTTGTTCAATGACCTCTATTTCCTTGGCGAGTTCGGCCTTGGGCAGCCGGTATTCGGGGATGCCCACGGCCATCATGCCGCCCTTGACCGGCAGCTTTTCAAAGATGGTGACGCCATAGCCCTTTTGGGCCAGGTAATAGGCGCAGGTGAGGCCGGCCGGGCCGGACCCCACAATGGCGATTTTCTCGGTTCTTTTTTCCGGGATTTCCGGGATATAGGGGGTGCCCTCAAAGTCCAGTTCCGAGAGATACCGGTGAAGGTACTGGATGGCCAGGGGCTGGTCCGCATCCCCCCGGGTGCAGACCGATTCGCAGGGATGGTGGCAGACCCGGCCGCAGGAGCCGGGAAAGGGGTGTTCCTGTTTAAAGAGCTTTAGGGCTTCTGCGTATTTGCCCTTCTGCATGAGGGCGATGAAGCCCTGGATGCTGACATGGGCCGGGCAGGTGGCCTTGCAGGGGGCTGTGCCGCGTTTGGAAATTCCGTACCCGCCCGGAATGGCCTGTTCATACTGCTTGAAAATGGCTTTCCGGTTGGCCAGGGCCTGGTTGTGCTCACTGGGGGTTTCCACGGGGCAGACCTTGGCGCATTCCCCGCAGGAGGTGCATTTCAAGAGATCCACAAATCTGGGGTTTTCCCTGACCCTGGCCGTAAAATTGCCTTCTACCCCGTCCAGTTCAAGAAGCTCCGTATTTGTCAACAATTCGATGTTCAGATGCCGGCCGACCTCGACCAGTTTGGGTGAGATGACTCACATGGTGCAGTCATTGGTCGGGAAGGTCTTGTCCAGCCGGGCCATCATGCCGCCGATGGCATAGGATTTTTCCACCAGGTATACATAATAGCCTGAATTGGCTAAATCAATGGCAGATTGCATTCCTGCGATTCCGCCGCCAAGAACCATGACGGAACCGGCAAGGGCTTCCTTTGGTATTGCATTTTGGGTCATTTTGCTAATCTCCTAACCTTATATATAAAAGCTTAACAATTAAAAAGCTTAACAGCCTAAAGCCAAGAACCTTGACGGAACCAAATTATTCCACAAACACGCAATTATACAGAATCGGCCCAAATTTTAATTTTTTCCAGCTTTTAAGTAAAGAAAAAGGGATTTCTTGTCAAGCACTATTTCCAGGTCATATTCAGGAATTGCAGGAGTTATAGAATTTATTTTTCCCCCTGACTCCGAGCCCATTATCGCCCCTGTTCAAGGCTCTCGTTGTCGGCCTTCCAGGGGGCGATCTTCAGAAGCAGCAGCAGTCCCGGAAGGGCGATCAGGGCGCAGAACAGATAAAACAGGTTCCAGCCGAAAAACCGGGTCATATACCCGGTGAGGGCCGCGGCAAAAACCCCCGGAATACCCATGAGACTGGTCAGAAGGGCGTACTGGGTGGCGGTGAACCGCTTGTTGGTCTGAATGGCCATATAGGTGGCGTAGGCGGCCTGGCCCAGGCCTGTGGCGAAAAACTCAAACCCTACCACTGCGCTCAAAAGATATTGGCTGTAAACGGCCCAGAAGGCCGACCCGTGATCCGCCAGGTTCAGCACGGCAAAAAAGGCCGTGGAAACGGCCTGGAGAAAGCCGAAAATATAAAGGGATTTGGCAATGCCGAGGCGGATCATGACGGAGCCGCCCACCAGAACCCCGGCAAAGAGCCCGAACATGCCGACGCCCTTAACAATGACAAAATACTGGGCCTTGGAAAACCCCATTTCCATGACATAGGGAATGGTCATGGTGCCGGCCATATTATCCCCGATCTTATATAAAAGGATGAAGAGCAGGACCAGCCCGGCCCGGTTCCGGCGGAAAAATTCCACAAAGGGATCCACCACGGCTTCCCTGAGATTCACGGGAGGCGGCTCATCCACCCTGGGCTCGGGAACCAGGAGGGTGGTGAGAACGCCGATGCCCATGACGGCCGTGAGCATGAAAAAAATCGTCCGCCAGGAAAAATCAAAATCCGCCAGCACGGAAAGCCCGACGGAAACAAAGGTGCCCAGCCGCCAGGCATTCATCCATACCCCGGTCCCGAACCCCAGTTCCCGGCTGGTGAGATATTCCCGCCGGAAGGCATCCAGGGCAATGTCCTGGCTAGCCCCGAAAAAATTCAGGCCCAGGGCAAAGACGGCGATCCACCATAAACTTTGGTCCGGATCACACTGGCCCAGGGCCGCGATGGCGGCCATGATCCCGATCTGGGCCATGAGGGTCCAGCCCCTTCTCCGGCCCAGGAAGGGGGGAACAAAGCCGTCCATCAGGGGCGACCAGACAAATTTCAGGGTATAGGGCAGGCCCACCAGGGCAAAGAGCCCTATGGTCGTGATATCCACCCCGGCATCCGTCATCCAGAGTTTCAGGACATCCTTGATAATATAGAAGGGAAAACCCGAGGAAAACCCGAAAAAAACATGACCGCCATTTTCCAGGACAGCATGATCTGAAGGAATTTCGCCCCGGAAGAAGATTCAGGGGACGGTTTCATGATTCAGCACGGGATGCCGGTTCCGACAGGGTCGCCATCATAGATGAACGGCCATGCCGGCGGCCACGGCAAAGACCTCCAGGGGGGACTGGCCGGCCCTAAGGACCGCTCGACAATCCTTGACAATCTTATCCATGTCATCGTCGGTCCGGTCCTGGTTCAGGTGGAAGAGGCCCAGTTGTCTCACCCCGGCCCGGACGGCCAGATCCAGGGCATCCTTGATGGAGGAATGGCCCCAGCCCTTTTTCCGGGCATATTCATCTTCCGTATATTCCCCGTCATGGAAAAGCAGGTCCGCATCCCGGGAAAAATCAAGATAGGCGTCAAAGCCCCGGCTTTCCGGATGATCAAACCCCAGCTCATTGTCCGTCAGGAAGACAAAGGTTTTGCCGTCTTCGGTAAACCGGTATCCCGTTCCGCCGTTGTTATGGCTGGTAGGGAGGGCTTCAACTTTTACCGATCCAATGGAAAAGCCGGACTCCGGGTATTTTACAAATTCCAGCCTTGCCTTGAGGTCATCCAGGGAGATGGGGAAAAAAGGAGATTTCATGACCTCGTGCAGGACATCCCGGGTCCCGACCCCGGAGAACAGACGGTCCTGGACGATGAGACGGGCTTTGCTGAATTGAAGGGGCCTGAAAAAGGCAAACCCCATGATATGGTCCCAATGGGCATGGGTCAGGAGCAGATAGTATTGGTGGATATCCCGGTCCATGAGGGAATTGCCCAGGCGCCGCAGCCCCGTCCCGGCGTCGATGATCAGGGTTTCCCCGGTTCTGGCCGTAATTTCAATACAGGTGGTGTCCCCGCCGTATCTCAGATAGGCAGGACCTGATACCGGCACCGATCCCCTTGATCCCCAGCATTTGATATCCATGGCTTTTCTGTATCATAGGCAAATTTCTTCGTCCACCCCAATTTACGTTTTATTACCCCTGCCCGGACTATTTCAGGGCAGAACCCTTTTC
>JAAUSZ010000326.1 GCA_012031875.1 Desulfobacula sp.
AGCTGTTTGAATGGTCACAAGCAATATTTTGGGATAAAAAATCATTTTCTTTGTGATCGCGAAAGTGGTTTAGTTTTTCAAAACATATAAAACTTTTTTTTTGTCAGTTTTCGTACATTTTGTTCTGTTTTTTTAAACGCAGAGTTCATTTATTTTTTGAAATCTACCTCATAATTTTCATTTACACTGAAAGTGTTCTTCTGACTAATCAACTCCTCTATCCGTCTATTAATGATCATTAGAGCTTGACTGATTTGTGAAAGGTTGTTTTCCTTTCTCAACCGAGATTGTATTCGTTTTTCTATATTACGAGCTCGGACCAATTTGTCTTTGGAAAGGTTTGTGTCAATTCCAAACCAAAATAAATGAAGAGCTTCATATGTGACATCAGTCACTACATTTGGGGCAAGGACACGAATCGTGTTAATTAGCTTATTCTTCTCATCTCTAATATTCTTCGATTTGAGTTGCTTGAATGTTGGCTGCTCCGAATCCGTCTTGAATATCAACTCTTTGAGTTTTCTTGAAAATTCTTTATTTCCATAATCCTCATTGTTGATTTTCTGAATTTTTTTTGTATATGTAAGAAAATTCCTTTCAATGGTTACCCGTTCGGACATCTCATCATCGAGGTCGTCAACTAATACAAGCTTTATTACGACGTTGTTCTCTTTAATGAAACTCTCAATAATATGATTGTGAGTTTTGAATTCTGGATCAATGTAGAGATTCTTTCCGGTGCCATCGAGGCAGTAATCAATCAGGCGGAGTACAGTGGTCTTTCCTACGCTATTACCAGAACTCGTTTTGCGGTCAGGAGAGGTCTCATCTACAATAAGATTAATTCCTTTTCTGAAAAGGATATTTCTTATAATCTCATCATTCTTCTTTATTTCCAGATTTTTTAGAAACATTTTTGAATGTTGCCTTTTCCATTTAACTCAATAGCACCAAGAAGGAACAACCAATCCAATGAAAGGGCATACAAGTTGTTGGTTATTTGCATTTCTGATCTTAAACTGCTTAAAAGATCAACATAATCAACTTCTTTGCCGTCTCGGGAAGCGAGAACCTCAATCACCCGTGCACCTATATAGTACAAATCTTTCTCAGGATTCGTGTCTTTGCTAACTATCATGATGCTGGCTCTTCAAGGATCTTGCATCTGATAAATGCGTCAATCATAACTATATGCAAACCTAAAACAATATCTTCTTCCCAAAACTCAGAGTCTTCCAGTTTTTTATAGAGAGAACTGTAAACATTATCGAAGATTGCATCAGAATTTTCTTGTACCGCTCTCAAGGGATCTTCTGACCCAAGTACGAATTCGCTTTTGACAGTGTCATATATAAGTTTTATCGCCCGCAATAAGTTTTCTTTTACAATAGACCCTTGGTTTTCGAGCTCTGAGTAGAGCGCATTTAGCTTGGTGTGATATACTCGATATTCTCTAATCAAAGACGCTGTTTTTTTCAATTGATTAAATTCAATTTTCTCATTTGGATCTATTATCCTGAGCCCTGGCGTCTCTGGGTATTTTGTTAAATCGATTCTCGATAGAGCTGCAATAGTGTTTTTGAGCATAGAAGGGTTTTTCTTTATTCGTTCATTAAGATAATAACTCTCATGATTTTTCTTCATTAGTTTCAGATGCTCGACAGTATATTTTTTTGTATCATTAGTTTCATCGTGGTGCTGAACACAAAGCAAAATGAGATTATCGTAGTCGGCCCTCTGAACATCTGACATATTCATGTTATAACGTTCGCCACTCGGATTTGCAGCTTCAATATGGCATATGTTTGAATCCTTTGCGTTGTTTTGGTTTACCAAACGTTTCGAACAGCCAGGGAAAGCACATAGATTGCCTGATAAACCAAAAAGTCGCTTTAGAGTTTTGTCAGTATAATCTCGAGGCCCGTTTCCCACTCTTTTCATCCTATCCCTAAGAATCAGTACAATGATTATGCTGTGACGAATATTAAATATTCGCGAATCCCGATCCGGCAAACAACTAAAGGATTCCGTATCAATATTCTTAACATTTGTAAATATCTTTCAAAAAATTAACTTTGCTGAAAATCAAATTTATTGTAGCGGGATTTGCCATAATAATCTTTATTGAAAAAGGCGATATATTCTTTGATAAATCATTCCGCCTCAAAGAACACCGCAGATAAATTCCCCGGCGGCCCGCTGCAATGAACGGGTTATATCCGCCGCTGCTTTAATTGTTCTATGGTTCGATTTGGATTCTTTCTGATTTGTGCTTCGTCAAGGAGCCGAATTTTCATTTGAATTCTTGACGTAATTCAGATTTAACAGATTCAAAGTCTTTGAAATGAGCCTCTCCGTTTTTACACGTCCGGCACGGGCTGATAATACTTCTTTATGCCACTCCGGAGAGGGAAGATCATTGGGATTGCGCATAAGATCATCCCAGAGTTGATTGAACACAACGAGTTTTTCAGTAGTGGTCATTTCATCCAAAGGTGGTTTTTAGAGCATGACCGGCTGCCGCGCAAGCATCGGCCCTGCCTTTAATATGCCCGCTTGCCGTCAATCCAGGTCTGAACCACCCGGCTCGAGTCTGAGAAGGGGTCTTTGTCCACGACACAAAACGTGGCCGGGGCGCCCTCGATCAGACCGTCGTTTTTGAGCCCGAGGGAGCTGCTTCCGCCAAAGGTGGCCGCAGCCAGAGCCTGCACCTCGCTGATCCGCTCGTCCGGATCAAACACCGAGCCGTCGGCTTTTTTCCTGTCCACGGCACGCCGGATATTGTGCAGGGGATCATCCGCGCCGCAGGGACCATCGGAAGTGATGCAGATGGGAACCCCTCTTTCTGCCAGGCTCCTCAATGGGAACGCCTTCAGATATGGAACAAGGCCCCTTTTTTCTATGGCGTCGGCATAGTACGGGATGAATCCGGGCTGGATCGATGCTGCGGCGCCGCAGGCTGCAAAGGGGTCCAGGCCCTCCCTGTCCATGATCAGCACGTGCTCAATGGACGAGTTTGACCCCATGCCCAGCTCCTTTACAACCCGGACCGCCTGGTTCACCGCATCATTGCCTATGGCGTGCATGACCAGGCGGTAGCCTTTCTCGGTGAAGAAACGGGCCCGCCTGCCCAGATCGGCAGGGTCATTGAATCTCAGGTAAGGCATGACTATTTTTTTCCCCTCAGGATGCTCTTCTGTTCAAGGAGCAAAGAAAACGGCGAGAGGTTCTTAAGGGATATGCTGTCCATGGCCAGCCTGAAGGCAGCTTCACCCCTGCAATGGCGGGCATGCTCGCAGCGGCCCGGTTGGCCCCGTCCAGGAAGAACTTGACACTCTTCGGGGCATGTTCGCTGCAGATGGCATCCAGATCATCCTGGAATTCCGGGGGTGTACACAGGCCTTCGAATGCCGTCACGCACCAGCTTAATTTTAACGGGGTGTGCTGCTGCACATCTTTGAAAATCCTCTGAATATCAGACGGTAAGCCGGGATCATTGACATGGGTCAGCCCTTTGCAAAGACATTTATCAGCCTCGTCAAGGATAAGCGTCTTCTTTTCTTCATCGCTGAGAGTCTGGAGATATTCCCGGAACATGGTAAAGAGAACCCTGCCCATGGCATCTTCCCACACCGTTCCCTTTGGTGTCCCATCCATATGGATATCAATGTCACCCGGCACCCGCAAAATCTCCCTGCTGATCCCTGCCCGCCTGAGGGCTTCGGTGGAGGCGAGGCCCCGGTGGCAGGTGGTGTCTACGATCAGGACAGGCGATCCCATGGAAACCTTGTCGATCTCGCGAATGCGTGGCAGGGACGAACTCTTCCACTGTGCATTGTCCAGACCGGAAAAAAAAGACCCAGGGTTTGTCCGGACCCTTTGACCTGCATGCCGTTTCAATGGCCTCCAGGGCATCCTGTCCGGATGTCCAGGCGCCTGCATCTTCTCCCTGGGGCAACATGGCCGCATAAAAAAATGGCTGTGGGCATCGATAAGGCCGGGGATGACATGCATCCCTCCAAGGTCCATGGACGATTCCTCCGGGGTTGTTTCCTGATGAAAGATCTTTGCACCTTTCCTTCCCGGATGCACATTCCTCCCTCTATCCGTTCCAGCGAACGCCCAGCCCAAACAATGGCATTGCTC
>JAAUSZ010000327.1 GCA_012031875.1 Desulfobacula sp.
TTTTTGTCAAGAAAGCATGAAAGATGATTGAAAGCCTGAAATATGGCTCTGTCGTTTAGCCAAGTATCGACCGTGTAGCTCGGTTTTGCGTAATATTATCTTGAATGATAACACGCCTTGTGTCATATTGGTTTCCATCTTGTTGATGATAGTTTTTTGTCGCTAAAAGCATTTTATTTGCTTGATCTATCAAGCGCAACGAAATTTGTTATTCTTTTTTGGTGGTGGATATGCATCAGGTCATGATACACCCGGCCTCCTACGAGACGTGTCGGGTTTCGGTGGACCGGGCCTTTGAGCTTTTCCCCCTGGCCCTCGCCGGAAAAAAAATATTGATCAAACCCAATGTGCTCCGGGCCTCGGGCTCCGAGGAGCATATCGTCACACACCCGGCCCTGTTGCGGGCCGTGGTGGAAAAGGTGGAGTCCCTTTCCCCGGCGCAGATTATCGTGGGGGATAATCCGGGCCTGTTCAATTACGGGGACAATGAAAACAGTTTTGAAAAAACCGGATTGATGGCGGCGGCCAAGGGGTATTACAAAAACCTGGGCCACGCCACCCGGAATCTTCCCCTTCATCCGGAGTTCATGCCCGAGGTCGGGGTTTCCGCAGACATCCTGGAGGCCGATATCCTGATCAGCCTGCCCAAATTCAAGACCCATGGGCTGACGGTCATGACCGGGGCCGTCAAAAACAGCTACGGGATTCTGCCGGGAGCGCAAAAGGCAAGGCTCCACCAGATCGCCGGGACCCCCCTGCGGTTTCACGAACTCATTGTGGAGGTTTTCCGGCTCCGGGTCCCGGATCTGTTCATCATGGACGCCGTCACGGGCATGGAGGGAAACGGGCCTGCTTCGCCCGAATTAAGGCATATCGGACTCATCCTGGCGGCGGACAATGCCGTGGCCATGGACGGGGTGGTGGCCCGGATGATGGGGCTTGATCCCGGGGCCCTGCGGTTTCTCCAAAGGGCCAGGGAACTGGGGCTGGGGGATTTTGATCCCGGAAAAATCCAAATCGACGGTCAAATGCAGGTGATACCGGATTTCAAACTGCCGCCCCTGGGGGGCGAGGCCATTGCCGGGAATGCAGCGGTGCGGGAATTGATGAACGGCAAGACAAAGGTCAGGCCCAAGGCTGATCCGGACCGGTGCACGGCCTGCGGGGCCTGTATCGATCAGTGCCCGGCGGGGGCGCTCACCATGACGGAGGGAATTCCCTGGTGGATGCCGGTACCTGCATCACCTGTTTCTGCTGCCAGGAGGTCTGCCCGGAGAAAGCCATGACCCTGACCTAGGATCAAGTCTTTGCCTTATTTTAATCCGGCAGGAGAATGGATATCCGGGTGCCTTGTTCTTCGGATGAATCCATATGGATGCTGCCGCCCAGGGTCTGTGCAATGAGGCGGGCGCTGTAGGTTCCGATCCCGGAACCCTTTGCCTTGCCGCTGGTGGTGTATTTTTCAAAAAAAACAGGCTTGATTTCATGGGGCACACTGCCCTTGTTGTGGATGCAGATGACCGCCTGTTTTTTTCCCTGGAGAGTGTAATGCTGATTTTTTCTGTTTTCGGGGTGGCCTCCAGGGCATTTTTAATCAGATTGGCCATCATTGAATAGATCAGGAGGCTTTCGGCCTTTACAATAAATTTCCCGGTTTCATTCGGGAATAGCCCCTCTTTCCGGATCACTATCGCTGTCTGTTTCACTTTGATGAGCGAATGAAATTCTTTTTCAATCCGGCGGATAATCCCCATCAGGTCAACCTCCACAAGATTCAGCCGATAGATGTTTTGCTCCATTTTGAACAGATCAAGGGAGGCATTGATCATGTGCAGCATTTTATGGGCCGAGACTTTGATAATGTCCAGGATCTCCATCTGATCCAGGCTTAGCCCTTCCGTGGTTTCCAGGAGATCAACGCCTGAAAAAATTCCGGTCAGGGGGTTTTTCAAATCGTGCCGGGTGATATGCTCCACCTCTTCCCGGAGCCTGGCGGCCTGAACCAATTTTTTATTCTGCGCGGCCGCCTTTTCAAACGCGTCTTTCAATTTTAACTGTGTTTTGACCCTTGCCAGGACAATGGAAGGGCTGAACGGTTTGGTAATATAGTCTGCACAACCCAGTTCAAACCCGAGGGCCTCATCTTCAATTTCATTCATGGCCGTGATGAAAACAACCGGTATGTTCCGGGTTCCGGCATCTGATTTGAGTTTTCGGCACACCTGGTATCCATCCATCAGGGGCATCATGATATCCAGCAGGATCAGGTCCGGTTGAAGCGGCTTTGTGATTTCAAGGGCCTGGTGTCCGTCTACGGCAAAAGCCGTTTGGTAGCTGTCCTTCAGGATCTGGTAAAGCAGCTTTCGATTATTGGGTTCGTCATCAACAACAAGTATTCGGTGTCTGTGCGGCATATTATCCTTTCCCGCCCGGATTTGGCAAGGCCGTGAGTTTGATCAATTCATCCCTTGCATGGCGAAAATCCAGGGCATCGGCATATCGGACAATAGATTTCAGTTGATTTTCCGGTATATATTTTTCCAGCTCTTTTATCAAGGGTTCAATCACCCGGGGATCATATCGATCAAAAGCCGCCATGATTTTTTTCATGAATTTCCTGGCTTCCGGCCCGTGAAAATCCGTCAGGGGGATCTCTGTTTTTTGTTTTTTCCCCCACTGCCGGATGGAGTCAAGGGCGGTGTGCAGTTTTTTTTCAAGCAGGGGCAGATGCTTTCGGACAGCTTGCATATCCTTTTTCTTCAGGGCCGAATGGATGATCCCGGCCAGATCCGCCACCTTTGGTACGGACAGATTGCCGGCAGCTCCTTTCAGCCTGTGGGTCATCTGATCGGCCTGCTCCGTGTCCTGTTCCTCAATCACAAAGGAGAGCCGGGCGGAAAAATTTTCATATTCATCGCTGAACCGGGTCAGGGCTTTAAAATAAACCTCGGGTTTTTGCCACCGCCGGATGCCGCTTTTAACATCCACCCCGTCCAAAGAGGGCAGATCTTCTCCCCGCGGGAAATCACCGGCAACCCCATTGCCTGGCAGCCCCCCCTTTTGGGGGACCAGTTCCGCCATGACCGATGCCAGCTCTTTGAAATCAATGGGTTTGGCCACCACCGAATCCATTCCCGCGGATAGAAATTTTTTTATTTCATCTCCCATCAGGCTTGCCGTCAGTGCAACAATGGGGATATGCGCGCCGGTGGCGATCTCCCTGGCGCGAATGCAGGCCGTGGCCTCAAGCCCGTCCATTTCCGGCATCTGGATATCCATGAGGATGATGTCAAAGTCCTGGTCCTGAAATGCCGTAACGGCCTGCCTGCCGTTACAGGCCGTCGTGATGTGATGGCCTTGGAGTTCCAGGCGTGTTTTGACCAGAATGGCATTGGCCTCGGTATCCTCTGCCAGGAGTACCCGGAGACGGTGGCCAGGTTTGGAAATGGGGCGTTTTTTGATCCGGAACGGGGAGCCCGGTTTCAACCTTGTCTGCCTTGATCTGATCCGCCCTTATGATAAAATGAAAGACACTGCCTTTTCCCATCTTGCTTTCCGCCCAGATCCGCCCCCCCATGAGTTCGACGATCTGTTTTGAAATGGTTGTTCCAAGGCCGGTTCCCCCGTATTTCCGGGTGGTTGACATGTCGGCCTGGGCAAAGGGGTCAAAAATTTTAACCAGCCGGTCCGGGGGGATGCCGATTCCCGTATCCTTGACCATGAAATGAACCTGTCCTTCCTGGTCGCCGGGCATGGCCTTTAGCGCCACTCCGCCCTGGTGGGTAAACTTGACGGCATTACCGATGAGGTTGATCAGGACCTGGTTGATGCGAAAGGCATCCCCGGAAAAGGAACCGGCGATGGCCGGATCAATCTCATATTCAAGGGACAGCCCCTTTTTATGGGCTTCTATGGCCATGGTATCCATGGCCTTTTTGATTAATTCCAGGAATCTGAAGGGTTTTTTTTCTAAAATCAGCATACCGCTTTCCAGCTTGCTGACATCAAGGATATCGCTTATCAGAGCCAGGAGCCCCGGGCGGAATTGTGGGCAATGGATAACTGCTGCCGGATACTTCCCTTAATGGACGGGTCTTCAAGGATCAGTTCTAAAATCCAGCATCGGAATTCA
>JAAUSZ010000328.1 GCA_012031875.1 Desulfobacula sp.
GCTGGAGGGTGCCCGGTTTTATATTCCCAGTGACCGGGGCTATGAGAAAATCGTCAAACAGCGGCTGGAGGCCTGGATCAAATTGAAAAAGGAAGGCTCAGTTCCGGGCCTTTCTTAATTCCGTCAGCCTTTCCAGGGCAAGGGAATATTCGTTCCAGGTGTCCAGATAGGTGCCCAGGGCTTCCCTGTAATGATGGGCGGCCCGTTCAGGATGGTTTTCCGCTTCAGCCCATAATCCCAGGGCCGTATGAAGGGTGACCAGCTTTTCCGGTTTTTTCTCGGCCAGCCGGATCAGGAGATCCTCGCTGGTATTTTCGAGAAGATGTTTGATAACGGCCCGGTAAAAAGGGTCCCGGATGCTTTTGTAAAAGCCGTTGAGGTATTCCTCGGCCGCCGCTTTCTCCCCGGCCAGGGCCAGGCTTTCCCCCTTGAGGAGTCCCAGGCTTAGACTCAGGCCCGTTTCCCGGGAGGGCAGGCTGAAATAGCGGTCCGCCAGGGCCACCACCTTCTTTGGCTCCCCCTTCCCGGCATGGTAAAAGGCGGCCTTCCCTATCATGATCAGGTTTTCCGGCGCAATATCCATGAGTTCTTCCAGGATTTCCGTATTTTTTTCATGGCCGAGGGTTCCCGATTCAAAGGATTCAACCAGCTTAGAAACGGTTTCCTTGACCTTGCCGGCCTCTTCTCTGTAGTCTTTTGCCCTCTGAATAAAGGCTTCCGCATCCTTTTGATCGGCCTGTTTATTTTTCCGGCCGCCGCCGGAGGCTTCCCGGACCCGGTTCAGCCGGGAAAAGGACAGGAAATAGACCCAGTCATTGATATCCGAGGTCAGGATGGACTGTTCAAACATTTCCCGGGCCCGGCAGGTTCCTTGGCTTTTTCCGCTATAAGCCCCTCCATGAACAGCCTCCAGCTCTTCTCCGCCGGGCTTTCATAGTCTATGCGGCCCTTTTCCATTCTTTTATTGTCTTTCAGCACCCGGGCCAGATAGCCTAAATATTCATCCTCATCATACCAGTCCATGGTAAAGAGGCTACGGGTCAGGGCGTCGGGCGGGTCCCGGTCCGAGAGCCAGGCCATGATATAGAGCATGAGCCTTGCCGTGGTGTTTTCCGGTTCCATGGACAGATTCGTTTGAAATAGGAAGCGCTTTGATCAAAATCCGTTGTGCAGAATTTCAGCATGGCCGAAGCAAAAAGCAGCACCGGATCATTACTGGTTTTCAGCATGGTTTCCGACAGGTCCGCAGCCTGTTTGAATTTGTTTTCAAGGGCCAGGCCGGTGATCTCTTCAAGCTTTGAAGGCAGGGAGAAATCCAGGACCCCGTCCCATTGGGGCTGGCCCGCCTTAATGAGATCTATGAATTTGGCCGGTCTGGAAATGGGCAGGATCAGGCCGAAATCCGACAGGGGGGTGGAACCGGTAAAATTTCCGTTGTTTTGATCCGTGACCACCCCCGAGGCAATGCCGATGACTTTCCCGCCGGCGCTGACGGCCGGCCCCCCGCTGTTCCCCTTATAAATGGAGGAATCCACCTGGATGATGTCCCTTGAGGTCCTCCGGACATGGCCCCGGGTGATGCTGGTATTGATCCGGTCGTACTGGGTCTGGTTTCCCAAGGGAAAGCCCAGGATCACGACGGAAGACAGGCGTTTTATATCTTCAGGCTTTATCCCGGTTTCAAGGGGCAGGGGCCTCAGGCCGGGCGGCGGGCTGTCGATTTTCAATACCGCGAAATCATTGACAAAAGGAGACCGGACCATTTCAGAGGTCCGGACCGATGACCGGGGGATGCCCGCGATTCTTAGATTCCCGGGCCCGCCGGTGCTGTAGGCCGAGGACAGGTCATAGAGATCGGACAAATCCGGGCTGTCCTGGAACGCGGGCAGGCGGTTAAAGGCCCTGGCCCCCTCAAACCACAGGAACATCCGGTAATCAAAGGTGATGTTTTTCGTATACCGGCTGTAGTGTTCATAGGCCCTGAAGAGGGATCCGTCATCCAGCCAGGGGCAGGCCACATGGCGGTTGGTGATGAGGTATCCCTCCTTGTCCACCAGAAAGGCGGTGCCTTCCACCTTGTTTTTGAAGATGACCCTTCCCTGCTCGGAGAGCCGGTATTCCACCATGACAAAGGCCACGGAACCGGCATGGGATTCGACAAATTCCGACAGGACAGCCTCGGCCTGGCGGCTTTCCGAGGTCAGGTAGATCCATGAAACACCTCCGGCAATCATGAGGACAATGATGAAAAAGAGGAGGATAATTACATTTTTCATCCATTTGAGGTCGTTGATGACCTTGTGTTTTTTTCGCTGGACCGGGGCCTTTGCATCTGAATAGGGCAGGCGGTCGAGAATCCGGGCCAGGGCCAAAACGATTTTTTCCATGGTCTGGGGCCTCAGATCCGGGTCTTCGGCCAGCATGACCTTGATGAGAACCGCCAGTTCCGGATCAATCCCCCCGGCCTCAACAGCCTTCAGGGAGAACTCCTTCAGGTTCGGGTCCGCGGTCATGATTTCCAGGAAGACCTTTCCCAGGGACCAGATACCGCTTCGGAAATCAATGGCCCGCTTATGGATGATATCCGGATGGCATTCCAGGAGTTTTTCCAGCATGGGGCCGTGGTGGGTGGCCCTGGCATTGAGAAACCGGGAAAGCTTGTAATTGATTTTGACATGAAGGTCATCGGCCCTGTCGGCCGGGACCAGGATATCTTCAAGAATCAGGTAGGGCATGAAATGGTCGTGCCGGTTCAGCAGGTCCAGGGCGGACGCGATATTGTAAAACAGCTTGACCAGCCGCCTCTGGTCATGGAAGCGGCCGGACATGAAGACGGAACCCCAGTCTTCGGACTCCACCCATTCACTGACCCGGTACCAGTGTCCGTCGCCGGTTTTTTTAATGGCGTAATGGGCCACGAAATGGTCCGGCGGCAGTTTCTTCAGGGTTTCCAGCTCTTCCAGGAGCCTTTGGGCCACCGTGTCATCCACGCCCGAGGCCTCGGTAAAGAGCCTGATGGTGACCGGGGCCGCCCCCTCGTCTTTGACGGCCTTGGCCACCAGGGAGGAATGGCCTTCATGAATGATTTCAAGAATTTTATAGTCGTCGATATAGGCCGGTTTCTCTGCCGTATGCCGGCCGCAGGCCGGGCAAAGGCTTATTTTTTCAGAAAGAATCTGACCGCATGACGGACATTGTTTCATGAATTAGACTCGGTATTGATTTTATGCCTGCATGAAGATGAATGGCAGACCCTGTATCATTTATTACAGGATGAGCAATGGTTTGACAATAGGGAATCACCGGGAAAATGTCAAGAAATGCCGCCGGTTTTAGAAAGGCCGGGTCAGGAAAAGCCGGGCAGCGGCAAAAAATTCATTCAAAGCTGGATAATCCTCCCTGTTTTTGGCATAATGCCCCGTGCATGTAAAAACCTGAAACAGGGATGGATTCCATGGATCTCAGCAGCGCCGGCCTGGTCATGCCGGTCATATACGGCCTGGCCGGAATAGCCTCCGCTTATCTGATACTGACGCTTTTTTTGACCTACCTGGTCCAGGAGATCCCCAGGAACCCGGTCCAGGATCCGCCGGACTGGGGCAGGGTGACCGACACCCGCATCCCGGCCGTTGACGGCGGCTCCCTGGAAGTCTGGCGCATCGAGCCCCAAGGCTCTTCCCGGGGCATCGTGGTCTTTGCCCACGGCTGGGGCCGGAACCGCGACCGGATGGTAAACAGGGCCCGGCAGTTCGCCGCCTGGGGATTTACCGCCGTGATTCACAGCGCCAGGGACCACGGCAATTCCAGCCCCAAAAAATTCATGAATGCCGTTAAATTTGCCGAAGATATCGAGCGGTCCTGGACTGGGTCAAGGCCCCGGTCCTTTTATACGGCCATTCGGCAGGGTCTGCCGGGGCCATCATCGCCGCGTCCCGAAACCCTGAGAAGGTCCGTTTGCTGTTTCTGGAAGCCTCCTATGCCCACACCCGGGAAGCCCTCCTGAGCCTCTACTGCTGGGTCAATCCCTTTTCGGAAATGCTTCGGCCCCATGATCATTTTCTGGATGGGCCTATTCTACAAGGGAGCCCTTGAAACCTACAGCCCGGCCCGGCTGGCC
>JAAUSZ010000329.1 GCA_012031875.1 Desulfobacula sp.
AAGGGTTGACGCCAATGATCCGCAGAACGGCGTCAACCATCCTGATCAGACCTTTTGCCGGTCAGGCCTTTTGTGGCTATCCCTTTGTCCGTCACACCCTTTGTCCGCACTGGGGGCAGAATTTAAAATCAAGGCTCGCAAAGGGTTCCCCGCATTCAAGGCATTGTTTCGGAAGGGGACCCAGCTCCACCAGCAGTTCCCCTGATTTCACCGGCACCATTTTTTGTCAAATTTATAATCCGCGGTCTTCATCACCCTTTTCACGATGCCGTCCACCGCGGAAACCACGGATTTTTCCTGCTTCATGATGGTGATGTTAAACAATTCCTCCCCCTTTTTCACCGTATCCCCGGGCTTGACATACATGATCCAGAGATCGCCGTTGCTGGGGGACCCGGCGTGGTTGGGATTGCCCGGGTCCGCCATGGGGACCGCACCCGTTTCCTGGCCCGTGGCCGCCCCCACCTTGACCGTATGGAGGAAGACCTCGCCGTTCAGGGTGTAGCGTACCACGCTCATGCCCTTTTCATCCGGCGGCTCAATGCCCAGGATCTTCATGGAATGGGGTTTTTCCCGGGTGTCGCGGAACTGGATCTCCCGGCCGGGCACAAGGCCTTCGAACCAGACATCCAGGGGCACCTGGTTGGGGTTGCCGAATTCGTTCCGGAACAGGATGGTTTTCAGGGCATCGCCGGGGTGGTTCAGATACATGACCAGTTCCTCATGGATGGCCGACCGTCCGATCTGCCGGTCCAGGACGGCCTTTTCAGCCTCGGCATCCACGGGGGGAAGCCCGTCCAGGGGAGAGTCCTCAGTCCTGGAGGCCAGGGCCTCGCGATAGGTTTTGCCAAAGGCGCTTTCATAGACCCAGTCCGGCGGAAAGCCCAGGGGCAGTTTCCCGAATTTTCCCAGGAGAAGGTTTCTGAACGCGTCGTTGCTGTCTCTGTAAAGCACCAGCCGGTCCTTTTTCAGTTCCGCATTGAGTTTGGATTCGGGTGTGGAGATGACCGTATCCAGGATCCAGAGCAGGTGGTTCACCTCGTCTTCGCCGCCCCGCTGATAGGCTGCGGTCACGGCCAGAAAGGCCGTGTTCCAGGTGATCTGGGACCCGGGGGTGACATCATGGTACCGGATGATCTGCCGGGTGCCGGCCAGAAATTTCAGCATCTGGGGCAAAAGCCGGATATAGCCCTGTTTCATGGCCCCTTCCTGGGACGAGGAGGTGGCGCCGCCGGGCATGCCGTGGGATACCACATCATGGTCCACGCCCTGGAAATAGGGGGCCGTGTACCGGTCATAGTAGGGCATGATCTGTTTTAAGACAAAATTGCAGGTCCGGATCATGTCCTTGTTGAGGTCGGTTTTCAGACCCAGCTCCTCTTCAATATAGGCCGCCGTGGACAGGACCTCGCCCTGGCCGTACCAGCGCACGGCCGCGCCCATGGCCGTATCCACAATATGGGCCCCGGCCAGGGCCGCCGCGCCCACGGCCGGCACGAACAGGCCGTCGGTGCAGTGGCGGTGATAATGCACCACCAGGGCCGGGTATTTTTTCCTGATTTCTTTCACCAGGGCCGAGATGAACCGGGGCGGGCAGACCCCGGCCATGTCCTTTAGGCCCAGGATGATGAGGGACTGGGCCTTTTTCATGGATACCCCGGCCACGTCCGCGGCCTGTCTCAGGATCGCTTCCACAATACCGAGATAGTGGGGGATGTCGAAACCCTTGGCCCAGGACAGGGACACGGCAGGCTGAAACACGTTCTGGGATGAATTTAAGACCACCTCGGCCAAAGGCCTCATGTTTTCGATATGGTTTAAAAAATCAAAACACCGGACAATATCGTGGTGCTCGCAGATGGATTCGCTGGTCATCCACATGAGGTTCTTGGGCTGGGGTTTGTACCCCAGAAGATTGGTGGACCGGACCAGGATCTGCTTGGGCGTGACCGGCGCAAATTTGTTCCAGAGCCTTGCCTCGTAAAAGGGATAGGTCATATTGGCCATCATGGCCACGTGGAAATGGGCCCCGCCCCCGTTTTCAATGGAGAAAAACCCGCACCGGTCGAGATAGGGCCCCATGAGCCGGTCCTCGGCCATGCGGAACCGGTTCCCGGAATTGGACTGGGTGATGTCCCGGGCCGTGGTGTCGGAAAAATGCACGATCCCGGCATCCCGCACATAGTCCATGAGGCCCTTCCGGTCCCCCCGCGGATACCGGCCCCTGGGCGGTGTGGGGTCCAGGGGCGGCAGCACCGGGTCGAAGGCGCCCACCCGTTTGTCGTGGGCTCCCCGGTATTCGGCGAGCTGGATATGGGGGTTGTATCCCAGGGCCGAGATTTCAGCCATGAGGCGGGAGAGGCGCAGGGCCTCGGATTCAATATCCTTGTACCGAATCAGGCCGGGGCGGCTCTGGATGAACCGGGTATCGTAAAGGCCGGAACGGAACACGGGATCGGAAACGATTTTCTGGTGAAAGGGGATGGTGGTCTTGACCCCGCCGATAATGTATTCCTTCAGGGCCCGGTTCAGGACGGCCAGGGTCTTGTCCCAGGTCGCGCCGTGGGCAATGAGCAGGGATGCGGCCGAATCATAGTTGGACGGGAATTCATACCCGCCCGCGATGCAGGAGTCCAGCCTTACCCCCGGCCCTCCCGGAGAGATATACCGGGCGATGTGGCCGGCATTGGGCGCAAAATTATGGCGCGGGTCCTCACAGTTGATCCTGACCTGGATGGCATGGGCCACGGGCCGGGTTTTCTTTTCATTGAACCTGAGCTTTGAGCCGAAGGCCACCGCGATCTGCTCTTCCACAAGGTCAATGCCGTAGCGGCATTCGGTGATGCCGTGCTCCACCTGGAGCCGTGTGTTGACTTCGATAAGATAAGGGTTCTGGTCCGCATCCACCAGGAATTCCACCGTGGCCAGGGAATAATAGCCCACCTCGCTCACCAGTTGTCCGGCGTAGCCCTTGAGGCGCCTACGCAGATCTTCGCTCATGTTGGGCCAGGGAGAGGGCGTGATTTCCACCAGCTTCTGGTGGTTTCTCTGGACCGTGCAGTCGCGCTCGTCAAAGGCAAATACATTGCCGTGCTGGTCCGCGATGACCTGGATTTCGATGTGGCGCACCGAGGTCAGCAGCCTTTCCACATAGATCCGGGGGTTGCCGAAGGAGGCCTGGGCCAGGACCGAAGCCTTGGAAAAAGCGGTTTCAAGCTGGTCCATGTCATAAACCTCGTAGATGCCCCGGCCCCCGCCCCCGCCTTCGGCCTTGAGCATGACGGGCAACCCCAGGTCCAGGGCCATCTTCCTTGCCTCGTCCACTTCCACGGCATCCAGGGAGCCCGGCACCACCGGGATCTTGAGTTTTCTGGCCAGGTCCCGGACCTTGACCTTGTTGCCCAAAAGCTTCATGGGTTCCGTTGGCGGGCCGATGAATAAAATCCCGGCATCCCCGCATTTTTTGGGAAAGCTTGCGTCTTCCGAGGCAAAGCCCCATCCCGGATGGATCGCGGCAATATTGTGTTCCCTGGCCAGCTTCAGGATCCGGTCGATCTCCAGATAGGCCCTGGGGTTTTCGCCCAGGAGAATCAGCTCCTGGGCCCCCGCGGTAAAAGGAGCAATCTTGTCTACGTCGGTGACGGTCAGAACCGGGATGGCCCCCAGGACCTCCCGGATGGACCGGATGATGCGCCTGGCCGTGATGCCGCGGTTGGCTACCAGAATTTTTTTGCCTTTGATTTCTTCCACTACCTG
The DNA here is from genome assembly GCA_012031875.1 of Desulfobacula sp. Classification (GTDB taxonomy): domain Bacteria; phylum Desulfobacterota; class Desulfobacteria; order Desulfobacterales; family Desulfobacteraceae; genus Desulfobacula. Next base: position 3,757 of record JAAUSZ010000329.1, read on the forward strand.
GTCAAATGTTTTGACTTTCATTCATCGCTCCTTAAATTTAAACCACCCTCGGGATTATCCTTCCGTTCCGGATGAAAAAAATGCCTTGGCCCGTTTCCACGCATAGCCGGCCTGAAACATCCAGCCCCCGGACCCGGACCGGGCCGTCGCAGAAACCTGAGTCTTCCAGCACCACGGCCTCACCCCTGAAGGCCAGAAACGGCAAAGCCTGTTCAGGCACCCGTGACGGGTCTGAAATCAGGCCGGGCAACCGATGTCGGATGTTTTCGAGAACAGGGCCCACAATCCGAAAGGTTCTAAATTTACACCAAAATTTTGTAAACATCCAGCCTGGATA
>JAAUSZ010000330.1 GCA_012031875.1 Desulfobacula sp.
GTTTGCCCGGCATTTTTGGTGCATTCCCGCAGGCAATGCATTTGTCCATGTCCACATACCGGGGCGCTTTTTAACGGTGATGGTAAAATCACCCGCTTCTCCCTCGATCTTCTCGACGGTGGAAAGGGTGTGAAGCTGTATGTTCAGGTGCCGGCCGACCTCGACCAGTTTGGGTGAGATGACTCACATGGCGCAGTCATTGGTGGGAAAGGTTTTGTCCAGTTGGGCCATGACCCCGCCGATGGAAGCGGTTTTTTCCACCAGGTGAACAAAATAACCTGAATCGGCCAGGTCAAGGGCGGACTGCATCCCGGCAATGCCGGAACCCACCACCATGACCGAGCCGTGAATCTTATTCGTATTTGCCATTGATTAACTCCAGTTTCTTATACAATCCGTCCGTATCGCATGGGGCCGTCTTATTCCATATGGGCCGCCAGATAGGAGACAAGGTCTATAATTTCCACATGATGATCCGTATTTTTTTGGGCGCAAGTCAGATGAATCCGGCATTTGGGACAGGCCGTGATAATGGCCTCTGCACCGATGGCTTCCGCTTCCTTCAGCCGTTGCCCCTGCATGACCTTGGAACAGGTCGAGCATTCCATCCAGGCGGTGGTGCCGCAGCAGACGGCATTCTCCCGGTTGTGTTCCATTTCCGCCAGTTGGGTTCCGGGAACAAGGGAAATGAGTTCCCGGGGAGCTTCATAGATCCCGGACCGCCTTCCCAGGCGGCAGGGATCCTGGAAGGTCACGGTGCCGGCGCTCCCGTTTTTAAAGGCGATTCCCGCCTTGGGAATCTCCCTGGCCAGGAATTCCGTGATATGAATGATCTCAAAGGGCAAGGGTCCCAGCTTCTGAGTATAGGCTTCCCGGAACATGGAATAGCCTTCGGGACAGCCGAAAACAACGGTCTTTGCACCGGAAGCGGCTATGGTTGCCATATTCTTTTGGGCCAGGGTTAAAAAGGTCTCCTCATCCCCGCACCAGAAGGCGTCATGTCCGCAGCAGCATTCGTCATTGCTGACCACGGGCCGGATCCCGATTTTATTGAGCAGCCTGAGATTGTTCTCGGCAGACTCGATCATGTTCAGGTCAAGATATTGAAAGGCCGCGTCATAATAGGCAATACAGCCGGTGAAATAAAAAATATCCCCTTTGCTGGCGATCTTCCCCGCTTTTTGGGCCCATTCAATCCGGTTCTGCTTGACCCCTTTGGCCTGGATGCTGGTAATGGTATGAAACATGCCGTGGTGGCTGAGTTTGGGGAAATTGTCCGCCTGCCTGGCCTTGTACCGGTAGGACCGGATGAATTCGGGAAAGTCGATTTCCACCGGGCACCGGTCCGAGCACCGGGAACAGGAAAGACAGGCCCAGATATCCTTGCTTTGAAGGATGTCACCCTCGGGCTCCGTCAAGGTGCGCTTGATCATCCGGCGCGGGGAAAAATCTTCCAGCGTCATGGCCACGGGGCAACTGCCGGTGCATACCCCGCATTCCATGCAATAATCGATTTGTTGTTGTGAAAGCTGCATAGATAAAATCCAAATATCAATAAAAAATAATCAATCCACCCTGTCTAATGATTCTTTCCTGGGAATTTATCTTCCCGGAAAAAAATCTTTTGTGCCGCAAAATCAAAAACAAAGCTTACATCATCAGAAAAAGTGTCGAATGTAAAGGAAAAATTTCAGTCCGTCAAGAATATATTTTACAATCTTTTCAAAACCTTATCATACTGTTTTACTATGATTTCCCAGGAGAACCGGGCCATATCGGCGGATAATCTTTCCCGCAGAGGCTTGTATTCATGAACATTCAGGAGGATGTGTGTGAGTTTTTCCACCAGGTCCTCTTCGGACTCGTAAAGAATTTTGGGGTGGAGGTCCCCGGGCATGATCTCGGGATAGGACAGCCGCCGGGGCAGAAGGGGGATGCAGCCATGGCGGACCGCCTCCACAACGGAAATGCCGAAATTTTCCTGGAGGGCCGTACTGACCGCCACGGCCCCCTTTTTAAGCCAGGACAGGTAATCCTCCCTGGATTCCACATAGCCGGAGACCCGGATCTCATCCTTTAAAACCGCTTTCGCCCGGTTGAAGATATCGGGAAAGGCCTCGAAATTTTCGCCCAGGAGGGCCAGGGAAAAGGGAACCTTCATTTCCTTCAATCTGAAGAGGGCATTGAAAAAGGATTCCGGATTTTTATCATGCTCCCATCTATGGTTCCATATGATCAGGGGCCCGGCTCCGCCCCTTTCCTCCAGGGCCACGGGGCCCGGCTCAAACCGGCAGCCGGGATAAAGGACAGAGGCCTTTTTCCGGATCTCCTCCATCATGAACCCGGGCCTGGCGTCGGGCATGAGTTTGATCAATTCCCTGGACGCCCCCATGAATTCATCCAGGTGGAATTTTGAATTAAACACCACCCGGTCGGCGGCAAAGGCGGACACGATATTGGTAAACCCCAGGTGAAAATCGCGTTTCTCATCAAAGGCCAGGGGATAGGACAACTGGTTTTCATGGAAATACAGGAGAACCGGCGGAAGATGTTTGCCTGCCAGGGCCTTGAAATCCGTCAGATCCATCATGTCCGTGGTGAGGATGGCGTCATAGAACGAAAAATCCCGGATCTTATTCACAAAATACAGGGCCGCCCCCCGCATGCGCCATTTCCAGAACCGGGCCGGCAAGGTGACCAGGGTAATGTCGTGGCTGGAGCAAGCTTTCAAGCCCAGGGCAAAGTCCTGATGGGAGCCGCCGAAAAAAGGCTCAAGAAAGAGGATTTTCATTTTTTTATAAATGGTTCCATAAGGGTCAAAGAGGATGATGAGCCGGGAGATATCGTAAGACTCAAAATTCTCGCAAAATAAGCTGTTGACTCGGTGTTTGGGTTTTTCTATAACCTTTTAATGCAGATTCCGGACAATGTCAACTCGCTCCGGGGCGATGGCTTAAAAAAACATGGGGCCGGGCAGCAGGATGAGCTGGAAAAAGAAAATCGAACCATTGAAACAATAAACCACGGAAAACACGGAAGGTCACGGAAATGAGTTTGATCCTGGAAGAGGAAACCTATGCCATACGCGGGGCGGTCTTTGAAGTATACCGTGAAATGGGCTGTGGTTTTCTTGAAGCTGTGTATCAGGAATGTCTGGAAAAAGAACTCGCTTCCCAAAAAATACCGTTTGTGTCACAACCGGAATTGAATTTGAACTATAAGGGCAGATCACTTCAGCAAACCTACAAGCCTGACCTGATTTGCTATAATCAGATTATTCTCGAATTGAAAGCGGTGAAGGACATTGCCCCGGAACATAAGGCCCAGGTGATCAACTACCTGAAAGCAACACATTTAAAAATAGGATTATTGATTAATTTCGGCAGCCACCCAAAAATACAGATTGAGCGTTTTGCCCTTTAATGTTCAGTGCCTTCCGTGTCTTCCGTGGTTAAATGGGGACCCGTGGACAAACTAAATATGATGAACCGCATAGACCCATTCCCCATAACCTCTCCCTTGCCCCAGGTGTTTACAACCCCGGAATTTTCCATGGAACTTTGCTGCCATGGAAACGACCGCTATACCAAGGTGAGTTACCCCGTTAAATACGGGTTGTTTTCAAGGCTTGAAACCCGGGACCATATTTTGGAATTCAATCTCAACCATGAGATCCGCCATGCCCGGTCCAAAAAAAATACCTGGCTCCATCCCTCGGAATGGCTGAAGCGGACCCTGGGAAACGACTGGGTCTATTATTCCAGCGGCGGGTACTCCGGGGTTTATGAAGCCCTGGGGGAATATTATCTTCCCAACCTCACCTATCCCACCAATTCCCTTCTTGGGGGAAAACCCTTTGAAGAAGAGGGAATTCAAGAGATTGTCACCCATTGGCCCGATGTTTTGACGGGCCTGCCGGACACAGGCCTGCCGGATGAATTCTCCGGATGGCTCCGGCGCCTCCGGGAAAACACCCCTGAACGGCTTGCAGAAAAGGCCCAAGCCCTTTTTGATATTGTCGGATCACGGGTGACGGTCATGCCGCCCGATGCCCGGCATACGGATTATAACTGTCATTCCCC
>JAAUSZ010000331.1 GCA_012031875.1 Desulfobacula sp.
TTAAAGTCGATTTTTTGTCCTTTTTCAGCGCGGAGCTGGAAAAAATGAAAAGGCTCCCTGGGCCTCTGCTTTTTTTGACGACCTCATCAAACGACCTGGCCCTTGCCCTGGAAGGCGAGGGCGCGGAAATCCTCCGGGAATCCGTCCGGCAAACCTGGTCCGCGTGCCTCATCGATGAATTCCAGGACACGGACCCGGCCCAGTATGATATTTTTTCAAAGCTTTTCTTAACCTCCGGCACCCCCTTTTTCATGATCGGAGACCCCAAGCAGGCCATTTACGGGTTCAGGGGCGGGGATATCTTTGCCTATCTGAAAGCCTCGGCCCAAAGCGGGCAGAAATTCACCCTTGAAAAAAATTACCGGTCTTCCCCGATGCTGGTCAAGGCCGTGAACAGGATATTCACGGCCGTTGAACATCCCTTTTTTTTATCGGGACATTGCCTTTTCAGAGGCCGGCACCCCCGGCTCGGCCGTGGACCTTTTAACGGAGGAGGGCAGGGCGCTTCCCCCCCTTGAGTTCCTTTTCATCGAAAGAGAACACCATGCCCCGGACAGGGACGGGTATATCGGCAAGGAGGCTGCGGAGAAATTATTGCCCGAGGCCGTGGCCCGGGACATCCTCTTTCTTCTTGGCTCCCGAAAGCGCCTCCGGGACCGGAAAGACAAGGAATCGGCCCCCAGGGCCATCAGCCCCGGCGACATAGCGGTCCTGGTCCGGACCAATGTCCAGGCGGAACAGGTTCAAAGGGCCCTGTCTGTAAAAGGAATCCCCGCCTACCTTTCCAAAACCGGGTCGGTTTTTGATTCCAGAGAGGCCCTGGATCTCCATGACATCCTCTGGGCCGTACACCGGCCCGGGGACAGGGGCAGCCTTCTGGCCGCCCTCTGCACCTCGGTTTTCGGGTTTTCATCCCGGGACATGATGGCCCTGGACCGGGACGAAGACCGGTTTTTTGAGTGGCAGGAACGGTTCATGCAATACCGGACCCTCTGGGAAACCCGGGGCTTTGTATCCATGATCATGACCCTGTTTCATTCCGAGGAGGCCTTTTTAAAAAAAGAGGCCGGGCCGGATGAAAGGGGGCTGACCAATTTTTATCACCTTTCGGAACTGCTTTCACAGGCCTGCCTGGCGCATCGGTTCTCACCCCATTACCTGCTCAAGTGGTACGGCCGGCAACTATCCGTTAAGGTCCGGGATGAATCCGCGGATGAACTCAGGCTTGAAAGCGATAAAAAAGCCGTGGCCCTTGTCACCCTTCACAAGAGCAAGGGCCTTGAATATCCGGTGGTATATCTTCCCTATCTCTGGGAAGGGGCAAGGCAGGCTTCCCGGGAAAACATCCTGTTCCATGACCCTGAAAAAAATTATGACCTGACCCTGGACCTGGGATCGGAAGATAGGGAAAGGGCCCGGTCCTGTTTTGAAACCGAGGACCGGGCCGAGCAGCGGCGGCTTCTCTATGTGGCCCTGACCCGGGCCTCGGCCCTTTGCAGGATCATCTGGGGGGGATTTAAATCCGTGGAAACCTCGGCTCTCGGGTCCCTTCTGCATCCCGGGGGCTGCGACACGGACCCGGCCATGATCCGGGATCTGGAGAAGCTTTCAGTTGAACCGGGACAGGGCATTCTGCTGGAGGTGTTCAGCCGTGAACCCGGGGGCCGGTACCTGGCCCCGGCCCGGGAAACCCATGGGCTGTCCGCCCGGAAGGCCCCAAAAAGGATAACACCGGCCTGGAAGATGTCCAGTTTTTCGTCCCTGACCCAGGCCTCTTCCCGTGAAATGCCCGAAGACCGCGCGGTCATGCTTCCGGGGGAAGGATCAAGACCCGTCACCCTGGCCATTTTTCCCAAGGGCGCGGGAACCGGGGATTTTTTTCATTCCATATTTGAAAGTCTCGATTTTTCATTGAACCCGGAAGCAATCCCGGAACTGGTCCGGGAAAAAGCAGGCCGGGCCGGCCTTTCAAGCCCCGGACTGCTTGAGGCGGCAGCCCAAAGTATTCATGAGGTTGTTGCGACGAGACTCATCCAGGGCCCGGACGGTTCCGTCTTAAGGATATTCGGAATCAGGACCGGATCAATGAAATGGAATTTGTTTTCCCGGTCACGGCCTTTGGCGCGGCATCCCTGAAAAAATCCTTTGAAGCCTCGGCTCCCCCGGCAAAGGATTATGCAAAAAACCTGTCCCGGCTTTCGCCCGATGAATTTCAGGGCTTTATGAAGGGCTTCATCGATCTTGTGATCCGGCACCGGGAAAAATGGTATATCCTGGATTATAAAACCAATTTTCTGGGGGATACCTACGCCCACTATTCAGGACAGAGCATGGCCGGGGCCATGGCAGAGCATCATTATTTCCTGCAATATTATCTTTACACCGCGGCCCTGCATAAATACCTGGATTCCAGGATGGCTGCCTATGACTATGACACCCATTTCGGCGGGGTGTTCTATCTCTTCGTCCGGGGCATGCACCCGGATTTTGGCCCGGAATCCGGGGTATTTTTCCATCGCCCGTCCAAAAAGGCCATCCAGGCTTTTTCCGGAAAGGTAAGCCGGCCCTTTGAAACTGAATATTGAGTTTTGACTGAAGTTTTAGTAGGATACCCCCATGCTCTTATGAAACCCTTGTTTGTTAACGCCTTCAGGAGGAAATATGCCGTTGGATGCAAAATATGAGACCGGGGTGGTGTGGCAGGACTTCCAGCACAAACAGCTCATTGATCTGTTCAAAAAAATCAGGGAGGCCAGGGCCCAGAAAAAGGATAAAAACCTTTTCCGCTACACCCTCGCATTTCTGGCCATGTATGTGAACCATCATTTCAGCCTTGAGGAAGAATACATGGAAAAATACCAGTATCCGGCAAAGGATGCCCATCACAGGGAACACCAGGGCTTTGTCAAAGAAATCAAAGCCTTTAGGGATGAAAATACAAATTATTCCGAAAAGGCTTCGGAGGATCTTCTCAACAGCATGGGGGAATGGATACTGACCCATATCCTGGAGGATGACCAGAAGCTGGGTCAATTCGTCCTGGAAAAAGAGCAGCTTCACTTAAGAGTGTGATTTGTGAAAAGGAGAAATAAATGGCCGTCATAGAAGGATTCAGGGTCCAAAATTACCGTGCACTTCGCGATGTGACACTGGGTAAGCTTTCCAATCTGCAAAAAGCGGAGGAGCTGTCCCCTTTTACGATCGTGATTGGTAAGAACGGTGTGGGCAAAAGCAGTTTGTTTGATGCTTTTGGCTTTGTGGCCGACTGTTTGTCCGCTGATGTGGAAACGGCCTGTGACATGAAACAGCGTGGCGGGTTTGAACGCTTGCGGTCAAAGGGGGTGGAGGAACCCATCCGGTTTGAAATCTATTACCGGGAAGCGCCTAAGGAAAGACCTATCACCTACGAACTGTCCATAGCAAGGGATGCTTCGTCCCGGCCCTTTGTGGAATCGGAAGTGCTTAAGCAGCGCCGGAAAGGCCAGACATATGGACAGCCTTTCCCCTTCCTTCGTTTGCATCACGGCAGGGGCACGGTCTGGGCAGGGGAGGAAGCAGTAGAAGCCAAAGGTGAAGAAGACCGCGCCCGGATTACCGTAGAACTGACAGACACCCGGCAGTTGGGTATCGCCACCCTGGGAACGCTTAAGGAACATCCGCGCATCAAACGGTTCAGGGACTTCTTAAAGGGCTGGTATCTGTCCTATTTTTATCCGGATGCAGCCCGCAGTTTGCCGGGCGCCGGCCCTCAGCGGCATTTGAACATTCACGGGGATAATATCGGCAATGTGGTCCAGTTCATGGAGCGGGAACACAAGGATAGATTCAGAATCATCCTTGACCGCATCGCTGCCAAAATCCCCGGAATAGCCGGCATTGACACCCATGTGACGGAAGATAAGCGAGTCCTGCTCCGGTTTAATGACGGTGCATTTCAGGATCCGTTTTTTGCCCAGCAGATGTCCGACAGCACCCTCAAGATGTTTGCCTACCTCCTGCTGCTGGAAGATCCTGAACCC
>JAAUSZ010000332.1 GCA_012031875.1 Desulfobacula sp.
TCTTAAGGAAATAGGGCTACCCCGGGATCGTGTATGTATCGGTCCGGGGGTTTTTTTTATGGCTCCGGGCTCGTGGATCAAATCTTAATTTTTAAGGAGTACCCATGAAAAAACTTATTCTCTTCCTGCTGTTCACCTGCCTCATCCTTCCCGCCGCGGCCCTTGCCTCGGGCCACGACCATGAAAGGGCGATGAAAAAAGGCATCCTCCTGGTGGCCTTCGGCTCCAGCATCCCCGAAGCCCAGGTATCCTTTGACAACATCGACGCGCGCGTTAAAAAAGACTTCCCGGAGACCCCGGTGTCCTGGGCCTATACCTCTTCCATCATCCGGAACAAGCTGGCCAAAGAAGGCAAAATCCTGGACTCCGTGCCCCTGGCCCTGGCCAAGATGACGGACCAGGGATTTACCCATGTGGCCATCCAGTCCCTTCACACCATTTTGGGAGAAGAATTCCATGATCTTGCCCTTACGGCAAAGGCCTTTGAAGGCATGCCGGGCGGGATTGAGAAAATCGTGATCGGCATGCCCCTTTTGTCCCATGAAAACGACATGGAAAAGGTCACCCGGGCCATCCTGGAAAACATCCCGGCCGGCCGGAAAAAAAACCGAGGCTGTCCTGCTCATGGGCCACGGCACCCCCCACCCCGCCAATTCCGTCTACGCGGCCCTCATGTTTCATCTCCAGAGAAAGGATCCCCATGTTTTTGTGGGAACCGTTGAAGGCTCCCCCGACATCAACGACGTCATCCCCATGCTCAAGGAGAAAAAGCTGAAAAAAATCTTTCTCATGCCCTTTATGTCCGTTGCCGGAGACCATGCCCGAAACGACCTGGCCGGTGATGAGGAAGACTCCTGGAAATCCATCCTGACAAAACAGGGCTTTGACTGTGAGATCACCCTGAAGGGCACGGCCGAATATGCCAATATGATTGATATCTGGACCGGGCATTTAAAAGACGCCATGGACCGTTTCAAATAAGGCGGAATAAAACCTGCAAAAAAACAGGCAAGGGTTTAAAAAGCTGAAAAAAGAACTATAATGGATTCAGCCGGTGTTTTTGACCCCAATCCCAAAGAGGAGGAAACCATGGAAATAAAACTGGATAAACACGACCATTCGCATTCCCACGGCCACAGCCATGACCACGACCATGACCACAGCCATGGGAAAGACAAACACAGCCATTCGCATCACCATGACCACGACCATGGCCACGAGCATTCCCACAGCCACGGGAAGGACCATGAGGGCCACGGCCATTCCGACGACCACGGGAAGCATGACCACAGCCACCCGCATCATGAAAAAGAACCCCATGACCATCGCCATTAAGATTTCAGGCCTGGATTGAAATCCGAATCAGGTCAGCCGGAAGAACACCGTTTCTTCCGGCTGACCCCAACCATGACTATAAAGGGATCACATCCAGGGCCTCCTGGATATGGCCGCAAAAAATACGGGTAATCCCGTCCAGCTCGCCGATGCCGCCTTCCATGAGCCTGACGCGAAGCCCGGCCTTTTCAAAGACAACTTTCCAGGAAGCTTCCCCACCCGTCAGATCTTCCCGGAAATGGACCCCGGCCACCAGCATCAGGGGGACCATGCACACCTCGCGATAACCGGCCTTGACCACGCGGGCCAGGGTTTTCTCAAAACCTGGATACCCCTCCACCACCCCCACAAAGATCCGGTTGCCGTAGCTCTCCCGGAGGACGGCTTCAAAGGACGGATAGGCCGACCAAGCCGGGTGATCCGTCCCATGACCCACCAGGATAACCGCTTCCTGTCCGGATTCCGGCATGAGGGCAGACAGGGCCCCGGCCGTCCGGACATAATCCCCGGGAGAGGTCAGCAGGGGAAGCCCCATGGACGACCGGAGCCTGGTATGGTCCCGGCCGGCCGTGAGCCGGTCGAATTCATGCCCGCAGATCATGTGCAGAGACTGAACCACGGCCCAGCCATATCCCTGGTCCGCCAGCATTTCCATGATTTCCAGCGGATCTTTTAACTCAGACGCCCTCTTCTTTTTCACGGCATGTTTGACCATGCGGGAGGAGAAGGCCCAGTGCATGGGGTTCTGGGGAAAGGCCGCCCGGAATACGGCATCCATTTTCCGGTAGGTGGTAAAGGCCCCTGCCGTTGTGCCGAAGGCCGTCAGGATGATGGGGACTTCATTTATCGTCTTCACGTTGGGATTCACCTTAGGGTTTCCTTTTTCTTATCCGGATTCCGCTCCACAGACAAGGTCTGTGCACCAGGCCCAAAAAAAATCCGGACCGATTTTTCAATCAATCCGGATTATCCCTTTTCTTTTCCAGAACCAGTCCCGTTCTTTCAGCCGCGAAGGACGGTTAAACGTTTCAGGCAGGTCTTCTGACTCTTGGATCATCCTGATTCCCGCGCCTTCCCGTTGATTTTTCCATCAACAGTGGCCTTGTGCAGGTCTCGTCCCCAAATACAGCGGCGGGCCCGTTCCGGATTTCTACCGGATTCCCTTTTATGCCTTTTCCGGCACCTGAATGTCCACCGTTATTCTAAACTCCGGGGAAGATGTCAAGGAAAAAACCAAAACATAGATAAAGATTCCTTGATCAGCAAAACAGTAGATCGGGTTGCCCAATGACTGTAGATGGACAAAACACTCAGCCCCCCTTCTTTTTTTCTTTCATTTTAATATACCAATCTTGATCCCCATAGAGCTTATCTGAACAATCAGGACATATTCCATGGCTGAATGCTGCATCAGAATGTTTGTGGATATAGCTTTCAATCTGATTCCAATACCCCTTGTCATCACGAATTTTCTTGCAATATGAGCAAATGGGCAGGAAACCCCGCAATGTTTTAACTTCCGACAATGCCTTTTGAAGGGCCTTGATTAATTCCTCCCGTTGTTTCTCCACCTGTTTTCGTGCGGTGATATCCAGTATGCTCCCAGCCACCGCTCTCTTGCCGGCCAATTGGATTTTAGATCCGAAAATTTCGGCATGGATTATTTCTTGATTTTTTTTAATCGCCCGAAAGGTATAATTTACGGAACTGACTTCCCCGGATAAGCGTTTGCTGATCTGCTCCCTCACAAAGTCTAAGTCTTCAGGATGTACGGTTTGTCTAAAATGCAGGTTATTGAGGCATTCCTCGACGGAGTAACCTAAAATCTCCGCGAATCTATTATTGACATAGATGAAGATTTCGTCCTGTATGATATAAATACCGGCCAGTGATATTTCTGCAATATTGCGAAATTTTTCTTCACTCTCCCGCAATTCCTTCTCCACCCTCTTGTGCACGGATTGAATGTTCTCTAATTCCTGAACCCTTTGTTCAAGTTCTTTATAGGTAAATTTCTTAGACACGATGATTACCTTCTTCTCTATCCTTAGCACACAGCATATCTGCAAAAGTTCATAAAAGAACCCTACCGCAAAAAACCGCATATTGCAAAATTTTAATACCTTAGCGATTGAATGGCCAAAACCGGTTTCGATTCAGCCATCCTTGATCACATAAACCGGACTATCTCCCCCGCGGCCAAGGTGCTGTGCACCGGGGCCAAAAAATCCGGGCCCGGTCCATGAACATTTCAAATGACCCCCCATTTTTTCCCTTGACATTTCCATTTGTTCTGAGATAGACCTTTCCCGTTCAGGTGCTCCTTGCGGAGCACAATAGGGAACCACGTTGGAATCGTGGACGGGCCCACCGCTGTAACCGGGGACGAACGCTGCAGGATGCCACTGGCCGAAAGGTTGGGAAGGCGCGGCGCAAGATTGATCCGGAGAGTCAGAAGACCTGCCTGAATCTTGTTGGGGAATAATTTTGCGGACTAAAATTGCCCCTGTTTGGATATCTGGAGATAAATCGGGAAATCCCTGGAATGAATATGATTCAGTCCGGGGATTTTTTTGCCCGGACCGAATCAACCATTTTCAATCTGTTGAGGAGGTTTTCATCATGAAAAACATTGTCTTGTTCGATTTATTGTGGTGTTGTTCATG
>JAAUSZ010000090.1 GCA_012031875.1 Desulfobacula sp.
GGAGATCTTCACCCGGATCAAAAACAGTCCTGTGGATCAGGTCATCCTTGTGCATGAGGTCTGGCAGCCGCCCATCCGGGGGTTTCTGTATTATATCCGGTCGCTCAAATCCGCAATGCCGGAAAAAATGCCCTTATGGATCCTGCTCACCGGGGATGCCGGCCCGGAAAGCTTTGGCGTGGCTGAAACCGATGTGAATTTCGGAACCTGGAAAAAAGCGGTTTTCAAGCTTGAAGATCCGGGGATTATCGTCACGAGGGTGGTGTAAATGGACCCTTTGCCTAAATTCCCCGCCATCCCAGAATTCGCGGTCCTGGGCCATCCCAATGAAGGAAAGTCATCTGTGGTCTCCACCCTGACCGAGGATGACCGGATCAGGGTCAGCCGGATACCGGGGGAAACCACCGAATCCACGGCATACACAGTCAAAATTGATGGAAAAGACATCATCCGGTTTGTGGATACGCCGGGATTCCAGGTGCCCAAACAGACCCTGGCCTGGTTCAGAAAATTTGAGGGAAATCCGGAACAGATTGTGGAAAGCTTTATCCAGGCCTTTGAAAATGATCCCTTTTACGCCGATGATTGTGAACTCTTAAAACCCGTGGCCCGGGCGCCGGCATTATTTATGTGGTGGACGGGTCCCGCCCGGTCCGGGATGATGATCTGGCGGAAATGGAGATCTTAAGGCTCACCGGCCGTCCCAGGATGGCCGTCATCAATTCCAAGACCCGTGACAAAGATTATACGCAGGACTGGAGAAACGAATTCCGCAAGCATTTCAACGCCATTCGCATCTTTAATTCCAATACCGCGGATTTCATGGAGCGGATCAAAATGCTGGAGAGCCTGAAAGCCATTGACCAGGAATGGGAGCCATGCCTGTCGGACGTTATCATGGCCTTTCAGGCGGATCACCGGAAAAGAAACAGCCTGGCCTGTGCCGCCATATTCCGAGCCCTGGAGCAGAGCCTGTCTTTTTCGCTTTCCGAGCCCGTCACCGGAGATGAAGACCTTGAGGCTCTCAAAGAGCGGCTCAATGAAAAATACCAGGCCCGGGTCAAAAAATTTGAGGACGATATGTTTAAAAAGATCCGGTCCCTGTTCAAACATCATCTGTTTGACCATTCTTTGCCGGGCTATTCCGTTCTCGACCATGACCTGTTTTCAAAACAGACCTGGGAGCTTCTGGGCCTGACAACGGAGCAGCTTGCCGCAGCCGGGGCCGTTGTCGGCGGAACCTTCGGGGCCATGATCGATACCGCCGCCGTGGGCCACACCTTTGGGATTTTTACCGCCATCGGGGGAATATTGGGGGCCGGGTCAGCCCTGTTCAGCGGGAAAAAGATGACGAAAAACCCGCCCCACGGCATTCGCCTGGGCGGTGACCGGCTTTTACTCGGACCCCATAAAACCCCCAGTTTCTTTATATTCTCCTGGACCGGGCCTGATATATTATTCCCATATCATTCACCGGCCCCACGGAAAAAGGGATATGACGGAAGGTGAAAAAGAAAAGAATTTTTTAAAAAAGGGTTTTCCACGGAGTTTACAACGGGTCAGAAGGCCATCTGCTTAAAATTTTTCAAGGCGGTCACGGGCCGTTCCCTTATCCGGGATAAAAAGGCGATATCGGAATTTGAGGATCTCCTGAAAGAAGTCCTGGAGGAGCTTTCAGGGGAATAAACGGTAAAAATTTTCATATTTTTATAAAAAAAACTTGTGACGGAATGAACAATTCGCTTATACTGATTTCCTAGATTTATCCATGAATCGACCCAGGCCTCAAAAGGAAGGACTTCCCATGCTTTCAAACCTCTTCAGCCCCATCCGGATCGGAAACAGGGTTGCGAAAAACCGGCTTCTCATGTCGGCCATGAGCATTAATTTCGGTGTGGACGAAAACTGCTGCGTCACGGATCAGCTTGTGGAATATTTCGTGGAGCGGGCCAAGGGCGGGGTGGGCATGATGCTGGTGGGCGGCGGCAGCGTGCATCCCGGGGGCCAGGAACTGCCGGATCTTCCCCAGATGTATACGGATGCCTGCATCCCGGCCCTGAAAGACATGGTTCAGCGGGTTAAAAAATATGAGGTCCTGTTCGGGGTCCAGCTCATGCACGGGGGCCGCCAATCCTATTTGCCCCAAAAAGTGGCCCCTTCCGCCATCCCGGCCCCGGCCGTGGTAAAGGGGGAAGTCCGGGCCCTTGAAATCCCGGAGATAAAAGAGCTGGTCTCCTGTTTCGGAGATTCAGCCCGGCGATGCCGGGAAGCCGGGTTTGATTGTGTGGAATTGCACGGGGCCCACGGCTACCTCATCAACCAGTTTTTAGCGCCCAATTCCAATGTCCGGACCGATGAATACGGCGGGTCCTTTGAAAACCGGTCCCGGTTCTTGTTTGAAATTATTGATGATATCCAGACAAAAACCGGCAAGGATTTTCCCGTCGGCATCCGCATCAATGGAAAGGATTATATTGAAAACGGCTGGGAACTCAAAGACACGGTAAGGCTTGCGCCCCTGCTGGAAAAGGCGGGAGCCGCCTATCTGCATGTGTCCGGCGGGGTCTACGGGTCAACGGAACTGACCATCCCATCCATGTATACCCCCCACGGGTGTTTTGTCCACCTGGCCGACGAAGTCAAAAAGCATGTGCAGATTCCCGTGATTACCGTGGGCCGGATCAAATATCCGGAACATGCCGAAGCGATCATTCGGGAAGGCAAGGCCGATATGGTGGCCTTTGGCCGTTCTTTTCTGGCAGACCCCCATTATCCCGAAAAAGCCCAAAAAGGCGAATTTGACAGAATCCGTCCCTGCATCGGGTGCTGCCTCGGATGCATCCATGCCGTGCTGGCCAAGGAGCCGGGGTCCTGCGTGGTGAACCCGGATGTGGGAAGGGAATATAAGCTCAAAGATGAAAAACCGCCTGCTCGAACTCAACGAATTCTGATCGCCGGCGCAGGTCCTGCCGGACTGGCTGCTGCAAGGCAATTTGCGCTCAAAGGCCACAGGGTGGTGGTCTGTGAACAAAAGGAAGCTCCCGGCGGACTCTTGTCCCTGGCCGCCAAGGCCCCGGGTCGAGGAGAACTCCATGATATCCTGGATTTTTTCAGACAAGAAATAAGCGCCCTGGGGGTTGAAACCCGGTATAACACGGGACTTACCTTTAACCTGATCCATGAGGTGAACCCGGATCATGTGATTCTGGCCACGGGGTCCATGCCGGAGATGCCGGTGGTTAAAGGCCTTTTCCAGACAGAGATGACCCTGGTCACCTCTGTGGATGTCCTGGCCGGCAGGGAAGATATCGGAGAAAACATCCTTGTCCTGGGCGGCGGCATGACAGGTCTCATCACCGCGGATTTCCTGGCGGACCAGGGGAAAAAGGTGGTGGTGCTGAACCGGAAAAAAAGCTTTGCCGAGGAAATGTCCAGCAATGACCGCTATTATCTGAGGGAGCGCCTAAAAAAAGAAAAGGTCCTCCTGTATAAGAATGTGTCCATCCGGCAGTTCACCGATGACGGGGCTGTCTTTAAGGCCGATGGCGAGGAGATAAGCCTGACGGGCTTTGATGCCGTGGTCATTTCTGAAAAACACAGCTCCATCCGGGATGTAAAGGATCTGGAAAAAAAGGTCCGGGCCGAATTCCATCTTATCGGCGATGCCAAGTCGCCGCGGCACCTGATGTATTGCATCAGCGAAGCCGAGGAAATCGCCAAGTCCGTTTCATAATCAAGCGTAAAAATAAGGAAGGCAAAGGGATGAAAGAGATATATGAGAATGCAAAAAATTGATGAAGGGCTATTGCCGGGTCTGTAAGGTTTGTGACGGCTTTGCTTGCGCCGGGGAAGTCCCCGGCATGGGAGGCCTTGGGACCGCCTCTTCCTTTAAGGCTAATGTCTCGGCGTTAAAAGAAATCCGGTTCAATATGCGATTGATCCATGATGTCACCGAACCGGACACCTCGGTTTCCATCCTCGGGAAAAAGCTTTCCCTGCCCGTCCTGGCCGCGCCCATCGGCGGGGTGTCCTTTAATATGGGAGGGGGCGTTTCCGAGGAAGACTATATCCGGTCCATCATTTTCGGATGCCGGGAAAAGGGAATCCTGGGATGCACCGGGGACGGGGTCCCGGATTTCATCCATGAGACGGCCCTGGCCGTCATCCGGCAGGCTGACGGCCACGGTATCCCCTTTATCAAACCCTGGGCCGACCGGGAATTGTTTGAAAAACTTGAAAAAGTCAAGCAGAGCAAGGCTGAAATTATGGGCATGGATATTGATGCGGCAGGCCTCATCACCCTGAAGAAGATGGGACGGCCGGTGACGCCCAAGACCGTTGACATGCTGGCCCGGATCATTCAAGAGGCGTCCGGAAAATTCATATTAAAAGGTGTGATGACGGTGGAAGATGCACGGCTGGCCGTAGATGCCGGCGCCCATGCCATCGTGGTATCCAACCACGGCGGCCGGGTCCTGGAGGATACGCCGGCCACGGCCGAGGTACTGCCGGACATCCGCGCGGCGGTGAAGGGCAAAATCACCATCCTGGCCGACGGAGGCGTCAGGACCGGCGGGGATGTCTTAAAACTCCTGGCCCTGGGGGCCGATGCCGTCATGATCGGGCGTCCCTTCAGCGTGGCCGCCGTGGGCGGCCTTCAAACAGGGGTGGAATCTTATATTGATAAGATCCGGACGGAACTTGAACAGGCCATGGTATTAACCGGTGTTTCCTCTGTGGAGTCTGTTTCAGGGACCATCCTTCACCATCATCAATAAGCTGCCGAATCGGTATTTCCGGAAAAAGAGATGAACCCAAAACCCACATATGAAGAACTTGAATTTCATATCCAGGAATTAAAAAACGAGCTTTCACGGATCAAGGCTTCCGAAGAAAGACTGAGGCTGGCCATTGATGCGGTCAATGACGGGGTTTTTGATTTTGATATGAAACGAAATGAAGTCTATTTCAGCCCCCGGTATTATACCATGCTGGGCTATGACCCCTATGAAATGCCCGCGGGCCGGGAAACCTGGAAAAGTTTGCTCCACCCGGAGGACAGGGAAAACGCCGTCGCCTTTGTGGATGAGCAGATCCGCCGGAAACAAAGCTGGTCCCTGGAATTCAGGCTCAGGACCAAGGATGGAAACTACAGGTGGATCCATGCCCGGGGCCGGGTATCGGAATGGGATGAAAACGGGAACCCCGTCCGGCGGACCGGAATCCATAAGGACGTGACCGAGCGGAAAGAAGCGGAATTTGAAAGGGAGGAACTCATTGAGCAGCTCAATGAGGCCCTGAAAGACGTGAAGACCCTTGGCGGACTCATCCCCATCTGTTCAAGCTGTAAGAAAATCAGAGATGACAAAGGCTACTGGAACCAGTTGGAAAGCTATTTTGAACGGCATTCCACGGCCCTGTTCAGCCATAGCCTGTGTCCCAACTGCATGGATGAGATCTATGGAAAAGATGACTGGTATATTGAGCTGAAAGAAAAGAAAAACAAGGGATGACAGGCCATGGTCATGAAAATCGATCTCCACTGCCATACAAAATACTCCCTGGATAATGTGTTCGACCCCGTCCAATTGATCCGGGAAGCATACGAAAAGGGGCTTGACGGGGTCTGCATCACGGATCATTTCAGTGTTGAGGCTTCCAGGCCCGTGGACAAAATCAAAAAACCCGAGGGTTTTCTGGTCTTCCGCGGGGTTGAGATTTCCACAACCCTCGGCCATATGCTGGCCTTCGGGCTTAGGGATGACGCCTGGAATATCTGGGGCCGTTATCTTCATCTGGATACCTGTTCGGTTGTGGCCTCGGTCAGAAGCAAGGGCGGGATCTGTGTTTCCTCCCATCCGTACAGGCCGGTGGAGTCCATGGCCGACCTGGCCTTTGACCGGTCTCTCTTTGATGCCGTTGAAGCCGTGAACGGGGCCAACCTGCCGGAATGGAATGAACGGGCTGCTGAAAAAGCCGGGATCATCGGCATGCCCTGCATCGGCGGCAGCGACTGCCACGGCCCCGGCAAGGTGGGCAGGGCTTATACCGTATTTGATCACCCCGTTGCCACCCTGGCCGATCTTGTGGAAGAAATCCGGCAAGGCCGTTGCCGGCCGGGAAGACCCTGACAGATTCCCGCAAGTCTGAGGCAGGGTGTCCTTGATCCTGCTTATCCGAATGAATCCGCCGTTTCCTTTAGCTTTAAAATTCCCCATTCAATACTTTCAGGGTCCAGGGCCGGAAAGGTAAGCCGGATGAAAAGCCCATTTTTTCATAATCAGCCCTGAAGTCCGGGGCCACCGCATCCCAGGCCGGGGCAATGCTGACCCCTTTTTCCAGGGCCGATTTTATAAAGGCGGTCTCTCTTTCCCTTGAAATATCAGGAAAGGTCAGGGCGGCAAAAAATCCGCCCGTGACGTCATGGGGAGAAGCCTCCGGGAAATGGGTCCTGAGTGCGTGGTTCAAGGCCTCCATCCTCGGCCGGTAAAGCCGGGTCAGGTCATGAAGATACGCATCATACTGCCCGGATTGGATAAAGTCCGCAATAAACCCCTGGGTCGGTAGGTTGGGGTTGATCCTGGTATTGGCGATCACCTGGGTGAAATGAGTCACATAGGCCTTGGGGACTATCATATAGCCGCATTTGGTTCCCGGAGAAATGGTCTTAGTAAAAGAGCCGGCAAGCACCGGCCCCCAGTCTGAAACCTCTATTGCCTCATTGGTCTTGCCGTCATAACGCAGGCTCTGATAACACACATCCCAGAGGCAGACCACGTTGTTTTCCCGGCAGATCTCTTCCACGGCCCTTCGGTTGTCTCTTGAATAGGTGATTCCGAAGGGGTTCTGGTGAAAGGGAATGCCGTAAAAAACGGCCGGCTTCATCCTGGTGACGATTTCCTTAAACCGGTCCGGATCAACACCGCCGGACATGAGCGGAACGCCGGCGAGCCTGTGTCCGTAGCGCAGGGCATCAAGCAGGACCCGGTCATAGGAGGCCTCTTCCACCAGGATCAGGCTTTGTTTGGGAAGGGATTTAAAAAACAGGGAAATGACTTCCAGCCCGCCGTTGCCCGCCACCACCCGGTCTGCATCCACGCCGTGGAGGCCGGCAATGATCTCCCGCAAAGGTTTAAACCCGGTAAAATGTCCATATTGAAGCACCTCTGTCCCGTATCTGAGCACAGCGGCTTCATATCCTTTTGAAACCGCGGGGATAATCTTTTCCAAAGCTTCCCGGGCCGGAACCCCCCGGAGAAAATTGACGGATTTTTTTTCCATTCCGATATCCTTATTTTCTTTTAATATAGTATTCATGGCGTTCTATCCCGGGAAGAAAAAAAAAGTCAAGATAAAGATTGGATTTCGTTGAAAGGGGCCTATAAATTGGTATTTCCCTGGTATGATCGAATCTATACCAGGGAAATCAATTCGGAAAACACGGTATCGCTGGATTTTTATTCTATTTCAAAGGCCCGCTCACCATGGAGGGAATTGTCAAGACCGGCCAGCTCGTCTTCTTTTTCGACACGGATGCCGTGGGTGAGAAGCTTGGTCACAAAGACAACCAGGAGGGTGCGCCGGCGCTGAAGGCAATGGTGCCGATAATGGACAGAAACTGAATCCAGACCTGGCCGGGATTGCCGTAAAACAGTCCTGCGGCGCCTTCGGTCACCGATGGCGAAGCAAAAAGTCCGGTGGCAATGGCTCCCCACATACCGCACAGCCCATGGATACCAAAGGCATCGAGAGAATCGTCATATCCAAGTTTGCGCTTGAGTACAGCCACCCCGAAAAATCCGATGACACCGGAAATGGCGCCGATTACCAGCGCGCCGGATAAAGTGACAAATCCTGCAGCCGGGGTGATGCCCACAAGCCCGGCAATGGTCCCGGAAGCCAGCCCGAGAAGGGTGGGTTTTTTACTGTATTTCCATTCAACAAAAAGCCAGGCCAGACCGCTGACGGCTGCCGCGGTATTGGTCACCATGAAGGCGGAAGCGGCAATCCCGTTAGCTGCAAGCGCGCTTCCGGCATTGAATCCGAACCAGCCGAACCATAAAAGCCCGGCGCCCAGGGCCGTAAATGCGACGCTGGAAGGGATCATGGGCTCCTTTCCATATCCCTGCCGTTTTCCCAGAATCAGGGTCAGGACTAGGCCGCTGATGCCGGCATTGATATGGACCACATTCCCGCCTGCAAAATCAAGGGCTCCCATTGTGAACATCCAGCCGCCGCCCCAGGCCCAGTTACATACCGGGGCGTAGACAAAGGTGACCCAGAGGATGGTGAACACGATCCAGGCGGAAAATTTCATCCGGTCCACCACGGCCCCGAGGATAAGGGCCACGCTGATGCAGGCAAAGGTCATCTGGAACAGGGCAAAGAGAAGGGTGGGGATGGTTCCGGTCATGGACCGGATATCAATGCCGTTTAAAAAAAGATGGCTCAGGTTTCCGATGAGAAGACTCGGGCTTTCACCAAAGGCCAGAGAATATCCCCAGCCCACCCAGACAATACTGGCCAGGCAGTAAGCCACCAGGGTCATGGCAAAGGTGTTCAGGATGTTTTTATACCGGGACATGCCTCCGTAGAACAGGGCCAGGCCCGCCGGGGTCATCATCATGACAAGGGCCGTTGACATGGTCACCCAGGCCGTGTCCCCGGAATTTATGGTTTCCTCTGCGGCAAAGGCGCAGACCGCAGAGGAAAATATAAAGAAAAGCAGGAGGAACAGTTTTTTGATCAGCATGGTTATATCCTTTGCTATTGCAGGTTAATGTTTGACCCTGCATTCAGCAAGAGGCATGCCAGGCAAGGGGAAATTTTTTTGTTGATGTATAACCATTTGAAAATAAAGGATAAATTTATTAATCCACAAAAACATTTGATCACCCCCCCCTGGTTCTTAGAATTCATTGAATTCAAATTTGTATTTTTATTTGAAAATTTTAACAACAAAAACGTGATAAATTATTAGAGTTCAGTGATAATTTCTATATTTAAATTTTTGAAGAGGGCAATATAAAAGGGCGGGTCCGGAAATAACAATTTTGTAGAAGAAGGGCAGGATTAAACGCCGATGGCATTTT
Source organism: Desulfobacula sp. (assembly GCA_012031875.1). Taxonomy (GTDB): domain Bacteria; phylum Desulfobacterota; class Desulfobacteria; order Desulfobacterales; family Desulfobacteraceae; genus Desulfobacula. The sequence continues at coordinate 9,093 of JAAUSZ010000090.1, forward strand.
TACCCTTGCTTTTGACTTCAAACATCAGGGTATCGGCTTTGGCCAGGAGCTTGGGCAGATCCTCGGCATCTTCCGGGAAAGTGGATATGCCGTAGCTGGCATTGAGGCGCACAGCATGTCCCCTGTCGGCAAGATAGGCGGTCCCGGCCATGAGAGATTGGATTTTTTCTGATGTTTCAACGGCCATCGGCTTATCAAAGCCGGGAAGAATGATTACAAATTCATCTCCGCCATAGGCAACCCCATAGGCGGGTTCCCGGATAGCGGTTTTTATGGTGGCCGCGACCTCTTTGAGAGCCTGGCTGCCGTTCAGATGCCCATGTGCGTCCACCACCTTTTTAAAATTGTCCATGTCCATGAAAATCACGGAAAAGCTGTGGTCAGGATCCTTTATCCGGTTATTTAAATCATGGTACAGAAACCGGATATTATAAAGACCGGTCAGGTCGTCATGCATGGCCAGGTATTTCAGCTCCTCGTTTTTCTGGGAAAGCTGGAGAATGAGCTGGGATTTGTCCCGGTTCAGGAAAAACTGGGCCACGGCATCGTTCAGGGTTTTGATCAAAGGCTCCCTGTTGATGGGCTTTTCAATATATCTGAAAATGTCCGTATTATTGATGCAGTGAATGATTTTAATCAGGTTTTTTTCTTCACAGAACGCCAGCCGGATAATATGGGGAAACTGTTTTCGGATTAACTGCAACAGGGCCAGGCCGTCCATATTGTCAATCATGAGGTCGCAGACAATGATGTGGACGTCCCGGCTAGATAGAATTTTCAGGGCATCCCTGGCATTATCGGCAAAGCTTTTCTGAAATGTTTCTTCCTGCAGCAGGCGTTCGATCCGGCTCAGTATGGTTTCATGGTGGTCAACAAATAAAATTCTGATATCGTTCATGCGCTTCCTCAAATTCAACAGGGTTGTTCGTATTGTCTATCGCTGTCTGCTTTTTCTGTCAAGGAAGGAATGGATCCGGGTTTCGCTTTTGCGGGGCGGCAGGAAAGGGGGCTTTGAGAACCGAGAAACCCATGCATCGACAGGGGTGGGCAAATATGCTATCTTATAGAGCCAGTGATCTGATCGTTCAATGGATAAACATTCAAAGGAGGTATGGACCATGATCGATACAAACACCTATTGCCCTGAATATCTTTTATCAGCTATTCCTCAGATTTTTGATATTGCCCGAAAATCCGATACGATTGAAGCGTTTCGCCAAAACGCAGCCCAATATGTCCATCAACTCCAATATGAACCCCTGGATGAGGTCCGCTCCTTCAGCGAAGGGGCCATTATCCGTGTCCGGGACTGCGCCCAGGCGGTGAACCAGATTTTTTCCCGCCGTTCGGAAGAAAAATCAAATTTTTCCGTGGCCCAGGCCCTATGGGATATTTCCCATAACCATCCCAGACCCGATCTTTCTTCTGCATTCTATGCGGAAATGCTTCATCTTTTTTTAGGTCTGCACGGAAAAGGCCCCCGGCCTAAATTTGCGGATTATCACCTGGTGCCCAGCTCCCTCGATGGCCGGGAAGCTGCCGTCGAGCGCAGCAGCCAGCTTGATACCTTGTCCGAAGAGGTTACAAAATACATGGAGCGATACAGCGACGGCCTTGACCCGGCATCCGTGGATCGCCGGCAAAGGCGGCGGGATCATATTCTTAAAAAGCTGGGGGCTTCTATAAGCGACTGGGAGAACTGGCGCTGGCAATACGGCCATGTGATGCGGGACCCGGAAATGATTCAGCAACTGGTCAATCTCTCACCGGCCCAGGCCGGCGCCCTTGATATGGCCAGAAAAATCAAGATCCCCTTTGGCATCACCCCCTATTATCTTTCCCTTATGGATGAAGACCCTTATTCGGGAAGGGATCTTGCCATTCGGTCCCAGGTTCTTCCACCGGCCGGTTATGTAGATCAGATATCGGAATATGATCGAAAAGAAAATTCCTGCCTGGATTTTATGCGTGAAGCAGATACCTCGCCCATTGATTTGATTACTCGCCGGTATCCGTCCATCTGCATTTTCAAACCCTTTAATTCCTGTCCCCAAATCTGTGTCTACTGCCAGAGAAACTGGGAAATCGAAGATGCCATGATGCCCGGGGCCCTGGCCTCCAAAAAGCAGATCCAGGAAGCCGTCAACTGGATCCGCAGGCACCCGGCCATCCATGAAGTCCTGGTTACGGGCGGTGACCCTCTGGGAATGAACGATGCCGGTCTGGACCGCATTCTCGCGGAGATTTCCGCTATTCCCGCCATAGAGCGGATCCGCATCGGAACAAGAACACTGGTAACCGCTCCCATGCGGATTTCCGAGGAGCTCACCGATATTCTGGCCAAATACAGGGAACCCTACAAACGCCAGGTTGCAGTTGTCACCCACATCCAACATCCCTATGAAATCACCCCGGATACGGCGGCAGCCGTGGAAAGGCTCCGGGAAAAATCCATCCCTGTGTTCAATCAGCTCGTATACACCTTTTTTATTTCCCGGCGGTTTGAAGCCGCTTTTTTGAGAAGAAACCTGACCCGTATCGGCGTCAGCCCGTATTATTCTTTCAATACCAAGGGAAAAGAAGAGACCTTGGAATATCGTGTCCCCATTGCCCGGTTGCTTCAGGAACAAAAGGAAGAGGCCAGGCTTCTTCCCGGCATGTCCAGGACCGATGAAGCGGTCTATAATGTTCCGGGGATGGGGAAAAACTATTTGCGCGCCCGTCAGCACCGGGATCTGATTTCGATTCTTCCGGACGGAACCCGGTTATATGAATTTCACCCCTGGGAAAAAAATATCACCCGGAATATTTCCACCCATATCGGGCAGGATGTTCCGATTCTATATTATCTCATCCGGCTGGAGGCTGCCGGCGAGGATGTTTCAGATTATGAAACCATCTGGTATTATTTCTGATCCGGACCATTGGGGTGATGAATGGGCCGGGTTTTTTCAACGGTCAGGGTCAGGGCGCCCCAGTCGGCCTCTACCCTGCCATAGAGCAGATAGGGTTTTCCATAATCCAGCATATGGCAGAAAGGGCATAGGGTTTGGGGAAAAAAACCGTTTCAACCAGGCCGGTTTCATCTTCAAAGGTCAGAAATTTCATGGGGTCCCCATGCTTGGTGATGACGACCTTTCCGGTGATGAGCCATCCGGCAAAGGAGATGGTTCCGTTGATGAATTTTGAAAGATCCCTGGCCTTGACGGTATGATAATCCCGGAGGAGGTTTTGGTACAGAACCATGGGGTGAAAGGCGCATAAAAACCCGAGAACGGAAAATTCCCGGCGCAGTTTTTCCCTAGGATTTTCCCTGGGCAGATCCGGAGCAGGCAAAATGGCGGGTTTGGATTCAAACAGGCAAGGCTCTTGGCCCATGATTTTTTTTTGTCGCTGCCGGGCGGCAAAGGCCCACAAAAGATCCGCCCGGTTGCCTTTCTCATCCAGGGAATCCAGGCTCCCGCTGTGGACCAGGGCCCGGACCTCGTCCTCCCTGGGCCGGACCCGGCTGAAAAAATCCTCCGGACCGGCAAAAGGCCGTTTTTTTTGTTCCGCTACAAGGGTGTTCAGGGTTCGGGAAGAGAGGTCCCTGATGGCCATGAGCCCGACCCTGAGCCTATGCCGCCGGCCTTTCCAGGGGATATCGCTTTGGTTCACATCCGGGGGAAGGACGGCCAAGCCCAGGCGTCTTGCTTCGGACACATAGGCAAAGGCGGAATAAAACCCGCCCTGATTGCTGATGACGGCGGCCATGAACTCTGCCGGGTAATGAGTCTTCAGATAGGCGGCCTGGAAAGAGACCCGGGCATAGGAGGCGGAATGGGGTTTGCAGAAAGAATACCCGGAAAAGCTGAGGATCATGTTCCAGACGTTTTCAATATCTGCATCGGATACTCCCTTGGCCAGGGCTCCGGCCCTGAAGCGGCCGTGGAAATCGGCCAGTTCCCGTTCCCTGTCTTTTTTGGAGATGATTTTCCGCAGCCCGTCGCCCTGGGCAGGGGTGAACCCGGCCATTTTCACCGCCACCCTGGACACATCTTCCTGGTAGACCATGATGCCGAAGGTTTCGTTCAATACGTCTTCCAAGATGGGGTGGATGGGCTCCCAGACCCCGGTATGAAGACGCTGGATATATTCCTGGATAAATTCATTGGCTGCCGGCCGGATAATGGAGGAATGGATCACCACATGTTCAAAATTCCCGGCCCTGGTTTTTTTCTGTAAAAGCCGCATGGCCGGGCTCTCAATATAAAAACATCCCATGGTATTGCCCTGGGCCACGGTCTCCTGGGTGTCAACATCATCTTCAGGGTCCCGGCGGTTGAAATCCTCAAATTTTCCGGATTCACCTCTGATGCTCGCAATGGTGTCCCGGATGACGCCCAGGCTCCGGTTGCCCAGGAGATCGATTTTGACGAGACCGGCTTCTTCCGCGGCATCCTTTTCCCACTGGATGAGGGGGACCCCCTTGGGCGCGGTCTGAACCGGCACATAGGTGTCCATGGGGTTGGGGGTGATGACAATGCCGCCCGGGTGCACGGAAAGGTATCTCGGGACACCGATGAGGGCCTGGGCATAGGTCATGATTTTCGGCCAGGGCTCCGGGAAATCCATGAACCTGAATTCGAGTCGCTCTTTGATCCGGTTAAGGAGATCCTGTTCAGCCTCATTGAGGTTCCAGAACCAGGGGAGGCGTTTGGAGACCTTGGCGATTTCCGCATCGGGCAGGCCAAAGACCTTGGCCGTTTCCCGCACCGCCATCCTGGGCTGGAACAGGATATGGCTGGACACCATGGCGGCATGGCCTTTGAATTCCTCCAGCACCTGATTTAAAATATCATCCCGCTCATCCCAGGCAAAATCAATGTCGATGTCGGGCGGGTCGGTTCGTTCCAGGTTCAGGAACCGTTCAAAATAAAGATTGTATTTCATGGGGCAGATATTGGTGATGCCGAGGCAGTACGCCACGATGGATGCGGCGCCCGAGCCCCGGCCGCAGATGCGGGAGGCTTTTGCCGCAATGCGCTCAACCACCAGGAAATATTCGCAGAAATTTTTTTGGCGGATAATGGAGAGTTCATAATCAATGCGCGCAAGAACAGGGCCGGGCAGGTTTTCCCCATACCTGCGCCTTGCACCCCGGAGGGTCCTTTCATACAGGAGCCGGTCTGCAGAAAGTCCTGTCTTTTCCTTTAAGGGCGGCATGACTGTTCCGAAATCAGGCCCTTTAAAGCAAAGCGTTTCCGCCAGGACATGGGTGTTTTTTATGGCCTCGGGAAATACGCCGAACCTTTCCCCATAGGCGGCGGGAGATTCCAGGAAAGCCGTGTCCGGGGCCGCATCCGTTTGTGTGAGACGGCTTTGGCAGGTATTGAGGTCAATGGCCCGGAGCATGCGATGGATGTCACTATCCGCCCTGCTGAGGAAAAAGCTGCCGGGTGTGGCCACCTGGGGGATGTCCAGCTTTTTTGCGGCCAGGCAAAGGGGATGGGTTTGAGACAAGGGATGCCGGGCCAGGTTGACGGCCAGATCCACACCGGCATCTTTCCAGAAGGGGAGAAGGTCCGGGTTCCGGGTCAGGACGATCAGCCCCTTTGAAAACTGCGGCAGAACGGTTTTAAGAGAAAAATTTTTGTTCCGGTGGCGTTGGGTGATCAACCGGGTGAGGTTGCTGTAACCCGGGCTGTCCTTTACCAGGCAGACCGCCCGGTGGGAGGTATGGGGATCTGTGATTTCGGCGCCGATAACCGGGGTCAGACCCTGAAGCCGGCAGGCCCGGATAAAGGGCATAAGACCGCACAGATTGTCCGTGTCGGTGAGGGCGAGTCGTGTATAGCCGAGGGTTTTGGCCTGTTTGCAGAGCGCTTTCACGGAAGCTGTCCCCCACATAAAGGAATAATGGGACCGGGTGTTTAAGGGGATCATGACGAAGTGGTATCGCGGGTCAGGGTCAGCCCGGTTTGTACGGCGGCATAGCCGAACCGGTTGCGGATCTTGTCCACGGCCCGGATCAGGGCCGCCTGTTTTGTCTCCCTGGTTTCAGGGGCAAAGAGATCTGCCTGCACCATGGGCGGGCAAAGCGTTTCGCAGATCAGGCGCATGTGCCGGATGCGGACCCGCCGGGTCCAGGCCTTGTCCAGAAGAAGGGCGCATTTTTTAAACAGGACCATGTCATTGGATGTGGAGGGTGAGAGCTTTGCGGTTGAAAGGCTTTGCAGCCCGTCTGAATAGGAGAGGATGAGTTTTGTGCCGCCGCCGTGGAGGTTTCTGTCCCTTAAACGTTTGCAGATCTGCTCGATCATGAGGTACAGGGTTTTTCTCAAGATCCCGGCATGGTTGGTGTCATCGGAAAATTCATGGTCGGCCGAAAGGGTTGAGGCGGTTTCGTTAAAGGCCCTGACCGGACTCGGGTCCATTCCCCTGATCCAGTCATAGATCAGGGGGGCCTTCTGAAGAAAGGGAATTTTGAGCTGTTCCAGGGTAAGTCGCCGGGCCTCGGATACAAAAACAGGTTGAATTCTTTCAGCCGGGTTAAATCCGCTGTTGTAAGCCCCGGGATCAGGTGAAGGGGCAGGGGGGCAAGAAAAGCCTCTTCATCTCCCGGCGCCACAATATATTCGCCCAGGGGTTTCACCAGCCGTGTGGCCACCTTGGCCACCAGTTTGCTGGTGGCCACAGACCAGATGGGGTCCAGGTTGAAGGCGGTTTTAAAGGTCTTCTTCAGCCTGAAGGCCACGTCGGCGGAGGGGCCGAAAAGCCGCCCCGAGGACGTCACATCCAGGAAGAGATGGCCGTCAAAAGACCCGTATTCAACCAGGGGAGTAAAGGCAAAGCTTTCCTTTAACAGGTCTTTCATGACCTGTTCATACCGGTTGAAGCCGGGGGCAAGGACGGGGATGTTCCGGTTGAGCCGCCGGGCCCGGGCCAGGGGCATGCCCTTGCGGATGCCTTCTTGATAGGCTTGGTCGCTCATGTCATAGACCACGGCCCGGGGCGCTCCTTGTGGTGCGATGATGAGGGGCCGCCCCCTGAGGGCGGGAGAACGGTTGGTCTCCACGGCAACGGCAAAATCTGCAATATTTAAATGAATGACGGCGCGTTCCATGGCGTTTTTTCACCGCCTTTTTTGAGCAGGAGGTCCATGAGACGCAATGCGTTTTTCGGGGCCTGCCCCCTGACATGGTTATTGAAAAAAATACCGCCGGCGGCCGCTTCCGGCATCAGCCCGGTCTTGATCCGCACGGCCCATTCCTTCAGCTCCGGGTCTGCATAATCATAGTCAAACTGCTTTTGCATGCTGCCGGACCGCCATCCCTTGGCATTCCTGCCGTGGAAACGGACATAGAAAAGATCCGGGTTGGTGACCATTGAAAGCCGGGGGAAAAGCCCGGGCAGGTCCGGCTCATCTACATTGACCAAGGTGATTCTGCGGCGTTCAAGTTCTGAAAAAACCTTGTCATTGACCCAGGAATCATGCCGGAATTCCACGGCCAGGGGGAGTCCCGACAGTTCATCCAGAAGGGCGGCCAGATAATGCCTGAAATCCGCGGACCGTTCAAAATAGGGCGGCAGTTGAATCAGGATGCACAGGAGTTTTTCAGACCGGACCAGGGGCTCTATGCCCTTGCGAAAAGCCAGGGCCTCTCTTTGCCAGAGATCTTTTTGGACCTCATGGGTCAGGGTCCGGGTGAGCTTGGCGCTGAATTTAAAATGTTCCGGCACCTTTTCGCACATTCTCTCCATGGCCGGGGCCTTGGGCATCTGATACCAGGTATAATTGAGTTCGACGGCCTGAAAGGCTTTGATATAGCAGTCCAGCATATTGGAGGAATGGGTGCCGTCCGGGTAGAATCCCGAATCCACCCATTCCCCGTAGGAATACCCGCTGGTGCCGGTATAAAGGCGGCAGGCCGTCATTCAGCCCTCTATCCCCCCCCGGACAATGCCGATGACCTTGCCCTGGATCAGGACTTCGTCAAACCCGTATTTTTGCGGGAAGAAATCCGGGTTTTCAGGCCGGAGTTCAATCCCGTCCGGAAGAAGGAAGAACCGCTTGACCGTGGCTTCTTCATGATGGATCAGGGCCACCACGATTTCCCGGTCCCGGGCATATTGCCGGGGTTCACAGACGGCCAGGTCCTGGTCCAGGATCCCGGCATCTTTCATGGAGCTGCCCTGGATCCTGAGGGCGAACAGGTTTTGGCCGGGATACAGGGCCCCATCCAGAATCAGGCTCCCCCCCCATTCCTGCTGGGCATACATGGGCAATCCCGCCGTGATGCGGCCGATGATGGGAACCTGTTTCTGCCGCTGGGCTGCATCAATGTCCCCGGTGCCCTCCAGGATGTGAAGGGTCCGGCTGTACCGGCCTTCCCGCCGGATATAGGCCTTGTCCTCAAGGGCTTTCAGGGTCTGGGCCACGGCCGCATGGCTGATGCCCAGTTCGGCCGCGGCCGTGCGAAGGCTCGGGCACAGGCCGTTTTCCTTGACTTGTCGTTTCAGATAGTCCAGCATCCGCTGCTGGGTTTGGGTCGGTTTTTGTCTCATGGGAACTGCCTTTTTTTTGATCGTTTTTCATAGCCTAGAGATTTTTAAGTCAAATGTCAATATAAATGTAAATGGTTTGTAATGGAAAAATATTAACAAAAAAAGAAATGCTTTGTGAAGCCGGCTGTTTTTGTGACACTTTGATTTTGGTTTTCAAAGCCTGATTTTCCTGGTAATAATACCGGCATGTGGACCGGATACCTATTTATCATCATGGCGGCAATTTTCTGGGGGCTCATCGGGATCTTCTCAAGCCTTGCCTTTTCACAGGGCGTGGGCCCCATGGAAGTGGCTTTCTGGCGCGCCGTCCTGACCTGGTTCTGTTTCGGCGGCCAGGCCGTGATGAGCAAACAGACAAAAATCGATAAAAAAGATTTTCCTTTATTCCTGGTGTTTGCCCTTTTCGGGATCTCTCTTTTTTATATTGCCTATCAGTATGCCGTAAAAACAGGGGGGGCCGCCTTTGCTTCGGTTCTTTTGTATACGGCGCCGCC
>JAAUSZ010000333.1 GCA_012031875.1 Desulfobacula sp.
GGTGGCTTTTCAAAAGATTGGCAATGCTTTTTAAAAGGCTGTCCCCCACGAGGTGGCCATAGGTATCATTGACCTTTTTAAAATGGTCGATATCCACCATGATGATGGAAAAAGGGGTTTCGTTCTGCTTCGCCCGGATTCTTTCCAGCTCAAAGCGTTTCTCAAATCCTCTTTTATTGAAAAGAGAGGTCAGGACGTCGGTCTGTGCTTCCTGCTGGGATTTTTCCAGATCCTGCTGCAATTGCTTTAAATCATCGGAGGATATTTTCATCCGGGTCTGAAGCCGTTTCCCTGAATCCACCAGATCTTTAGTTTCAAGGATCATCTGGTCCACGATGGTCTTGATTTCGTTATAGTCCTGGGCCTTACCGACCTGATGGGCCAGATCGCTGAGGTTTTTGCCGTGGCCGGCCAGGTCCCCTTCGGTTTCGAGAACATGGCCGGTAATATCCTTGAGCATGAGGGCAATCTTGGTCAAAAGCTTGCTGATGACAATTCTGTCGCCGTCGGCTACATATTTCTGGTAAAGGCTTTCCACATTATCGGCATTGATGGGCCGGTCAGCGTCAAGGGAAGTGTCAATGGCCTTTTTCAGCTTCATGTTCTTTCCGGAGACATATTCATACCAGACCGTATAATTCACCGGGTTGGCCGGTAGATTGTATTTTGAAATATAGGTCAGGGCCAGTCTCAGATATTCGCCGGCCCTGTTTCTTTCCTCAGTATACGCCATGGGATTCCTCTTGTTTTATCATTTATCTCCGGTTGCTTTTTTAACGCTTGCCCGTATCAGGGGGACAAGACCCTTTACATAAAGCTAACATTCCAGGCCCAGTTGCCCGCAGCCTGCTGAAACAGAGCGGCCCTTGCTCCAGCGTTTGACCACAAAGACCCCTTGCCCGGCCAGGCTCTCGGCAAAGTTCTGCATATCATCGTCACAAGGGGATTCATAATTGAATCCCGCGACAGCGTTCAACGGAATCAGGTTCAGCCTCACCGGCAGGGGATGAATATATTCTGCCAGCTTTATCGCATCAGTTTCAGAATCATTCAAGCCTTTTATGAGAATATATTCAAACAAAAAACAGCCGCGCCGGGTCAGGGGAAAATTCTGCAGGGCGGTTTTCAGGGTCTGGAGGGAATGGGCTCGGTTCACCGGCATTAAAAAGGAGCGGGTTGCATCATCGGCCGAATTAACGGACACGGCCAGCCTCAGCCCCTTCATGTTCAACCGGCCCAGGGCGTCAATGCCCCTGACCAGCCCGGCCGTGGACACGGTGATATGCCGAAGGGCGATATCAAATCCCTTTTGTTCGGTCATGATCCGGATGGCGGCAATGACAGGGTCAAAATTATCAAAGGGTTCGCCCATTCCCATAAATACGATATTCCTGATCTTTTCTCCCAGGACAAACCGGGCATTGAACACCTGGCCCACGATTTCGGAGACCGAAAGGTTTCGCTTCAGGCCTGCCCGGCCGGTTTCACAAAACCGGCATCCCATCCTGCATCCGGCCTGGCTGGACACGCAGAGGGTATTGCGGCCCGCCATGGGAATGAGCACGGATTCTATTTTCAGGCCGTCGGAAAGCCCTGTGATAAATTTGACCAGGTTCTTTTCCCGGAAGGTGGACAGGACCTGGCCGGGGGCAAGGATGAGGCGTTTTTCAAGCTTTTCCGCAAAGGCCGGGGAGGCGGCAAATTCCGGGATATTCAGGATATCCCGGTTCCCGGCCTTGTATATTTCCCGGTAAAGGGCCGAGGCATGAAACATCCCTTTGCCGAATTCCGCCGTAAAAAATGCCCCCAGTTCATCCAGGGTTAATGCCAATATATCCATCCGACTCTTTTTTATTCCAGGGTAAGTTGTTTCTAATATCAGAACCCGCGCTCAATGCCAATGATTATTCTTAAGGATGGATTTTCAAAATTTCGGCAGCCGGGGAAGGGGAATTCCACCGGCTACCGGGGAAGGGTTTCAGGAAGGTTTAGATGTCTTCAAGGCGGGTATCGGTCAGGGCGCCTCCGGCATCCCCGGTGTTCAGGGTCCCCCTGGGTTCGATGAGGAGTACCGTGCAAAGGTCTTTGCAGACCGGTTTGTGTTCCAGGTTTTTCGGGATGACCACCAGGTCCCCTTCCTTCAGGGACAGAATTTTTCCTCTCAGGTGAATCTCAAACCCGCCTTCCACGGCATAAAACACCTCATCCGTGTCCGGGTGCCGGTGCCAGACAAATTCCCGCCTGGCCTTGACCAGTTTGAAATCATAATCGTTCATCCCTGCAATGCGCTTATATACATGAAGTTCTGTGATCAGGGCGGCCTTTTCCTTGAGACTGACGACATTGACGTCCATTGTGTTTCCTTTCCGTTAGGGTGAAATGGGGTAACTATAATGAAGGGGCCTCAAAATATCCATTTGTGATTTTTAAAGGATGTGTTAAAAATTTCTGAATGGAATTCCATCAATTAACTTCATTTGTCACCGTTGCCCGCACCGGAAATCTGACAAGGGCCGCGGCCGAACTGAACACCACCCCGCCCGCAATTTCCAGCCATATCCGACAATTGGAGGAGGAGCTGGGCCTCGTGCTGTTCACCCGGAGCGCCAAGGGCATGCGCCTGACCTCACAAGGGGAAGGGATGGAACAAAAGGCCCGGGAGGTTCTTCTGGCCTCGGATGAGATGCAGGCCCTGGCCAAAACCCTTCAACAGGAGATCCGGGGCCATGTCCGCCTCGGGATCAATGCAGACCCCAAATTTCTGAAGATTCCGGATACGATCAGGGCCCTTTTCCGGGAACACCCCGGCATCGGCCTTGAAATCATCACCTCTTCCACCGGTGACATCTTAAAACAGGTTGAGGCGGGAACCCTGGATTGCGGGTTTGCCTTCGGCAGCCGGATGAGCAGCCGGGTGGAATCGGTGTTTCTCTGCCCGGTAAAACTTGAAATCGTTATCCCCATGGCTTTCAAGGACCGGATCCCCTCCGGGGATCTCACGGCCGTCGCGGCCCTGCCCTGGATCTTTCCCTCCCACCCCTGCCCCTTTCTGGACACGGTGGTGTCTTTTTTAAAGGAAAGGGGAATGGAGTTGCAGGATAAAGTCTTTGCCAATGATGATATCACCAAGGCCGCCTTTATCGAGCAGGGCCTTGCCGTCAGCGTCCTTGAAAAAAGCGAGGCAAAGGGATACGCCCAAAGGAAAAAGCCTTTTTCTGGCAGGGCGAGGAGCGGTTTGAAACCTCCCTGTTCTTTGTCTATTCCCGGCAAAGGGCCGGGGATCGGCTCATCCGCACCGTGGCCGCCTGCCTCACGGATACCTGGAAGATTTCGTGAGCCTTTACGGGTCAGACCTGGTCCCGGAAGAAACAGGGGGGCAGCGGGGTTATGGGACAAAGATCTGTTCGTCCACCATGGATCTGGCCTGGGACCTGGCCGGCCTCAGCCTGCTGCCTGAATTTGCCTTTGTCCGGGCCGGGGCCCAGACAAGGGGCCGGGGGCAGTTCGGACGGGCATGGGTATCGGGCCAAGGCAACCTCATGGCCACGGTCCGGCTCCCGGATGGGGCAAAAAGACTTGAGGGGCTGCTTTCCCCGGCCCTCGCCCTGGTCCTGGCCGAGGCGCTGAACCGCCTTGGCGTCCCGGCCCGGATCAAATGGCCCAATGACATCCTGGCGGAGAACCTGAAGATCGGCGGCATCCTCATCGAAACAAGAGGGTCCGTCATCCTGGCCGGGATCGGGATCAACATTCAAACCGCGCCGGAACCGGGTCCGGCGGAAAAATATTTTCATATCCAGGCTGGATGTTTACAAAATTTTGGTGTAAATTTAGAACCTTTCGGATTGTGGGCCCTGTTTCTCGAAAACATCCGACATCGGTTGCCCGGCCTGATTTCAGACCCGTCACGGGTGCCTGAACAGGCTTTGCCGTTTCTGGCCTTCAGGGGTGAGGCCGTGGTGCT
>JAAUSZ010000334.1 GCA_012031875.1 Desulfobacula sp.
ACACCTTTGAAGACGCCTTGCGGCTTCACAATGATGTGCCCCAGGGGCTTTCCAGCGCCGTTTTACCCGTTCCATCAAATACGAGGAACAGTTTTTGTCCCACAGGGGGTCTGACTGCGGCATCGCCAATGTCAATATCGGCACCAGCGGGGCTGAAATCGGCGGGGCCTTCGGCGGGGAAAAGGAAACCGGCGGGGGCCGGGAATCCGGCAGTGATGCCTGGAAAATCTATATGCGCCGCCAGACCAATACCATCAACTGGGGAGACGAGCTGCCCCTGGCCCAGGGCATTGTTTTTGACATCAACGGAAAACAAAATAATAAGGGGGGAACCCATGAATAACGGGATTTTTACCTTGCCCCCGGCCTATAATGAACCGGTGAAACAATACCTGCCCGGCAGTGCGGAGAGGCAGGCGCTTGAAGCGGAACTAAGCCGGCAGCTCACCGGGGTTGAGGATATTCCCCTCATCATCGGCGGACGGGAGATCCGGACCCCGGACCAGGGCAAGGTGGTCTGCCCCCATGATCATGCAAAAACCCTGGCCGTTTTCAGCCATGCCGGCACCCCGGAGGTGGAGCAGGCCATTGCGGCTGCACTTAAGGCCAAACCGGCCTGGGAATCCATGCCATGGCAGGACCGGGCCGCTGTTTTCCTGAAGGCCGCAGACCTGATTTCCCATAAATACAGCCATCTGCTGAATGCCGCCACCATGCTGGGGCAGTCCAAGAACGCCTTCCAGGCCGAGATCGACGCCACCTGCGAACTGGCGGATTTTTTCAGGTTCAATGCCGGGTTCATGGAAGAGATTTATGGCCGTCAGCCCCTGTCGGAAAAAGGGGTCTGGAACCGGACTGAATACCGGGCCCTTGAGGGCTTTGTCTTTGCCCTGACCCCTTTTAATTTCACGGCCATTGCCGGAAACCTTTGCGGAGCCCCGGCCCTCATGGGAAACACCCTTGTGTGGAAACCGGCTTCAACAGCGGTATTGTCCGGCTATTACCTGATGAAGATCCTGAAGGAAGCCGGGCTTCCCGACGGGGTCATCAATTTTATTCCGGGAAAGGGCTCCGTGGTGGGGGAGGTGGTACTCAGCCACCGGGAACTGGCCGGGATTCATTTTACCGGGTCCACTGAGGTGTTCAGAACCCTGTGGAAAAAGGTCGGACAAAATATCGACGTCTATAAATCCTATCCCCGGCTGGTGGGCGAAACCGGGGGCAAGGACTATATTTTCATGCACCCGTCCGCGAATATCGCCCAGGTGGTGACGGCGGCCGTGCGGGGGGCCTTTGAATATCAGGGCCAGAAATGCAGCGCCTGTTCCAGGATCTATGTGCCCAGGTCGGCATGGAAAGACATGGAAGACATTCTCAGGACCACGGTGGAGACCCTTACCATGGGAAGCGTCACGGAATTCAGGCATTTCATGAATGCCGTCATTGACGAGGCCGCCTTTGACCATGCCAAGGGCTTCATTGACCGGGCCAAGGCCTCGGATAAGGCCCGGATCCTGGCGGGGGGAAATGCGGACAAGTCCAGGGGATATTTTATCGGCCCCACCGTGATTGTGACCCAAGACCCCTATTATGAATCCATGACCGAGGAAATCTTCGCCCCCATCCTGACCCTCTATGTCTATGTTGATGAAGACCTTGACCAGGCCCTGGACCTGGTGGACCAGACCTCGGCCTATGCCCTGACCGGGGCGGTATTTGCTTCGGACCGGCAGGCCATTGCCCATATGACGGCGAGACTGACCCATTCTGCGGGCAATTTTTATATCAACGACAAACCCACGGGCGCGGTGGTGGGCCGCCAGCCCTTTGGCGGGGCCAGGGCCAGCGGAACCAATGACAAGGCCGGCAGCTTGCTGAACCTTTTGCGCTGGGCATCGGCCAGAACCATCAAGGAGACCTTTGTTCCCCCGGAACATCATACTTACCCCTTCATGTCGGATTAACAAGGAGCGGACACCATGCTGACGGATGTGAAAAAAAGAGTTAAAAAAACAAAAAAGAGATCAAACCGGACGGAAAAATTTGAAATCTACGGGGACGTGCTGATCGAAAGGGAAGTCAAGCCCAATGGCCGGGCAGGCCGGATCTATCTGCCCATGGACTGGATCGGCAAAAAGGTCAAAATCGTTAAGATCATCAAATAAAAAGTCCTTGGGCTGTTTTTGCAAGGGTCAGTTCTTCTCCATGACCTGTCGCATGCCTTTGTTTCCGAGGATCTTATCGATCATGGCCTCATCCAGGTCAAGATTGAAAAAATCCCGGTAAAACCCGGATACCTCTTTTTTCAGGTCAATGTCTGAAAAAAGATCCGGGTAAACGGTTTTTGCTGTCCAGAGGATGGCCAGGGGGGTTTCAAGGCCTCCCCGGATGCCCCCATCGAGATATCCCGACAGGGATGGGAAATACTTTCTGGTTCTGCACGGCTTTAATGGAAGCCCATTTCCTGTCCGCCAGGATTTCCAGGTCCACCCCGTCCTCGTTGACAATGATGACCTCGGGGTTCCAGACCAGGATCTGTTCAATATCGGCAAAGCTCTTCTCCCCCTTACCCTTTAGGGGTTCTCCCACCGAGACATTGACAACGCCCGCGGCCCTTGTCCAGTCCGCTTCGATGGTGCCGGGCGCATCGGTCCTGCGGGCCTCGTTCACGGAATGGTAGAGGCGGACCCGTTTTTCCGGAGGGAGATGGGCAACCCTTTCCCCCACCCGCCGGATGGCTTCCCTGTAATACCGGGTGTAAGCCAGGGCTTTATCGTATCTGCCAATGGCCTTCCCCATCATTCAATGATGGCCATCTGCTCTTCCATATTGCGGTAGCCCGCCGTAAAATAGGGAAGATGGAATTCTTCCAGCTTTTTGATTTCCGCTGAACCGGCTGCGGTTTCAGGTTTCAAAAAGACAAAATCCGCCTTTGTTTTCAACAGTTCTTCAATATTGATGATGCCGCCCTTGATGGGAATGGGGATTTTTTTGATTCCCGGCACCAGGGTTTGCAGCAGCAGATCTTTTTTCAGTCCATCCACAATGGCCACCATATCGTTCCCCCTTCCCAGCATGGTGACCACATGGCCGCTGAAGGCATAGAGACAGGCAATCCGTTCCGGTGCTCCGGCCAGGGTCAGGGTTCTGCCTGTAAAATCCGTGACTGTAACGGCTTCGGATGCATTGGCCGGGCCGGGGTGGAAAAAGAGGGCAAAGAGCATGCCCAGAAGAGGCAGACGGGGAAGTTTCATTTTATTGTCTCCGGTTTATGATCCAGGGTTTGTACGGGAAGAATATGTTTGACGGTTCCCTTAAAGGGGATGGCCTGGTTGATGATACAGGTCTGGACATGGTAAAAGCGGGCCAGGTTTTCTTCGGTCAGGGCCTTGGACGGGGACCCGGAAACAAGGACGGTTTGCCGGTCCATGAAGGCCACCTGGACCGGGAGGCTCTCATTCTCAAAATAAAAGGCATGGTTGGGAAAATGGGTGGCCATGACAAGGGTCAGATTCCTTTCTTTAACCAGACGGGCAATGGTTTCCAGCACGATGAGTTCATGCCTGAAATCCAGATGGGCCGTGGGCTCGTCCATGACAATCACCGGGGTGTCCTGGATCAGGGCCCTCATGATCATCACCAGTTGGGTTTCCCCGCCGCTGAGAAGGGTGTAGTCCCGGTGCATCAGGTGGGAAAGGGCAAAGGATTCAAGGATGGTTTTGGCTGTTTCAACGTCCCGGTTATCCGGGGACGAATAAAATGAGGTATAGGGCGCCCGTCCCGTGAGCAGCACATCCAGAACGGAAAAGGAAAAATGGCGGTTGTGCTTCTGGGGCACATAGGCCATGGTTCTGGCGGTTTCATTGGCCGAAAGCTCGGCGGCGGGCCGGCCCCTATTCGGAGTATGCCGCTGTCCAGTTTGTTAATGCCCAGGATGCAGTCGATGAGGGTGGTCTTCCC
>JAAUSZ010000335.1 GCA_012031875.1 Desulfobacula sp.
CCGCCGCCTGGCGCCGAAGACGTCACCATGGTCTGCCTGGAAAAACGGGATGAGATGCCGGCCTGGGACTATGAAATCGAAGAAGCCCTGGAAGAAGGGGTCAAAATCGTCAACAGCCTCGGGCCCCTGAGATTCATCGGAGATAAGGGCAAGGTCTCGGAAGTCGAATTCAAGGAATGTACCACCGTCTTTGATGAAAACGGCCGGTTCAGCCCCCAGTATGACGACTGCAAACTCACCCTGTTTGAAACCGATACCGTCATCGTGGCCATCGGCCAGACGGGCCAGACCGGGTTTGCCCAAAAAGAAGGCATCAGCCTCACCCGGCCCGGCGGCTATGAAGCCGACCCCCTCACCCTCCAGACCCCCATTGACTGGGTCTTTGCCGGGGGTGACGCCTATTACGGCCCCAAATCCGTAGTGGATGCCGTGGCTTCGGGCAAGACCGCAGCCGAGAGCATGCACCGGTTCATCAACGGCCTGGACCTGAAAGAAGACCGGGAAAAGACCTGGGACTATGAAAAACCGGAAATCACCAACGTCCCGAAACTGGAACGGGTAAAACCCTCCAAAATCAGCGCCGCGGAACGGGAAGGCAATTTTAAGGAAGTCACCCTGAACCTGGCCAAGGACCTCATCGATCAGGAGGCGGCCCGGTGCCTGTCCTGCGGGATCTGCTCGGAATGTTACCAGTGCGTGGAGGTCTGCCTGGCCGGGGCCGTCAATCATGATATGAAGGCCCAAACCCTGACCCTGGAGGTGGGGGCCATCATCATGGCGCCGGGATTCACCCCCTTTGATCCTGCCCCCCATGCCCAGTATAATTATATCAACCATCCCAATGTGGTGACCAGCCTGGAATTTGAAAGGATATTGTCGGCCTCCGGACCTTTTCAGGGCCACCTGGTCCGGCCCTCGGACCACCGGGAGCCCAAGAAAATCGCCTGGCTCCAGTGCACCGGGTCAAGGGATCTCAATACCTGCGACAATTCATACTGCTCGTCGGTCTGCTGCATGTATGCGGTGAAACAGACCGTCATCGCCAAGGAACACAGCCCCGTTCCCCTGGATACGGCCGTATTTTTATGGATATGAGGACCTACGGCAAGGATTTTGACCGGTATTATCTGAGGGCGCGGGAGGAAAAAGGGGTGCGCTTCATCCGGTCCAGGGTCCACACGGTGGAGGAGGACGAGAACCATGACCTGAAGCTTAAATACCTCAACGAATCGGGTGAGATTTTTGAGGAAATTTTCGATATGGTGGTCCTGTCCGTGGGCCTGGAGTCCGGGGCAAAAAATGTGGCCCTGGCCCGGCGGCTTTCCATCGAGCTGAATTCCCACCGGTTTGCCCGGACCTCGGATTTTTCACCGGTCCAGACCTCAAGGCCCGGCATCTTTGCCTGCGGGGTCTTCCAGGGTCCCAAGGATATTCCCCAATCCGTGGTGGAAGCCTCAGCCGCTTCGGCCTGTGCTTCGGAAATCCTTGCCCTCTCCAGGGGAACCCTCACCCGAACCCGGGTTCTTCCCCCGGAAACCGACGTCACCGGGCTGGAGCCCAGGGTCGGGGTCTTTGTCTGCAACTGCGGCATCAATATCGGCGGCATTGCCGATGTTCCCGCAGTCCGGGATTTTGCGGCCACCCTTCCCCATGTGGTCCATGTGGAGGACAATCTCTTTACCTGTTCCCAGGACACCCAGGATAAAATCAAACAGGTCATCATTGACAAAGGGATCAACCGGGTGGTGGTGGCCTCTTGTTCGCCCCGGACCCATGAGCCCCTGTTTCAGGAAACCATCCGGGAAGCGGGCCTGAATAAATACCTCTTTGAAATGGCCAATATCCGGGACCAGAACACCTGGGTTCACATGAACGACAAAGGCAGGGCCACCCAGAAGGCCAAGGACCTCATCCGCATGGCCGTGGCCAAGGCCAATTGCGTGGAGCCCCTTTACCAGTCCACCCTCGGGGTCCATAAAGCCCTCCTGGTGGTGGGCGGCGGCATTGCCGGCATGGAAGCGGCCCTGTCTGCGGCGGACCAGGGGTTCCGGGTCTTCCTGGTGGAAAGGGAGGAAAAGCTGGGCGGGGTGGCCAATACCCTCCTGGTCACGGCCCAGGGAGAAAAGATCCGGCCCCATGTTCGGGGCCTGGCGGAAAAAATAACAAAGCATCCGGAAATACGGCTGTTCCTCAACACCGAGGTGGTTGAAACCGGCGGCATCATGGGGAATTTTACCACCCAACTCATCTCCGGGAAACGGGAGGGAAAGATTCAGACCGAAACCCTTCAGCACGGGGCCACGGTCCTGGCCACGGGGGGCCATGAATATAAACCCGAAGAATTTCTTTACGGCCGGCATCCGAGCATCATGACCCACCTGGACCTGAACCAGGATCTGGAACAGGAAAATCCCCGCATTTTTGATGCAAACACCGTTGTCTTTATCCAGTGCGTGGGATCAAGAAACAAGGAAAGGCCCTATTGCAGCAAGATCTGCTGCGCCGGGTCCATTAAGAAAGCCCTGCTCATCAAGGAAAAGAATCCCGAAGCCGAGGTGTTCATCCTCTACCGGGATATCCGGACCTATGGCCTGAAGGAAGATCTTTATACCGAGGCCAGGAACAAGGGCGTCCTTTTTATCCGGTATGACGAAGAGGACCTGCCGGACCTGGCTGTGGAAGAAAACAGCCCGGGTCCGGGCCGCCTGGTCATCCAGGTGACGGAAAAAATCCTGAACCGGACCCTTCTCCTGGAGCCGGATGTGGTGGTATTGGCCGCGGCCGTCATTCCCAATGAAAACAAGGAATTGTTTGAACTGTTCCGGGTGCCGGTGAATGCGGACGGGTTCCTGAACGAGGCCCACGCCAAACTGCGGCCCGTGGATTTTGCCTCGGAAGGGATTTTCATGGCCGGGCTGGCCCATTATCCCAAACCCGTGGACGAGGCCATTGCCCAGGCCAAGGCCGCCGTGTCCAGGGCCGCCTGCATCCTTTCCCGGGACAGCATTTCCGTGGGCGGGGTGGTGGCCTGGAACAAGGACCCGCAGCATTGCGCCCGGTGCCTGGTCTGCGTCCGGAGCTGTCCCTACGGAGTCCCCAGGATCAAGGACGGCGCCGCCCATATCGAACCGGCCCTGTGCCACGGCTGCGGGGTCTGTGCAGCGGAATGCCCGGCCAAGGTCATTTCCATGAACCATTTTACGGATCTTCAGATCATCGAGAAAACCAAGGCCCTTTTTGCCTGAAACCCCGGGGGCTGACGGAATTGCCCCTGATAAAAGGAGACTTATGAGCGCTATCTTTGAACCGCAGATCATTGCCTTCTGCTGTAAATTCTGTGCCTATGCCGCCGCAGACCTGGCCGGGTCCATGCGGCTGTCCTACCCGTCCAATATCAAGATTATCCAGGTGCCCTGCACGGGCCGGATTGATGTCATCCATATGCTCAGGGCCCTGGAAGAGGGGGCCGACGGGGTCATGATCGCCGGCTGCCTGGAAGGGGAATGCCATTTTCTGGAAGGGAATCTCAAGGTCCGGCAAAGGGTGGACCATGTCAAACACATCCTTTCGGAAATTCATATGGAACCGGCCGGGTGGAGATGTTCAACCTGTCCTCGGCCATGGGCGGAAGGTTTGCAGAAATCGCCGTCCAAATGACGGAAACCGTCCTGGGGCTGGGGCCCAGCCCTGTTAGAAAAACCGAGGCCAGAAAACCGGCCGCGGCCTGAACATCCAAGGAAACCAAAACATATAGATAACCTGAACAGATGAGGTCTGGTAATGATCATAGCAAAAAAGAAACCCATTGAAGAGATTATCAAGGAAGTGGAAAATTTTGACCGTATCCTGATACTGGGGTGCAACGAATGCGTCACCGTGTGCGAAGCCGGGGGCAAAAAGGAAGTGGAGATCCTGGCCTCGGCCCTGAGGATGAATTTCATG
>JAAUSZ010000091.1 GCA_012031875.1 Desulfobacula sp.
ATCAATGCGTCCATGCCAGGCGGCCCCTGTGCCCTCCCCCAGCCTCATGTCAAAATCGATGAGGGGGCGCGAGGTTCATATGGTCCAGGGCCGCCTTCTGGGCCTTTTCCACGGAGCGATGGCCCGAGATGAGATAGCCCCGGACCGCCGGGTGGATGAGGTGGGCCACCAGGCCTGCGGCCGTTGAAATGACACCGTCCAGGACAATGGCGGTTTTTTGGAGGCCGCGGCCAGGATGGCCCCGGCCATGCCGGCGATTTCAAAGCCCCCGATTTTCTGGAGGAGTTCAAACCCGTTGGCCGGGTCCAGGTCATGAAAGGCCAGGACCCGTTCAATGACCTCTATCTTGTGGGCAAGGCCTTTGTCGTCCACGCCCGTTCCCCGCCCTGCGGCTTGGGCGGGGCTGATGCCGGTGATGACGGAAATGAGGGCCGAGGCCGAGGTGGTGTTGCCGATGCCCATTTCCCCCAGTCCCACAATTTCCATGGGCGTTTTTGCATGGGCCTCCAGAAAGGTGCTCATCCCGTTTTCAAGGGCGGTGATCATCTGTTCCCGGGTCATGGCCGGTTCAAGGGCAAAGTTCCGGGTTCCCTTGGCCACCTTTTTGATGATGAGGTCCGGGTGGGGGGAGAACTCCTTTTTGACGCCCATGTCCACGATTTTCAGGTCAATGCCGTGGTGGCGGCAGAGCACATTGATGGCGGCCCCGCCGTTTAAAAAATTTTCCACCATCTGGGCCGTGACCTCGGAGGGATAGGCAGACACCCCTTCTTCGGTAATGCCGTGGTCCCCGGCAAAAACAAAGAGGTTTTTCTGCAGGACCGCTGGGGAAAGGGTGTTCTGGATCAGGGCCATGCGGACGGCCAGGTCTTCCAGGCGGCCCAGGGCGCCCAGGGGTTTGGTTTTTTCATCCATCCGGGCGTGGCGGCTGGCAGAAGGTCCTCCGGCACGGGGGCAATGGATTCCAGGACAGTCCGGCAAAGGCTTTGGGACGGCAGGTCCTCCGGTTTCAGGCCGGGGGAGGAAGGTAAAGTTTTAACGGAAACCGGGGCCGATGGGTTTGAAAGGCTGAAATCCAGGATATATTTGAGGTAATTGCCGGACAGGACCTTGGGCATGATGGCCGGGGTCGTTTCCGGAGCAAGGGTATCCTCAATGAGAAGTTCCAGCAGCCCGGCCCGGGTTTCCATGAAGGGCAGGGCCTTTTGCATATGATCCCGGGTCATGCCGTAGACCCCGGACACCACAGCCTCCCGGTAATGGATGAGATTCAGGAGATTGGTTTCGATTTGTTCGTTCTTGGATATCCCGCTGAAAAAAGCCAGGTGGCCCCCTTTGCAGATCTTGGCAATGCCCTGGCAAAAGGCCTTGTAATCGGCGCAGGCATTGATGATGAGATCAAATTCGCTTTCATGGGTGTCCTTGGCGCAGGAAATGCCCGAGGCGGAAAGAAAGGGGGCGATCTTTCGGATTTTGGGCTCGTTTTTTTCAATGACAAGGGGGATGAGGCCCAGGTCAAGGGCATAAAGGGCGGTGATTAGCCCCATGGTGCCGCCGCCGTAGACCAGGACCCGGTCCCCGGTTTTGGCCGGGAGTTTTTCAAAGGCGTTGATGACGCATCCCACGGGCTCCGCAAAACAGGCGATGGGGGAGGGAAGGGCGTCCGGCAGGGGGATGAGGCTGTCCTTAGGCAGAAGGGCTTTGTGGGCAAACCCGCCGTCGGTGTGGAAACCGGAGATCTTCATGTGTTCACAGAGGTTTTCCTTGCCTGTCCGGCAGAAGACGCAGACCCCGCAGCTTTTACCGGGCCAGACCATGAACCGCTTCCCGGTCTCATCCCGGACCACCATTTCATGGCCCAGGACCCTGGGGAAAACAAGATCCCGGTGGCCCTGCTCCCACATTTTGGCGTCGGTCCGGCAGACGGCGCAGCAAAGGACATCGGTCAGTACCAGAGCGTCATCGGAAACCTTCATGTCCCGGTCATCGGTCTGGATTTCAAGCCTGCCGAGCCCGGTCAATACCATTTTCATCTCATATCTCCTCTTCCGTTAGAACGAGTTTTTTGATGGAGACATCTTTAAAACCCAGATTCTTCAGGGCTTCTGCATGTTGCCGGACAAGCATCATCCGGTCCATGGGAAAGACGCTTGCCTTGTCCAGCCCGGTCCGGAGATAGGCCCCGTCCTTATACCGGATATAGTCAGGGCCGGATTTTAAGATGAGCAGTTCCATGGGTTCTCCTTGTGTACCCGGATGGTACCTGTTCGACAGCGAACGGGTGAAACCTTATTAGAGAGTCTCCTTGTGATGCATTGGTTATACCAGGCTGTGAAGGGTTGCCAGGCCCTTTTCAGGATCTGTGTTCTGGCTCCTGACCCAGTTTTCGAGGGTCTTGAAGGCTGCGCCCGTTTCCAGCAGGGTGGCCGCTGCCTGAATGCCCCCTTCAAGGTCCTTTGCCTTTCCGGCAACAAGGAAGATGAGCCCGGCATTGAGAAGCACGGCATCTTTTCTGGCAGAGGCTTCCCGGTTGGCCATGAGGCCGGCAAAGCGCCGGGCTTCGGCCCTGATACCGGTTTCGGGGGAAAGGGCTTCGGGGCTTTTGGTAGCCAGGCCCAGGGGTTTGGGGTCAATGGTAAATTCATGGATCCGGCCCGTCTCAAGAATTTGGGCGCAATGGGTGATGCCGCAGACCGAGGCCTCGTCCATGCCCTTGCCGGAGCCCTCAAGGGTGCCGTGGAGGACAATGGCCCGGGTGTAGCCGATATCCTGCATGACTTCGGCCACGGGCCGGATCATGGCCTGTGAATAGACTCCCCTCACCCCGATGGCGGGCAGGGCCGGGTTGGCAAGGGAGGCCGCAA
The DNA here is from genome assembly GCA_012031875.1 of Desulfobacula sp. Taxonomy (GTDB): domain Bacteria; phylum Desulfobacterota; class Desulfobacteria; order Desulfobacterales; family Desulfobacteraceae; genus Desulfobacula. Next base: position 2,865 of record JAAUSZ010000091.1, read on the forward strand.
TGTTCAGAGTGGAGCCGAAATAAATCTGTGACAGGATGCGGCCCAGGGCCCTGGGATGGATGTTGGGGCTCATGCCGTTGAAAAGGCCGATATTTGCCTTTTTTATGCTGTTTGCCACCACGTGGGCTGGGCATTCCACGTCAACGCCCAAGGCTTCGGCCATGTCCACGGTGCCGCAGACCGAGGTGATGGCCCTGGCCCCGTGCCGTGCCATGGGGATGCCCCCGGCCGCCGCAACGAGGGAGGCTGCCGTGCTGATATTGAAGGTTTTGAATGTATCCATGCCCGTGCCGCTGTTGTCCACGGGACGAAGCCCCGGGTCCAGATCGATTTTGGTGGTGTCCAGGTCATAGATGGCCTGCCAGGCCCCGGCCACCTCCTGCCGGGTTTCTCCCTTGGCGGTCAGGGCGGCCAGGAAGGCCCCCTGCTGCATTTGTGTGACCTGGTTGTTCAACAGGGAAATAAAGGCCTGTTCGGATTCTTTCCGGGTCAGGCTTTCTTTCTGGATGAGACGGGTGATGACGGCGCCGAATTCACGGTCGGGTGTCTGGGACATGATTCCTCCTGAATAATAAAGGTATTATCAGGATCTTGTTCCAGCAGAGAATCCTAGGCATAGAGGCAGGCTTTCCGACTGACGGATCATCCTAATGGCTGCGCCTTCCCCTGATCTTCAGAGTGGCTTTTGTGCAGTTTTCGTCCCCAATCACGGCACCGGCTGGCATGTGGCGGACTCTCACCGCCTTTCCTTTTAACCCCCGGGAGGACTGTCCTTCCAAAGGCACCTGTATGCTTGGCCAAGCTTATACCCGGGGCGGGCTTATTTTGTCAACGATAAAAAAGGGAGGCCCATGCCGGGGTCCTCACCCGCCGAAAATGGTCAGGCCTGCGCCGGTGACGGCCAGGGCAATGGCCAGGGTCTTGGGTCCCGTGATTCTTTCCTTTAAAAACAGGGCCGCCAGGATAAAGATAAAAATGGTGGACATCTGGTTTAAAATGGCGGCCTGGGAGGCGGTGGTGTATTTCATTCCCCCCACCCAGCAGATCAGGGCCAGGTAATTCCCGGAAACCGAGGCGGGAAGGGCCGTGAACCAGGTCTTTGAGAACCTGAGTTCCCGGAGATAGGACCTGCGTTTGGGATGGCAGAAGAGATAGACCAGGAGGGATGCGGTTCCGGCCCCGACCCGGACAAAATTGGCCCAGAGGATGTCGGTCCTATCCAGGAGTTCCTTGATGATGACAATCCCCAGGGCCACCAGAACCATGGCCAGGCAGCCCACGAGGATGCCGGACCAGGCGCTTTGTTTGATCACGGAGGGGTCCGGGAGCTTTGTCCGGGACAGGGAACCTACAAAAACAGCCGCAAAGATCAAAAAGCCGCCGATCATGGCCCCCGGGGTCAGGCTTTCCCCCAAAAGCAGAAAAGAAAAAAAGATCACGCTGGGCAGGTAGAGGCATTCCACAATGGCCACAGGCCCGGCTCCCAGGCGGTTCAGGGCCATGAAAAAGAAAAGGTCCGACAGGGTGATGCCGAAAAAACCGGACACGGCCAGAAGCAGCCAGTCATTAAGGGGTTTGTCCGGGAAAAAGGGAATTTTGAGGATGAGCATGGTCAGGGAGATCAGGATCAAAGCCACCAGGCTTTTATAAATATTCAGGGAGACGGGGGAAAACACTTCTCCGCTTTTTTTGTAGAGGATGACGGCGCCGGCCCAGAAAAAGGCGGCGCATAGAGACAGGATGGCGCCCAGCATGGATGGTTTTCCTCAGGGAAGAAGGAGTCTTCCTTTCAGATGGGGAAGGCCCTTTTGCTGATCCCGGAGTTCAAACCGGACCTGGGGCCGTCCGGTTTCCTCATCCGATGCCTGTTCCCAGCCCAGGGTAGTGACGGCGGGCATGAACACCGGCAGCTTAAAAGAGGCCTCGATGAGGGCAGGGCCTTGAAGGCCGAATTCCCGGTCCAGGCTTGCCGCTACCCTGGCAAGGCTCCACATGCCGTGGGCGATGGCCGTTTTAAAGCCGAAAAGCCTGGCCGTAAGGGTATACAAGTGATGGGGGTTATAATCCCCGGATACGGCAGCATAGCGGCGGCCGGTGCCCGAGGGCACGGGAATGGTTTCTCTTTGTTCCAGAAAGATATCTTCAGGCTTCGGGGCCGATGGGGGCCTTTTTTGCCCCGCTCCGGGTAAAAAAGCCTGAAATGCCCTGCCAGACCATTTCCCCGCCGGATCTGACCTCCAGGATAAACCGGGTTTCAATGCCGGTTTCTTTTTTGGTAAACCCGGAAAGGATACAGGCCAGGTCAAGGATTTCGCCTGTGTTTACCGGTCTTTTCTGCTCAAAGGACTGGAAGACCTGGATCAGCCCCGTGGGTTTCAGGGGGAAAAAGGGCGAAATGATGAATTTCCCCAGGATACCGATGAAAAGGGTCTGAAGATAGGTGATGGGGATGATGTTCTCATTATTTTCATTAAATCCGCAGACGGTTCTGTAGCGGGAGATGAGGGCCGGGTCCGGTTGAAACCCCTGCAATATGATCCGGGTCAGCGGGACAATGGCGTCGTCGGCCAGGGTATTGGGACGGAAAGGGGCCATCAGCAGGGCTTTTAAAAAAACCAGCCCCATGCGGGGAGGCTTTTTGATGGCCACTGAGGTTTCGGGCCCTGCCGGGGTTATCCGTATGAGGTGCTGATCGTTTTCCATAATCAGGCACCTTATCTTTGTTTGGCTCTGAAGTCAATAATGGTTGTTGCGGATAGACCCGGTTTTCTGATATGAAAGAACTATATTCAGGACCTTAACAGGAGGAGCAAAAATGACGACCATATTGGATATTGTCACGGCAAGAGATCCCTATGAAAAGGAGTTTCACCAGGCGGTCACGGAGGTTGCGGAATCCGTCAAACCGGTCCTGGATAAAAATCCCGAATACCGGCACGCCGGCATCATGGAAAGAATCGTCGAACCGGAGCGGGTGATCCAGTTCAGGGTTCCCTGGGTGGACGACCAGGGCCTGGTCCGGGTCAACCGGGGGTTCAGGATCCAGATGAACAGCGCCCTGGGGCCCTATAAGGGCGGCCTGCGGTTTCACCCCTCGGTGAACCTGTCCATTTTAAAATTCCTGGCCTTTGAGCAGGTTTTTAAAAATGCCCTGACCACACTTCCCATGGGCGGGGCCAAGGGAGGGTCGGATTTTGATCCCAAGGGCAAATCCGACAATGAGGTCATGAGATTCTGCCAGGGTTTCATGATGGAACTCTTCCGCCATATCGGGCCGGATACGGATGTGCCGGCCGGTGATATCGGTGTGGGCGGAAGGGAGATCGGCTATCTTTTCGGCATGTATAAAAAGCTGAGAAATGAATTTTCAGGTGTTCTCACGGGCAAGGCCCTGAACTGGGGCGGCAGCCTGATCCGGCCCGAAGCCACCGGATACGGGGCGGTCTTTTTCGCCGATGAAATGCTGGCCACCCGGAAACAGAATCTCAAGGGCAAGGTCTGCCTTGTGTCCGGCTCCGGCAACGTGGCCCAGTATACCACCCGGAAACTGAACCAGCTCGGCGCAAAGGTGGTGACCCTTTCCGATTCCTCCGGTTATATCTATGATGAAAAAGGCATTGACGAGGCCAAGCTTCACCATGTGCTGTATCTTAAAAATGTCAAACGGGCCAGGATTAAGGACTATGTGGAAAAATACCCGGAAGCGGTTTATACAGCGGCTGACGCTTCAACCGGGTTTAACCCCCTCTGGAATCACAAGGCCGACTGCGCCTTTCCCAGCGCCACCCAGAACGAGATCAATGCAAAGGACGCGCAGAACCTGGTCAATAACGGGGTTTATCTGGTGTGTGAAGGGGCCAATATGCCCACCATGCCCGACGGACTGGATATCTTCCTGGATCATAAGCTCCTGTTTGCCCCGGCCAAGGCTGCCAATGCCGGCGGGGTCGCCGTATCCGGTCTTGAGATGTCCCAGAATTCCATGCGGATCAAATGGTCCGGGGAAGAGGTGGAAGCCAAGCTCAAGGGCATCATGAAAAGTATTCATTCGGCCTGTCTTTCCGCTTCGGAAGAATACGGGACCCCGGGCAATTATGTGAACGGGGCTAATATTGCAGGCTTTGTCAAAACCGCGGACGCCATGATGGACCAGGGCCTGGTCTAAAAAACTTGACAACCCGAAGGGGATGGATTATCTTATTCGAAACATAAAGGGGAGTAGTTAACGGCTGAAGAACCGGCCGGCCCGGATTCCGTCAATACGGTCGAAAGACCCGGAACCGGGACAGATATACTGGAAACAAGACCTTTATCCCGGCTGCCGTGCCGAGGGTAAGGGTCTTTTTTTATTCCCGGCCCGGCATAATATGAACGATTTTGTAAAGGATTGTATCTATGATTGCTGAAATCACCTGGTCCACTGGACCGTATTTGTCCTGGCCGTTATCCTGTTCCTGGCAATGGATTTGGGCGTGTTCCACCGGAGGGCCCATGTCGTCAAATTCAAAGAGGCCTTGCTGTGGACTGTCCTGTGGTTTTCCCTGGCCCTGGGGTTTGCCTGGGGGCTGCATGTTTTCCGCGGGCAGGAAGAGGCCCTTGAATTTTTAACCGGCTACATTGTCGAACTGTCCCTGTCCATGGACAATGTCTTTGTCATTGCCTTGATTTTCGGGTATTTTCAGGTGCCCCTGGCCTATCAGCACCGGGTTCTGTTCTGGGGCATCATGGGCGCCCTGATTATGAGGGGCATCATGATCTGGGCCGGAGCGGCCCTGGTGCGGGAATTTGAATGGACCCTGTTCATTTTCGGCGGGTTCCTGGTTTTCAGCGGGGCAAAACTTCTGTTTACCCGGGAAGAAAGTGTGGAACCGGGAAAAAACATCTTGATCCGGTTGGCCCGGAAATTTCTGCCCATCGCCCCTTCTTATGATCAACAGCGTTTCATCACCGTCGTCAACGGCCGCCGCATGCTGACCCCGCTCTTTCTGGTGCTCATCATGGTGGAGGGAACCGATCTGATCTTTGCCCTGGATTCGATCCCTGCGATCTTCGGCATCACGACAAAGGAATTTATCGTCTTCACGTCCAATGTATTTGCCATCCTGGGGCTGAGATCCCTTTATTTTGCCCTGGCCGGGGCCATTGACTATTTCCGTTTCCTGAAATTCGGGCTGTCCCTGGTGCTGGTGTTCATCGGCGTCAAAATGCTTCTTCTGAAATTCATCCACATCCCCACACCCGTATCCCTGGGGATCATCGGGGCCATTATCCTGGGCTCCATCGGGGTTTCTCTTGTGAGTCGCTGGATACAAGCCGGCAAGCCCTTGAAGCAAGGCGCGATATCCGGCAAGGCAGCGGATTGACGGAGGCCGGCCTTTGATGCCGACGGGCTCTTGGCCGCCGATAATGATTGAAAACCAAAGAGATATGATATATTTATATGCCAATCAGGGCCGGGCGGATGGCTCCGGGCCGGCTCAAAACAAAGGAGAAAAGCTAATGCTGAGAGTTTCAAGGTTTAAAATGACCCTGACGGTTTTAACGGTGATGGTGTTTTTTATGATAGCCGGATTTATGGAAGTCGCTGATGCCCGGTCCAGGGGCGGGGGGAGGTCCTTTAAAAGCGCCCCGGCCCCATCCAGACCGGCCATGCAGACCCAGGCCCCCAGAACTACAGGAAGTCCTATGGGCGGGTCCTTTACCCGGGGACTGGCCGGCGGCGTCATGGGCGGATTCCTGGGCAGCATGCTCTTTGGCGGAGCAGCCCACGGCATGGGTGCGGGCGGCCTTGGCGGCAGCGGATTCGGGCTGTTTGAGATCCTGCTCCTGGCTGGTGTCGCTTATTTCGGCTATAAGTGGTTTGCCCGCAGGAAAGCCCTTGCCGGGAATGCCGGATCATCATTTTCAACGGACCGAAATCCGCCTTCCCGGCTTTTTTCCGGACCGGGTGCTTCTCAGGAGACACAGCATGATAGTGCAGAGGACCCCCTGGTCACCGGTGTCCGGGAGATCTGGGCCGTTGATGACAGCTTTAATCCCGATGCCTTTAAAGAAACAGCCCAGGATTTGTTTTTCAAAATCCAGGCCGGATGGACCCGCAGGGATGCCTCGGTGCTGAAGCCCTTTGTGGGAAATCAACTGCTGGAGGAATATGACCAGCATTTTAGAGATCTCAAGCAGCAGGGGCACCTCAACCGCCTCGAAAATATTGCCGTGCGGAATGTCGAGCTGACGGCCGCAGGGGTCCAGGGCGGGGAGATGTTTGTCACAGTCCGGTTTACGGCCAATCTTCTGGACTATACCGTGGATGAAACATCCGGAGAAATTGTGAGGGGAGATTCTGAAAATTCCGTGAAATTTGAGGAAGACTGGACCTTTGCCGCCCCGGTGGGAAGCCGGGCCTGGAAGCTGGAAGGGATAGAAGCCTAGCCCGGATATCTGAAGGAGAAGAAGATGAAACGGATTTTTTTGTTTTTGCTGACCAATATGGCGGTCCTGCTGGTATTGTCGGTCAGCGCCCGGATTCTGGGCATTGACCGCTACCTGACCGCCAATGGGCTGAACATGGGGATGCTGCTGGCCTTTGCCGCTCTGATCGGTTTCGGCGGGGCCTTTATTTCGCTTTTGATGTCCAAAACCATGGCCAAATGGAGTACCGGCGCAAGAGTCATTGAGCAGCCCGGCAATCCGGACCAGGCCTGGCTTCTGGACACCGTTGGCCGGCTGGCCGCCAAGGCCGGAATTCCCAGGCCCGAGGTCGCGGTGTATGAAGGGGCGCCCAATGCCTTTGCCACGGGCCCCGGCAGGACCAATTCCCTGGTGGCCGTGTCCACCGGCCTGATGCAGGGCATGAACCCGCGGCAGGTGGAAGCGGTTCTGGCCCACGAGGTGGCCCATATTGCCAATGGGGATATGGTGACCCTGACCCTGATTCAGGGTGTGGTCAATACTTTCGTGATTTTTCTGTCCCGGGTCGCAGCCTATGCCCTGGACAGCTTTCTGCGCAAAAATGACGAGGAGTCGAGTGGTCCGGGCATGGGCTATTTCATTACCAGTATGGTATTTGAAATCCTGTTTGGTATCCTGGCGAGCGTTGTGGTCATGTATTTTTCCCGGCAGCGGGAATACCGGGCCGATCTGGGCGCGGCCGAGCTTATGGGCGACCGTCAGCCCATGATCAATGCGCTGCGCGCCCTGGGCAGCCTGGGGTCGGGCGAGCTGCCCAAAGAGATGGCTGCCAGCGGGATTTCCGGCCGGGGGATGACCGCGCTGTTCAGCACCCACCCGCCGCTGGAATCCCGGATTGCCGCGCTGCAATCGGCAAATTGAGAGCCCCTGTCAGTATGGGTATCGGCTTTGCATATTAAAAATATGCAAGCCTTAAAAGGTTTGAATGGATTCATATGGATTTAATTTGGATTGAGCTGGGATTAATTCTTTTTCTGATTGCCTTGAACGGGTGGCTGGCCTTGTCTGAGCTGGCCCTTGTCTCGGCCCGGAAGACCAGGCTGGAGCAACTGGCCAAAGAAGGCGATGCAAGGGCGGCTGTTGCACTTAAGCTTGCCGATTCACCAGACAGTTTTTTATCCACCATCCAGATCGGGATTACCTTTATCGGGATTCTGGCCGGTGCCTTCGGCGGGGCAACCCTGGCCGAGGGGATAGGCCTCCGCCTTGCCGGCGTCCCTTTATTCGCGCCCTATGCCGAAGCTATCGGCGTTACGATTGTTGTCGTCTCTATCACGTATTTATCCTTGATCCTGGGAGAACTGATTCCGAAGCGGATCGCTTTAAATGATCCGGAAAATCTGGCCTGCCTAGTGGCGCCGGCCATAAATCTCCTTTCACGGCTGGCGCATCCATTGGTGATCCTGCTGAGCTGCTCCACAAACCTCCTGCTCCGTTTTTCCGGGTTTAAAGCCTCGGCCGAGCCGGTGGTCACGGAAGAGGAAATAAAACTGCTGATCGATAAGGGAACCCAGGCCGGAACCTTTCAAGAGTTTGAACAGGATACGATTGAACGGGTCTTCCGCCTGGCCGATCGCCGGGTGGACGTTCTCATGACCCCCCGGGCCGATATTGTCTGGCTCAATCTGAACGAAGGCCCGGAGGAAACAAAGCATAAGATTGCTCAGCATAAGTATTCGTCCTACCCCCTGGCCCGGGACCGGTTTGAGAACATTGCAGGGGTGATCCGGGGAAAGGACCTTCTCTCACTCATCATGGAGGACAAACCCTTTGACCTTGAGAAAATATGCCGCCCCCCTCTTTTTGTTTACGAGACCACGCCCGCGGTGAAGGCCATGGAATTATTCAAAAAAACCAAAATGCACCTTGCCTTTGTGGTGGACGAATACGGCACGACCCAGGGCCTTGTCACCTTTGGGGATATTTTGCGGTCCGTGTTTGAGGATGTCGAAGATGCGGTTGAAGGGGAAAGCGACATTGTGAAACGTGAAGACGGCTCATTGCTGGTATCCGGGAGTCTGCCCCTGGATGAGTTTCTGGACTATATGGAAATCGGAACCCTGACCGAAGAAGAGCAGGCAGGGATGAACACCCTGGGCGGGTTTGTCATGGCAAGGCTCGGCACTGTGCCCGCGGAGGGGCAGTCCTTTATGTGGAAGGGGATAAGGTATGAGGTCATTGACATGGACGGAAGAAGGGTGGATAAGCTCCTGGTGTCCCGGCAGGGCGATAATAAATAAGCCTTTCAGGCAAAATAAGTGGGCCAACAGGGCGGGTTACATGTCTGCCAGATAGGGCTTGATCAATTCCAGTTCATTGGGCCGGATGGGACGCCAGGGCACGGCAAACAGGCTTGAATCGGCCAGCCTGGCAGGGTGAATCCGGGCCACCTCAATGGTTCCGTCCAGTTCGACCCACAGGGTTTTTCCCATGTCCAGGTCATAGGACCGGCATATTTTTTCTGCAAAATTATGGATATAGTTTTTCAGCGAGGTATTCATGGTGGGGTTGAGCCTTGCATTTTTCAGGAGAACGGCGAAAGGCACAAGGTAGCTGATGCCTTCACCGTCTGTGCCCAGCCGGATAATCTTGACATGGTATGATCCCGGCCACCAGGAAACCGGTTTTTCGCCTTCCGTGCTTTTTCCGTCCCATTCATAGATAAAATCATGAAGAATCATGGCCGTGTCCTTTCTCCCTGTTTTTTTATGGCCATGCGGCAGGCCTGGGCCACATCTTCGGGATAGGCCCCGGAGATCCATCTGAGCTGGGCCTCGGAAAAGGTGGCCGGGCTGTAGGGAAGCCTGGGGATAAATGAATAGAGAAGCCTCTGGTCCGTATCCGGGGAGTCCAGCCGTTTTGAAAATTCAATGGTGGTGACAAATTGCGCGCCCAGGGATTCAAGGGTTTTGACCGCGGCCAGGATGGCCCTGTCCAGGGATTCCCGCATGGGGATGTCGGCCTCAAGAATGTTGCCGCACGAGGTTTTGGGCATGAGCTGGACTTCCCATTCCGATACCTGGGCCTTGGGAACAAACAAAAGGGTGTGGTCATCTTCGGCCAGGATGAGGGAGGAGGGGCCGTCTGTTTTCCCGTCGGTCCTGGTATTGTTTCTGAGAGCGGCGGCATAGGTTTCGAAAAAGGGTTTCCCGAAGGCTTGCCGGTATTGAGTGATGAATTCCCGGATCAGGTCTCCCGCGGCAAAGGAAGGCATCTCTTCACCCGTTTGTGTCCGGACCTGTTTGGGGATCATGGCGTTCTGGTGGTGGACCATCTGGTGGGAGGCATGGAGCCTGTGGCCGGACTGGGCGTATCCGAATCCGAAATTCCATCCCCAGAGGGTGCTGTCAAAGGTCAGGGAAGGAGGGTCCGGTTGTCTGAGCCGGTCCAGGATTCTTTTTCTCAGGGCTTCCAGGTCCTCCGTGGTCAGGGCGCCCTTGCGCCGGGAAAGGGGATATCCAGCTCCGCCGCCAGCCGGATAAAGGCCCGCTGATAGTAAAGGTGGCGCAGCCCCCTCATGTCTTCTTCGCTCAGGTCCCCGGCCCGGTAACGGACGGCATCGTTGGCCATATTGGAGGCAAAATGGCCCCAGGGGATATAGGAATTCCGCCTCAGGTATTCAAAGACATGGGCGCCTTTATCGCGGGAAAGATATTCTCCCGTGATCTCATTGGTTCCCTGGACCCCGGGTTTCAGTACCAGGGCGTTCTTCCAGGGATCAGGCAGATGGGGGTTGTTCACCAGGACTTCAAACACTTCAGGGTCACGGATGTCCGGGATGGTCTGTCCGGATGGACTCTTTTTATACCCGATTCCCACCGGGGTCTGAAGATCCGGGCCAAAGATGATCCGGCAGGATTTTTGGGCCAGGAGCATGAGTTCTTCAGGGTCGGTGGAAGCCTGGGCCAGGCTGATCCGGAGAGGATGGGGCAAAAGGTCCATAAGCCCGGTTTTTTCTTTAAGCCCGAGATTTGTGATTTTTTCAGCCTGTCTGATATTTTCAAGCAGGGAACAGGGCTTTGGGGCGGGAATGGCGATGGTTTCAGGGCGGGCCGCCTTTGCATCGGCCCAGGCCGAATTGATATAGGTGGTTCCCCGGAAGGCAAAGGGGTTATGGATCTCGTAGATCAGGTCGGCTTCGGGCTCATACAGGTCCCTGTCCGGGAAATTGGCCCGGTTGTCCACCCCTGATTCGTCTTCAAGCGCTCCAAGACTCTGCAGGTAGTCATGCCGCCTCAGGTTCCGGACCCCGAAGCAGGGCCTGTGGATTCCGACCTTGAACCGGCCGTCCTTTCCCACGCAGGTTCTTGGTTCCGTCATATTTCCGGTGCTCCTGCGGGAATAAGGCAGACAAAGGTAAGGGTTTTGTCAAAGGTGTTCCTGAACTGGTGTTCGACATTGGCCGGAACAAAGACCGCGGACCCTTCCTTGAGGGGATGCCAGGAATCCTTGATAAAGACTTGGCCCAGGCCGGAATGGACAAAAACTTCATGTTCCCAGTCATGGGTGTGCCGGGGGGTGAAGCCGCCGGGGCCCATTTCAAAGACCCGCATGCAGAAATTTTTTGCCCCGTCTTCCCTGCCGATCATCACACGGCCCGCCACATGTTTCACGGCTTCATTATCCATGACAATGGGCAGGACGTCTTTATAATTCAGTATCTTCATTGGATCCTCCTTGTTGCTGAAATCTATCCCGGGCCTTTCCTTGCGCGCCTGAAAACAAATATGCGATTTGTTGCCGGATTGTCAATGGAATCTTCGCCTTGCCGGTACGGCGCGTGGCATCAAATTTGCTGATATCTCTGATCGGAGTTGTGTCTGAATATGAATACAGGAGAAGGCTTGGACCCTATTTCCAAAACCGGGGCAAAGGGGAATCATACCCCTGCGGCATCCACCGGCCCCCCGAACGCGGACCCGTTTTCCAGAACATTAAAGCTTGCAAAAGCCGGGGAACTGCTGCGCCATACGGCCCAGTTTGACAAATGGACCCAACTTTGTCAAAAAAGTGACGACCTTGCGGATAAGGTGGCGGACATTCTTTTGAAACGCAATGAACTGCTGCAGGCTGCAAAAACAGGGGGGGCCGTGGACCGGCAGCAGTTTGATGCCCTGACCGAAGCCCTTGAAAAAAATGGTATCGTCCTTTTAAAGAGCGCGGCGCTCATGGCCCAGACCGGCCGGCCGTCAACGCCTGAAGGCAATCCCCGCTCTCAGGTCTCAAAAGAGAATCCCCTGGTCCTCAGCCTTGAATACGAAAATCATGTCCTGAACAGCGGCCTTTTGGGATATGGGGATTCGGAAAGGCTGTTTCTGCCCTTGGGCGAGATTTCAAGAACCCTGGATTTCAGTATCGAGGTCAACAGCGCCCAGGGAACGGCATCGGGATGGTTTGTCGCGGAGGACAGGGCCTTCAGCCTGGATCTGTCCCGGCTGGAGGTGTCCGCGGACGGGAAAAAGATGCATATCCCCAAGGACGGGGTTGCGGTGGCCGACGGGGAGATCTATGTGGACGCCGGCCTTCTTTCCCAGTGGTTTCCCGTTGATTTCTCCTATGATTTTTCACACCAGGCCGTCCGGATCATGCCCAGGGAAAAGCTTGCCTTTCAGCAAAGAATGGAAAGGGAACAGGCCTGGAAGCTGTCCGGGGGGTCCCAGGCCCATGACCCGGTGCTTCCCCGGGTCTATTCGGAGTATGGATTATTCAGCCCGCCCTTCGTGGACATGGGTCTGACCACATCCTATACCAAGGGCTCCAAAGCGGATGACGAATTTTCATCCGGGTTTGAATCCGGATTTTATCTGCTGTCCAAGGGGGACCTGGCCGGCATGACCTCGGAGATCTACCTGTCCGGGGAGGATCAGGACGGGCTCGAGAACTCCAGGCTGACCCTCAGGAGGGACGACCCCGATGCAAGGCTCCTGGGTCCGTTAAAGGCCACCTCTGTATCGGCGGGGGATATCCGGACGGCGGACTTCCCCATCCTGGGCGGCGGAGAGACGGAAAAAGGGATTGCCCTGAGCAATGAAAACCTGAACCGGTCCAGGAATTTTGACACCACTTTTTTTGAAGGGAATCTCCCGCCGGGATGGCAGGTGGAAGTCTACCGGAACAATATGCTGGTGGGGACCCAGAGGGTCGGGGAAGAAGGGAAATACAATTTTGAGGATATCCCGATCTATTACGGGAAAAATGATTTCAGGCTGAAATTTTACGGACCCCAGGGCCAGGAGAGGGAAGAAACAAAACGGATCGATGTGGGCGGGGATTTGCTGAAGAAGGGTTCCGGGGAATACGCCCTGTCCCTGACCCAGAAGGATGTCCAGGTCTACGAGCCCGACAAGATCGGCCATACCCGGGATGAGGAAAGCCTTAAATTAAATGCCCGGTATGATTACGGGCTTGCCAAAAATCTTTCCGTGGGCGGCGGGGTCTCCAGCCAGGAGGTCGACAAGGAACGGCACCATTATATCAACCTGGGGGCCAAGGGGAACCTGGAGGGGATTTCCCTGGGCGGGGATTATATTCACGACACAGAGGGCGGGGATGCGGTGGAAATGCTTGCCCAGACGGGGCTGGGCAAATTGGACCTGAATCTGAGGCAGCGGTTTTACCGTGATTTTACCGAGGACAACGGGGCAGGGGTGTCTGATCCTTTAAAATCCGAAACCGGGGTATCGGTATCCGGAGCCCTAGAGGGGGAAGGGAATACTCCCCTTCTTCCCTTTACCCTGACCTATAGGGATATCCAGCGGGAGAACGCCCATTACGGCATCCTGGGGTCCAGGATCTCCTCCAATATCCGGAACATGCATCTGAACAATTATCTGCAATGGACGGAAAGCAATGCCCTGTCAGGGGATCACCCGGTTCTGGACGGCAGTTTCCAGGCCATCACCCAGGTTGGAAACCTCAGGGTCCGGGGCAAGCTGGATTATGCTCTGGACCCGAGAACGGAAATCGAAAGCGCTGAAATCTCCGGGTTTTTGAATCTGGATAAGGATCTGAGCACCGAGGTCATCCTAAAAAAAGACATGGAAGAGGATGTCAATGAAGGTATATTAAGGCTGAACTGGAACAACGGTAAAATTGCCGTTTCCCCCCAGGTGTCCTATGATTCCGAGGGTGAAATGACGGCATTCCTTTCCTTTTCCACCTCCCTGGGAAGGGAGCCGAGATCCAAGAAGATCCATGCCTCTTCCGCAGGCATGGCCGATGGGGGGGCGGCCTCGGTAAAAGTCTATCATGACAAGAACAACAACCAGGCCTTTGACCCCGGGGATGAGGCCTTGCCCGGTGTATCCGTAAAGGCGGTCCAGTCATACCGGGAAGCGGAGACGGATGAAAACGGGGTGGCCTTTTTAACCCTGCTGCCCAAAAACAAGCCCACGGATCTGGTTCTGGATAAAGACACCCTGGAAGACCCGTTTTTAGAGCCTTCGGCCCAGGGGGTTTCCATGGCGCCCCGGCCCGGCCATGTCCAGGAGATTGAAATCCCTGTGGTGACCACCGGAGAGATTGACGGCACCCTGCTCACCGGGACGGAGGACGGGAGGGAAATCCCCGTGGCCAACGCTTCGGTCCAATTGGTGGACGGCTCCGGAAAGGTGGCCCAGACGGTCAGGTCGGAACACGACGGCTTTTATTATTTTCAGAAAGTCTTTCCCGGGACCTATTCCATACGGATTGATCCCGGGGATTCGTCCCAGGCAGGGAAAACATCCCGGGCCGTATCCGTGGACATTGACCCGCAGGGAACCCTGGTGAGCGGAAAGGATATCTTCCTTGAACGGACCCCGGTTGCGGCCGTTGTGCCGGAGCCCGGCCCGAAACCGATTCTGCCGGTGATTTCCCCCATTTCGGAGGAGATGACCCCGGCCGCGGCAGAGGCGGCAACGCCGGCGGCTGAGATCCCCCAGGCGGCAGAAGGAGTCCAGAAATTCGGCCTTCACCTGACTTCCTACCGGACCCCGGAAAAGCCGTGGAAGGCATCCCATATCTCATGGATAAATATAAGGGCCAATTGGGCAGCGGAGATTTTACCGTGCAGCGGGTCCATGTGTCTGAGGAAAAAGGGGTCTGGTACAGGGTGATTGCCGGTTGTTTCGAAAGCAGGGAAAAGGCAAATCAATATGGAAAACAGATCAAATTGTCATCTCCCTATTGCATGGTGGTTCCCCTGGACGGCAATGCCGGGGACAGGGTCCGGCAGGGGGTTCACCTGACCTCATTCCGCACCCGGCCCAGGCCGAGAACAGTATAGAAGACTTGAAAAAGGAATATCCCGCCCAGCTCAAAGATACGGAATTCAATATTAAAAGCGTTGACCTGGGTCCGGACAAAGGCCAATGGGAGCGGGTCATTGCCGGGCGGTTCACGGACAAGGCCCAGGCCCGGGCCCTGGCCGAAAAAATCAAAATGGCCGCCCCCTATGGCAAGGCTGTGGAGATTGAAAAAACAAATGAGTTCGGCATCCACCTGGCATCCTATAAAACAGTTGAAAACGCATCCAGGGAGTTAAAGCAGCTCCGGAAGCAATTGGAGCCCTTGATCAGGGATGAGGATTTTCCATCCGGCGGGTGGATCTGGGGGATAAAAAGGGGTCTGGTACAGGATTTTCGCCGGGCGGTTTA
>JAAUSZ010000336.1 GCA_012031875.1 Desulfobacula sp.
TATGAAGCTGACCGGTCCGGGGCCATCGGCATCGACCTGCCACTGGTATCCAGATGGAGCCCGTGACCGCGTATGCGGCATCGCTCAAAACCGAGGGAGCAAAGGAGGTCCTGAGCGTCTGCCCCTTCTGCTCGGTGGGCTGCCACATCGTTGCCCATGTCAGGAACAACCAGTTGATCAGCACGGAAGGAGACCCTGAGTACCCGGCTTCCGAAGGAGCGCTGTGCGCCAAGGGAGCCTCCCTGCTTTCCCTGACCCGAAATCCCCATCGGGTGACAAAACCCCTTTACAGAGCTCCTTTCAGCGATAATGGGAAGAAAAATCCTGGGACTGGACCCTGGACCGCATTGCCCGGAGGGTCAAGGAAACAAGGGATAAGGGATTTATCAAAACCAATGCCAAGGGCCAGAGTGTCAACCGGGTGGAAAATATTTTGCCCTGGGCACCTCCCACATGGACAACGAAGAATGCGCCCTGGTCCACCAGGCCGTGCGCTCCCTGGGCATCGTATACACGGACCACCAGGCCAGGATCTGACACAGCGCTACTGTAGCGGCTCTGGGAGAGTCGTTCGGACGCGGTGCCATGACCAACCACTGGGTGGATATTAAAAACGCCGATGCCATCCTGATCATGGGCAGCAATGCTGCCGAGCATCACCCCATTTCATTTAAATGGGTATTGGATGCCAAATATAAACGCGGGGCCGTGGTCATGCATGTGGACCCCAAATTTTCCAGGACCTCGGCCCGGTCCGATTTTCACGTCCCCCTCCGGTCCGGAACGGATATCGCCTTTCTGGGCGGGATGATTCATTATATCCTGGAAAATAATCTTTATTTTAACGAATATGTGGCCCACTACACCAATGCCGCGCTCATTGTAAAGGACTCCTTTGGATTCAAGGACGGACTTTTCAGCGGCTACAACCCTGAAACGCGCAAATACGACCAGAGTAAATGGGCCTTTGAAACCGATGCCGAAGGCATTCCCAAAAAAGACCCGGCACTCAAGCACGAGCGCTCTGTATTTCAACTATTAAAGGCCCATTATTCACGGTACACCATAGACAAGGTTTCCGATATTACAGGCGTCTCCCTGGACAATCTGCTCAGGGTCTATAAAGCCTATGCCGCCACGGGCAACCCTGAAAAATCCGGTACCATCCTCTATGCCCTGGGCTGGACCCAGCACACGGTGGGGGTTCAGAATATCAGGTCCGCAGGCATTGTCCAGCTTCTTTTAGGGAATATGGGCGTTGCCGGCGGCGGCATCAATGCCCTGCGCGGAGAACCCAATGTCCAGGGCTCCACGGACCATGCCCTGCTCTACCATATCGTGCCCGGCTATATGGCCATGCCGCTTTCCGACTGGCAGTCGCTGGCCGATTATCACAAGGCCAACACACCCGTGAGCAAAGATGCGCTCAGCGCCAACTGGTGGCAGAACAAGCCCAAATATTTCAACAGCCTGCTCAAGGGATGGTTTGGCGATGCTGCCACTGCGGAAAACGAATTCGGGTACGGCATGCTGCCCAAACTTGAAAAAGGAGCGGATTATTCCTATCTTTTCCTGTTCGACCGCATGTACAAAGGCGATATCAGCGGCGGCTTCATCTTCGGTCTGAACCCGGCCAACAGCGTGGCCAATACCAACAAGGTCCGCAAGGCCTTTGACACGCTGGACTGGCTGGTGACCGTGGATGTGCATCATTCGGAAACCACGGACAACTGGAAACGCCCGGGAGTTGATCCCAAAAAAATCAAAACCGAGGTCTTTATGCTGCCGTCGGCCCACCGCCTTGAAAAGGAAGGCTCCGTCACCAATTCCGGACGCTGGATGCTCTGGCATTATGAAGCTGTCAAACCGCCAGGAGAGGCGCGCACCTTCGGATATATGCTGGTCGAACTGATGAACAGGATCAAAAAATCCTATGCCGCCAAGGAAGGCGCCTATCCTGATCCGATTGTGAAACTGGACTGGCCGGACTCATACAATGCCGAGGTCTGGCCAGGCGGATCAACGGGGTCTTTACCCGGGAAGTGAAGGTGGGCGATAAGACCTATGCCAAAGGCGCCCAGGTGCCAAGCTTTGCCCTTCTGGCCGATGACGGGTCCACCTCCTCCTTGAACTGGCTCTATTGCGGCAGTTTTACCGACGCAGGCAATCTGGCCAAGCGCCGGGACCGCACCCAGACCCCCATGCAGGCTGCCATTGGACTTTTCCCCAATTTTGCCTGGTGCTGGCCCATAAACCGCCGGATTCTTTACAACCGCGCCTCCGTGGACCTCACCGGCAAGCCCTGGAGCCCCCAAAAAGCGGTCATCGAATGGAAGGAGGACAAATGGGTGGGAGATATCCCCGACGGCGGCTGGCCTCCCATGGCCACGGGCAAGGGACGGCATCCCTTTATCATGCAGACCCATGGCCTGGGGGCGCTTTTCGCCGGGCCGCCGGACGGGCCTTTTTCCGAGCATTACGAACCCGTGGAAACCCCGGTTTCCATGCATCCCTTTTCCAGACAGCTCAGCAGTCCCTGTTATAAATCCGGCTCCAGCGATATGGACCGGCTGGCCAAACCGGCCGACCCGGCTATCCCATTGTCCTGACCACCTACAATGTCACGGAGCACTGGTGCGGGGTGGTGAAACCCGCAACGTGCCCAATCTGCTGGAAGCGGAACCCCAGCTCTATGTTGAAATGAGCCCTGAGCTGGCCAAGGAGAAAGGCATCAAAAACGGAGACGGTGTCATTGTCGAAAGTATCCGGGGAAAGGCCGAGGCCATTGCCATGGTCACCGTGCGCCTTCGGCCGTTTACGGTTCAAGGAAGGACCATCCATGAGATCGGCATGCCCTTCTGTTTTGGCTGGACCACTCCCGGATGCGGTGACGCCACCAACCGGCTGACCTCCTCGGTGGGTGATCCCAATACCACCATTTCAGAATACAAGGCCTGTTGTGTGAATATCCGCAAAGCGAATAAACTGACCGAACTGTCTTGATCAACGGGGGAGCCTGATGCTCCCCATAAGGAGACAATGATATGCCAAAATCTTTTTTTATCGACACTTCCCGGTGTACCGCCTGCCGCGGATGCCAGCTTGCCTGCAAGGAATGGTATGAGCTGCCGGCCAATAAAACCAAACAAACCGGAACCCATCAGAATCCGCCGGACCTGAACCCTTATAATTACAAACTGGTCCGTTTTTATGAATATCTTGAAGACGGGGTCATCCGCTGGAATTTTTTCCCGGATCAATGCCGTCACTGCATTGATCCCCCCTGTGTGTATGTGGGCGCTGATATCATGGAAGGGGCTTTGATTCATGATGAAAAAACCGGGGCCGTGGTCTATACGGAAAAAACCGAAAAGATATCCGAAGCGGATTCGAGCTGATCCGCGCATCCTGCCCCTATGACATCCCCCGGAGGGATCCGAAAACGGCCGGATTTCAAAATGCACCATGTGCTATGAGCGGGTGAGCCAGGGGCTCAAACCGGCCTGTGTGACCGTCTGCCCCACCGGCACCATGAATTTCGGAGAACGGACCGATATGCTGGCCATGGCGGAAAAAAGGCTTAAAGAGGCCAAAAAAGACTATCCCAAGGCCATGCTGGCAAATCCCGAAAGTGTCAGCGTGATTTATCTGCTCATTGACACGCCTGAGCATTATCATCCTTACAGTGTGGCCCAGCAAGGCTTCGGCCTGGACCGTAAAATGTTCCTGGCTCAACTGGGAAGGCCCTTCAGGAAAACCTTGAACCTGTTTGCCGATGTGTAAAGATTTCCCGTAAACCTGGATCTAAAACCCGCCGGTTCCCCCGGCTGCCGGCAAGGCAGTCCGGGAACCGGACCGGAGTCCCTCCATGACCTCACACAATGAAATGAGCCTTGATCCCGCGCACCCCATTGACCA
>JAAUSZ010000092.1 GCA_012031875.1 Desulfobacula sp.
ATGAAATTCTGGTTCAGCGCCAATACCGGGAAGTACCGCCCATCTCAGTGGACAAGCACAGGGTTCTGCAGATTCTTTTGAACCTGATCAACAATGCCAAATATGCCTGCGCCGGGAGTACGGGGGAAAAGGTCATCTCCCTGCGGATTTTCAGTTCCGGCCCTTCCCGTTTGAGCATGCAGGTTTCGGACAATGGAAGGGGCATCCTTCCTGAAAACCTGACCCGGATTTTCCAGCATGGGTTTACCACACGGAAGGCAGGACACGGTTTTGGCCTGCACAGCGGGGCCATTGCAGCCAAAGCGCTTGGCGGCAGCCTAACCGCACAGAGCGAGGGCCCCGGCCTGGGGGCCACCTTTACCCTTGAACTTCCTATTTTTTCAGGAGAAAATGCATGATGTCCAGAAAACCATTCCGCCGGCCGGATACTGATCATCGATGACAATGCAGCCATCCACGAGGATTTCCGCAAGATATTGATGAAGACCCGGGATGTGGAGGACAGCCTTTTAGACATGGAGTCCGCCCTCTTTGGTTCTGAACTTGAAACCCGGGCTCCGGCTGTTTTTGAACTGGATTCCGCCTTCCAGGGCAATGAGGGGCCGGCCCTGGTCCGGAAGGCCCTGTCCGAGGGGCGGCCTTATTCCCTGGCCTTTGTGGACGGCCGCATGCCCCCGGGCTGGGACGGCATTGAAACCATCCATCACCTCTGGCAGGAATCCCCGGACTTGCAGGTCGTACTCTGCACGGCCTATGCAGACTATTCCTGGCCTGAGATCCGCCGGGTACTCGGGGAAACCGATAACCTGCTGATTTTGAAAAAACCCTTTGACGATGTGGAGGTCCTCCAGATTGCCCATGCCTTGAGCCGGAAATGGGAGTTGAGCCGCGAGATCCAGGACCGGATCATGAATCTGGATGACATGGTTCAACAAAAACAGAGGAGAAGGACTATATCAGGGCCATGCTGGAGACGGCCCTTGATCATTCCCCGGCCGGGATCATCATCACGGATACCCATGATGCCGCCATCCGCTGGGCCAATCCCGAGGCCCTACGGATCCTGGGTCAGGGTCTTCTGTTCTGCCCCGCGGATCAGGGGATGGCCCCTGACGGGGATTGGCAGGCATTCCGGCCGGATGGAACCCCCTATGCGCCGGAAGACCTGCCCCTTTCCCGGGCCATGACTCAAGGGGAGATTATCCGGAATCAGGAATGCATTATCCGCAATGCCGAAGGCCATGAAAAATGGATTTCATCCAACGCGGCCCCCGTGCGTGACGCAAACGGGTTTGTTTCAGCCGGCATCCTTATTTTTGAGGACATCAGCGAGCGCAAACAGTCGGAAGACGCACTGATTAAAAGCGAAGCGCTTCTCAAGCTGATCATCGAGCACACCAGCGCCTATGTCTCCATCCATGATTCAGAGGGCAATTATATTTTTGCGAGCCCGTCCCATGGGCAACTGGGGTTTAAACCGGAGGAACTGGTCGGGCAATCCGGTTTTTCAATAATCACGGGCGATGATACGGAGATTTTGCTTGAGCGTTTGGACCAGGCCAAAAGAAAAGAAATCTCCGAGGCCTTTCTGGATTATAAGGTCAGGGACAAGGGAGGCAAAATCCATTATCTCCGAGGCTCGTTCAATGCCGTATTCAAACCCGGGGGAGACCTTGAGAGAATTATCTGTGTGGGCGAAGACATATCTGAGCTGAGAAAGGCCCAGGCTGAAAAATTGAGGCCCTCACGCTGGCTGCTGAAACCCAAAAGCTCGCTCTGGTGGGCCAGATCGCCGGAAAAATGGCCCATGATTTTAATAATACCCTGGGTGTCATCATGGGCAATTCGGAATTGGCCCTGATGGATTGCCCCCATCCCCGGACAAGAAAAACTCTGGAGCTGGTTCTGGAGCAGGCCATTCGGGGGAAAAACCTGACCCGGAACCTGGTGGCCTTTGCCAAGGACCATGAACCAAAACAGGAATTTTTTAATCTTGATGAGAAGATAGAGCTGGTCGTGGACCTGTTAAAAAAGGATCTGGAAAATATCCCTGTGATCCGTGAATACAGCCCGGATGTGCCTGAACTCCTTGCAGACCCCGGCATGATCGAACATGCCGTTGTCAACCTGATTCAAAATTCAATCCATGCCCTAAGCCTTACCCGCCGGCCGAAAATCATCATCCGGACCCATCATCAAACGGGGCGGATCATGATGGAGATAGAAGATAACGGATGCGGCATCCCCCCCGAACATCTTGGGGAAATTTTTGACCCCTCCTTTACCCTTAAGGGCAGCAAGGACAAAGGCGGCATGTATAAAACCGGCATCAAGGGAACCGGTTACGGCATGTCCAATGTAAAAAATATATCGAGCAGCATAGGGGCGGAGTTTTTGTCCATTCCATACCGAATAAGGGCACAAAGGTTACCCTGAGCCTGCCGGTGACAAAAAAAATGCTGACAGAGGAAGAAGTTTCGGAGGTTAGAAAAGAGAAATTCTGTTTTGGAAAATATATCCTGCTGGTTGAGGATGAACAGGCCATCTCCGATATCCAGCACCGGATACTCACCCATGATCCCTTAAACCATAAGGTGGATATCGCGGGGAACGGGCAGGCAGCCTTGGGCCTGCTGAAGCGGAACACCTATGATCTGATCAGCCTGGATTACCTTCTTCCCGGAAAACTCAACGGCATGGATGTCTATCACCATATCCGGGAAACAAACAAAGCCGTCCCCGTCCTTTTTATTTCAGGCAATATAGAGTTTCTGGAGTCCATTGAGGATTTAAAGAAAAAAGATGGTTATGTGGACCATCTGTCAAAACCCTGTAAAAATATGGACTATATAAACGGTGTCAACCAACTGCTGGGGAGAATGCCGCGCACATGACCTTTAATTCCCCGGAATTCGGCGCAAAGATCATCCCGTTCAGGGGGGAAATATGGAGATGAGTTCTTGGCGGGGGATTAAAAAATCAGACACTGGATTTAAAATAGAGTTGACAGAAATCATGGAATAAGAGACAAAGAAATTCGTTCTAAAAACAGGAACCATTAGATAAATTTGGATAAAACCGTTTGTTTGATATTGATTGAGGAGAAAAATAGCATGGCAGATACCGCTATTAAAATCGGAGGCACAAGAAAGAGCGTCTTTAAGGATAAGGTCATGACGCTTTTGCCCGATGGAGGAAACCTGAATGCATGCCTGACCTGCGGTGCATGTGCATCCGGGTGTCCGGCCACCGGCCTTGAAGGCATGGACCCGAGAAAATTTTTGAGAATGGCTGCTCTTGGAATGGATGAAGAGATTCTGAGCACAAACTGGGTATGGATGTGTTCCATGTGCACACGGTGCATGTATGTCTGCCCGATGCAGATCAATATCCCCCAGCTTGTTTTTAATGCCCGGGCACAATGGGCAAGGGATGACAAACCCAAAGGAATCAAAGGTTCCTGTGATATGGCATTGAGGAACGATACCTGTTCCGCCATGGGCGCCACGGAAGAGGATTTCCAGTTTGTGGTGGAAGATGTGCTTGAAGAATACCGGGAAGCCCAGCCTGAATTTGAAGACATGACGGCGGACCTCAACCGGGAAGGGGCCTATTATTTCCTGAACCAGAACTCCAGGGAGCCGGTGACGGAACCCGATGAAATGGTGCCCTTGTGGAAAATCATGCACCTTGCCGGTGCAGACTGGACCTATGGGACAAAGGGCTGGGCTGCGGAAAACTACTGCATGTTCATGGCTGAAGATGAGACCTGGGAAAAGATTGTGCGGACCAAGGTCAAGGCTGTGGAGGACCTGGGCTGCAAGGTCTGGCTCAACACGGAGTGAGGGCACGAACTTTTCGCAGTCCGGGCCGGACTGGCAAAATTCAAGATCCCTTACAATTTTGAAATCAAGAGCATTATCCAACTCTATGCGCAATGGATCAGAGAAGGCAAACTCAAACCGTCTTCAGACTGGAACAAGGACAGAAAGATCAAATTCACGGTCCAGGACCCCTGCCAATTGGTCAGAAAATCCTTTGGCGACCCGGTGGCCGAGGATTTGAGATATGTGGTGAAAGCCGTTGTGGGCGAAGAGAATTTCGTGGACATGACGCCCAATAAATCCAATAATTTCTGTTGCGGCGGCGGCGGCGGATACCTGCAATCCGGATTTCAGGAGCAGAGAAGGGCCTATGGCCAGACCAAGGCCAACCAGATTCTCTCCACCAAGGCAGCCTATTGCATCACCCCCTGCCATAACTGTCATGCCCAGGTTCATGATATGGCGGAAGTCAATGACCATGCCTGGCAGACCGTTCATCTTTGGACCCTTTTGTGCCTTTCCCTCGGCATCCTGGGGCCCAAGGAAAGAACCTATCTGGGGGATGATCTGAAAGACGTGGATATCTTCCACCCGGAATCAGAAGAATAGTCTGACCCTCTGATCTTCAAAAACGGCCCGGTATGGTCATTTATGGCCATACCGGGTTTTTCATGGGTTTTGAATGCGAAAAAAAAATGAAACCCTTCATTTTTAACTGATTGCCTATGCCGGACAACTATGATATGGAAACCTGATCATGACCCAGATTATCAGTATAGCAAACCAGAAAGGGGGAGTCGGGAAAACAACCACCTCCGTCAATCTTTCCGCCGGCCTTGCCTCCATGGGGAAAAAGGTTCTTCTGGTGGATTGTGATTCCCAGGCCAATGCCACCACGGGCATGGGAATAGACAAACCTTCCTTAAACGATTCCCTTTACCAGGGCCTTATCGGGGAGGCCGGGGCCGATGATATTCTGTATCCCACCCTTTTGCCGAAACTCATGATCATTCCGGCCAATATGGACCTTATCGGGTTTGAAATTGAAATGGTATCCGCGAAGGGAAGGGAAAAAAAACTCAAGCAACTCCTGGAAGGGATAAAAGAACGGTTTGACTATGTGATTATTGACTGTCCTCCCGCCCTGGGGCTCTTGACCCTGAATGCTTTTACGGCATCCGACGCGGTTCTGATTCCGCTTCAAAGCGAATTCTATGCCCTTGAGGGGCTGGGACAGCTTCTGGATACCATTAAACGGGTCAAGTCATCCTTTAATCCGGGGCTGAGAATCAAGGGGATTCTTCTGACCATGTATGACGGCCGGACCAATCTTGCCCAGCATGTGGTCGAAGACGCGAGAAAATATTTCAAAGACATGGTTTTTAAAACCAAGATCCCCCGCAATGTAAAGCTGGGAGAAGCACCCAGCTACGGGTTGCCCGTCATTTCATATGATAAGCAGTCACCCGGCTCGAAAAGCTATATGGCCTTTACCAGGGAATTTCTGAAAAGATGACAAAAAAAAGAAGCATACCGGCCTTGGTAGGGGGATTCTGGCCCTGATTCCTGATTTTGAAAACCGGAATCCGGGTCTGATTTTTTGATGTGTCCGGTTGAGGAAATCGCCCCCAACCGGTATCAGCCCAGAACCGTATTCAACCAGGAAGAGCTGGATCGCCTCAGGGAGTCTGTTGCGCAGCAGGGAATTTTGCAGCCCCTGCTGGTCAGGCAGGTCAATGACGCCTATGAACTCATTGCCGGTGAAAGAAGGCTCAGGGCTGCCAGGGAAGCCCATCTCACCCATGTGCCGGTATTTATCAAAAACCTGACCGACGAGCAGGTGCTGGAAGTTTCGATTATTGAAAATATCCAGCGGGAAAATTTAAACGTTCTTGAAGAGGCCGAAGCCTACCACAGGCTGATCGAAGAGTTTCACTACACCCAGGAAAAGGTGGCTGAAAAAATCGGCAAGAACCGGTCCACCATTGCCAACCTTTTGAGCTTCGAAGCCTTCCGGACCTGATCAAGGAGCGCCTCATAGAGGAAAAGATTTCCATGGGCCATGCCAGGGCCCTGTTAAGCGCCGGGTCAGAAGAAAATCAGATCCGCCTTCTTCATATGGTGATTCAAAAAGAACTGTCCGTGCGGGAGACGGAAAAACTGGTCAACACGGTCAAAAAAGAACCGGATCAATTTGCGCCCAGGCTGTCTGCCGACGAAAAGCAATTTCTGGATCAGACCTCCCGCCTTCTTTCCGACCGGATCCAATCATTGGTCAGGATCCATAAAACCGGGGAAAAGGGCAAAATAGAGATCAATTTTAAATCAAAGTCGGAATTCCAGCAGCTCATTGACCGTTTATCCGGGCTCTGATGAAGATCGTCATTGCAAAAACAGCCGGTTTCTGCATGGGGGTCCGCCGGGCTGTGGATATGGTCCTGGATGCATCCACCCGGTATCAGGACCCGATTTTTACCTATGGCCCCCTGATCCATAATCCCCAGGTCCTGCAGATGCTGGAGGAGAAGCACATCTTCAGGATTGAAAAAATTCCGGAAAAAGGAACGGGCATTGTTCTGATCCGGGCCCACGGGGTGCCGCCGCAAGATCAGGCCGCGCTGAAGGATGCCGGGTTTAAGGTGATCAATGCCACCTGTCCGAGGGTGCTCAGGGTCCAGGTGATTATCAACCGGTATGCCAAAAAAGGGTATGCCGTCATTATTGCAGGCGATAAAGATCACCCTGAAGTCATAGGACTCCTTGGTTATGCCAGGGGAAACGGCCATGCCGTTGATTCCATGGAAGCGCTTTTTGCCTTGCCGGGATTTGAGAATGCCATTGTGGTGGCCCAGACCACCCAGAATCTTTCTTTTTATGATGAGGTAAAGGCCTGGTGCAGGGCCCATGCCTCCCATTACCGGATATTTGACACCATCTGCGGCTCCACGGAAAAACGCCAGGCGGAAATCCGGATGCTTGCCGAGGAAAATGACGCCGTCATTGTGGTGGGCGGGAAAGACAGCGGGAATACCCGGCGGCTTGCCGAGATTGCGGCCGGGACAGGAAAACCGGCCGTCCATATCGAGGATGCCGCGGAGATCGACTATGAAACCCTCTCCCAGGCCAAATCCGTTGCGCTCACAGCCGGGGCCTCCACGCCGAACTGGATTATTACGGATACCTACCGGAAAATAGAAAACCATCTTCAGAAGAGACATGCAGTCAAGGCAGGACTATACTTTTTTCGTGATTTTCTTTTAAAGACCAATATCCTTGCTTCTGCCGGGGCCGGGTCCCTGACCTATGCCTGTTCAAAGCTTCAGGGGAACGGTCAGAATCTCCACCATGCCCTGGTCGCCATGCTGTATGTGCTTTCCATGCAGATCCTGAACAATCTTTTCGCCATCCGCTCCGACCGGTACAACCATCCCAAAAGGGCTCTTTTTTACAAGGAAAACCGCACCTATCTCTGGATTCTTGCGGTTTTGTCCGGCGGTGCGGGCCTTTACCTGAGTTTTCTGAGCGGTCCGGTCTCATTCTTGTTATTGCTGATCATGAGTTTTCTGGGATTGTCCTATAATCTGAAAATCATTCCCCTGTCGGTAGGAAAAGGGCGGATAGCCAGTATAAAGGATATCCCGGGATCCAAAACCATACTCATCGTCAGCGCCTGGGGGACCGTCACCTGTCTTCTGCCGGCCGTGGCCGACCATGGAAACCTGTTGTCCGTTGCCGCGGCGTTTTTGTTTGCTGTCGGCCTTGTCTTCGGCCGGACGGCTTTTTTGATATCCTGGCCATCCAGGGAGACAGGATTACGGGTAAAGAAACGCTTCCGATTCTTCTGGGAGAGAAACAAAGCTTTAATCTCATAAAATATGTCCTGATTTTCGAAGCCGGGCTTATTTTTGCCGCTGTTTCAGTTGATTTATTGGCAGGCAATGCTTTCTTGCTTGCTTTCATACCCTTTTGTATGTTTTTATTGATCAGATTTTTTGAAAAGGACCGTCTTGTATCCGGCGAGCACCGGGAATTTATCATTGAATTCCTGTTGATCGCCACAGGATTGTTGGGTGCTGTAATTTAAATCTAATGAGAGGAGATTATGGCAGAAGCTGCAGATAATAAACCTAGGATTCCCATGATCGGCCTATTGGCCGTCAAAAACCTTTTGATCACAAAAGAAGACCTTCAAAAGGCGCTGTCTCACTGCTCAGGGGCGGAAAATCCGGATCTCGCCTTAAAAGAGTATTTTTTATCAAAGGAAATCATATCTGTCCAGAATATGGAAAGGCTTCTGAGGGCGTCCAGAACCATCGATCTGAGGCAAAAAGAGTTCAAATTCGGCGCGGTGGCCATCCGTAAAGGGTTTATTAACCAGAGTGTGTTGAAGCTGGTCCTGGAAGAACAGGAAAATGATATTAAAAATAAGCGAAAAATCCGTCTCATCGGGGATATGCTGGTGGAAGCCGGGATGATGACGGAAAAGCAAAGGGATTATATTCTGAAGCTGCAGGAGAGGGTGCGGGAAGAGGCCCAAAAAGCATCTGAGGGAAAACCGGCAGGCGCTCCGCCCCAATCTGAATCTTTGACTCCGGAGAAGGCCCCGGCCATCCCTGAAAAAACCGACAATGAAAGGGGAGAGGATGGGCAGGACGCAGGGACGTTGATGGCGCCTGAAATCATTATCGGCGGAATCAGGCTTGAAATTTCCAAAGATCTCATGGCTGCCTTTCTTACGAAGACGGATTATTTTGACGATTCCGTCACCCTTGACGGGATAAAAGCCGCCCTGTATGAAAAAGGCATTGTGGCCGGTGTCGCTGATGATAAGATGATTGAAGGGTTTATCCAGTCCAGCGGGTTTAAGACCAAGGCCTTCAGGGTGGCCAAAGGGATTTCTCCGGTCCAGGGAAAGGATGCCAGGATTGAGTTTTTCTTTAATATCAACTATCTGAAGGTCGGGGGCCTGGCTGAAGACGGAGCCATCGATTTTAAGGAGAGGGGTGAAATTCCCTTTGTTGAGGCCGGAACCGTTCTTGCGGAAAAAATTCCCATGATCGAATCCAGGAAAGGCCATAATATTTATGGCCATGAAATTGAAACAAACCCGGGGAAAGACATTGAGCTGAAATGCGGAAAAGGGACCAAACTATCCGCGGACGGGCGTAAACTTCTTGCCGAAGCCGGCGGATTCCCAAAGTATGCCATGTCCGGCCATGTTTTCGTTCATCAGGAATATACCGCGGAAGGAGATGTGGATTATGAAACCGGCCATGTCCAGTATGACGGGAATGTGAACGTGAAAGGCAGGATCAAATCAGGCTTCAAGGTATCCGGCAATAATGTCCAGGCCATTGAAGTGGATGGCGGCATTATCATGGCCGAGGGGAATGTAAAAATTGCCGGGGGGATTAATGAGGGCAAGATCTACGCCAAGGGCGATGTCCACGCAAAATTTATCCACAAGTCGGAAATCATCTGTATGGGGGATGTGGTGGTGGGTAAGGAAATTGTGGACTCGGATGTTGAATGCTCCGGAGCCTGTGTTATTGAAGGCAAGTTAATCTCTTCAAGAATTTCAGCCAAGATGGGGGTGAAGGCGAAGAATATCGGGACGGAAATGTCAGGCCCCAGCGTGATCAGGATCGGTCAGGACGCCTTTACCGCAAAGGAGCTTGAAAAAAATAAGGAAAAAATCGAAAATCTTAAAAAGATGACGGAGCTTCACAGGGAAAAAAAGGACAAGCTCAAGGAAGAGAACCTCACCCTCCAGAAACAGATTACTGAATTCGCCCATGTCCAGGACAGGTCCCAACTGGAGCAGAAAGAATTAAATTCAACCATTTCCACCCTGGGGAAGGATGCTGAAGCCGTCCGTGAGCTGAAAAAGAAGCTCGAACAATTGCAACTGGCCGCCAAAAAAGCCGAAGAAAGCCTGGATGCCTGTTTTGAAAAAAGCGATAAAATCGAGACTGCCATGGCAAGTGTGGACAGGGAAATTGAATCTGCTGAAAAAATGCGCGGGGATCTTATTGATGAGAAAAATAATCTCATCACATGGGCTAAGGAGAATCCGGGGAAACCCGTGGTCATCTGTGAAGGGGTGATCATGCCCGAAACCCTGATCAAAGGGAAACACACGGAGAAACGAATAGCTGAAATGCTCCGCTATTCCAAGATCACCGAGGTGATGTGCACCTCGGATCAGGGCCAGACACTGAATATTTACGAAATCCGGGTCGGCAATATTTAAATCCGGCCTGATTTTAATTCGTTGATTTTTTGGTCTTTTTTCAGCCACAGCGCATTGAGCCAGAAAAAATGCGCTCCTTATATTCGGCATCGTTGTGATAGTCTCCGTTGAGAAGTCCGGTCAGAGGGATTACCTCAAAATCAATGATGATTTTTTTGACCTGTCCTGAAATATATTCCCAGAAGGTCGGGATTTTTTCCGGATAGACAATGGTCACATCGATGATGGTATGCAGATATTCCCCCATGGCCCCCAATACAAAGGAAATCCCGCCGGCCTTGGGGCTTAGAAGATGGTTAAAGGGATTGTTCTGCTTTTCCTTTTTGGCGGGTGTGAATCTTGTCCCCTCCACAAAATTCATGATGGAAATCGGTGTGTGCTTGAATTTTTCGCAGGCCTTTTTTGTGCTTTCAAGGTCCTTGCCTTTTAAATGGGGCTTTTGGCGCAATTCATGTTTTGAATAGCGCTTCATGAAGGGAAAATCCAGGGCCCACCAGGCAAGGCCCAGGAAGGGGACAAAAATCAGCTCCTTTTTCAGGAAAAATTTGAGCATGGGGATTTTTTGATTCAAGGTGGTTTGCAACGCCAGGATATCCACCCAGGACTGGTGATTGGAAAGCACCAGGTACCATTCCTTTTTTTTGAGCTGCTCAAGGCCCCGGATATCCCATTCAATGGCGCAGAAAAGCCTTGAATTGAGGGAGTTGATGTTAATCCAGAGGGTGGCAATGGCGATCAATACCTTGTCAAGAAAGACGATAAAGGAATGAACCGGAATGATAAATTTTAAAAATGAGAGAAGGATGAGTGGAATAGTCAAGGCAATGGTGTTCAGCGTGTACAGGAGGATCGACAAAATTCCCCTGACGGGGTGGGGCAGAAAATTAAACATGATGGGTTTCTTCTTTAGCGGTCATAATATATTTTTTGATGGTTCTCCGGTCCAGCCCGGTCAGTTTTGCCACCTTTTCATAGCTGCCGGACTCCTCATAGAGAAGCCGGCAGTATCCGGATAAAAGGGCCGCCACCGGCATATCCCGGTTGCGGATGCCTTCGGTCAGCGCCTTTGCCAGGGGAAGAGGCTCCTTGTCTTCTTTTTGCTTGCCCCTGTAATCCCTTCGTAACAGCACGCTTCGGACACACTGCTCCAGTTCCCGGACGTTTCCAGGCCATTCATAATGTTTTCCAAGCCTGCGGTCAATAATTCTTTTGACTTTTTGGATCAATTTTTCAGAGTGAATTCCGGTCATCCTCTCAATGGTGAAGCCCAAGAGTTCATCCAGTTCTTCAGGGGCTTCTTTGATTCTGGTTCTTAAGGGCGGCACCTCAATGATGTCGGAGCAAAGCCGGTAATAAAAATCATCTCTGAAAACCTTGCCGTCCAGGATATCTTT
This sequence comes from Desulfobacula sp., assembly GCA_012031875.1. Taxonomy (GTDB): domain Bacteria; phylum Desulfobacterota; class Desulfobacteria; order Desulfobacterales; family Desulfobacteraceae; genus Desulfobacula. The sequence continues at coordinate 11,472 of JAAUSZ010000092.1, forward strand.
TTTGGGGCGGTTGGTGGCGGCAATGACCCTTCCGTTAAACCTGGAGACGGCATGGGTTCCGACCGGGGAAAAGCTTCTTTCCTGGAGGACCCGCAATAATTTGATCTGAACATGGCCCGGGATTTCTCCGATTTCATCAAGGAGGATGGCCCCATGGGGGCTGCACCGGTCAAAAACGCCCTTATAATCATCCACGGCCCCGGTAAAGGCGCCTTTGGTATGGCCGAAGAGTTCCGACTCCAGAAGGGTTTCAGGGTACTGGGAAAGGTTCAGGGATGAAAAGGTTTCGGTAAAGCTGTGGCTGAAGCATTGCCTTTTTGTGTCAAAGGGGATGTAACCGCTGCTGCCGATGGCCTTGGCCGCTGTTCCCTTGCCGGTCCCGGTTTCTCCGAGGAGAAGGGTGGAGAAATCTTCCATCTTGTTCCACAAAAACCGGGTGTAAAGGTCAATATTATGGGTGAACACATTATACCACAGGTGCTTTTTCAGGGTTTTCATGCAGGGGCTGCCGCCCGCCAGGGAATGGGAGATAAAATAAAAGGCCCGTCTGAGCTGATAGGAGAGCGCAAAATAGTGGGCAAAGCTTTTTTCATCAAAGCCTTTTTCACGGAGCCTGCACAGGGCGGCTTCGGCAAAGGGGACTTTGGCCGGCGTCTCCCCTGCCTTGATCTGGTCCTTGATCAACTGGTCAAAATCATCCCTGAAGATATGGAAAATATCAAACAGAAAGACAACGGCCATGACTTCCCTGTCCTGTCCTTGAAAAGCATTGATATCGGACCGGCCCTGTTCCTCAAGCCGGCTGATCCGGTGCCTGATTTCCAGGATGGACTGGTCTATCCCCTCCCTCCGGGTGGCTGAGGGAAAAAGCCCGGCAATCTTGATATCCAGCCTTTTTCTCAGATCACTGAAGGGGTTGGCAAAGGCGGCATTGTGGACGGTCTTGAAAAAATTCAGTTCTTCAGGACTCAGCCTGGTTTTTTTCATTGGTTTCTCCGTGAAATAAGATCAAGGGCCTGTGCAATTTTGTATATGTCCCATGCATAAAATGCAAGTGAAAAGCCGGGTTTGAAGATAGATAAAAGGCGGCTCCAATGAAAAAATTTGTCATTCCGGGGGGTTATTCCTTTGCCGGCTTCCGGCACGGTATTTGTAAGTGCAGATGGTCTGATGCGGTGCAGGACTGTTTTTATACCCGGCCCGTGAATTAAATAAGAATCCAGGCCGGCCAAGGAATTTTTAACCGGCGGGGATATTAAAACCCGATAAATGACGGAGACCTCTTTATGATTAGAAGAATACTGAATTCACGACTTCCCCTGATGGTGTATACCCCTGTAAAGGTGTTTGATATCGGGTATTTCCATGACATATATACTGCCGGTGCCCTGCCGGTTCTGGATACGGAATTTTTAACCCATGAAGAAATCCTTGAAAGGGCTTTGCAGCTTGCCAAAGAAAGACTTTCTTTCGGTATCCGGTTTTTTCCCATGACCGGGAGCTGATCGGGAAAATCAAAGAGCAGCAGATGATGAACCTGGATCTCATCATCTGTCCGCTTTCAAAAGACGATGATCCGGCTGATTTTTCTCATTTTTCAGATACGAAAATCGTTCTTGAAATCAAAGAGATCCACATTCATGAGAAAATCAAGGCCGTCAGCCCCCATGCCCTGGTTCTGAAGGGCAATGAAGCCGGTGGTAAGGTTTCCAAATATTCTTCCTTCATCCTCATGCAATGGTATCTGAAAAATACGGATTATCCGGTTTTCATCCATGGCGGCGTGGGCAGATACACGGCGGCCGGCATGTTCAGCGCAGGCGTGTCCGGCCTGGTCATGGACAGCCAGCTCCTCATGGCCGACGAGGCCCCGGTATCGAAAAATTTTAAAACCCTCCTGGCCATGCTGGATGAGAGCGATTCCACGGACATTACCTATAATGGTGATGATATTTACCGGGTATTTGCCAAACTGGGCACAAAGATCGTCAAAGACCTGAAGATCAAGGCCGTGGAACTGGGTGCCGACCCGGACGGGAAAGAAAAACTCTATGACCTCATCACAGGCCATATGACCGCCTTTGACAGTGAAGAGGCCCCCTTTATCCAGTCCCTGTTTTATCTGGGCCAGGACGGGGTATTTGCCAAGGATTTTGTGAAAGAGTCCGCCCGCCTGGGCGATATTATTTCCGGCTTTTTTAAGACCCTTGGCGGGAATCTCAATTTTATTGACAGCCATGATCCCGTGAAACCGGATTCCCCCTTTGCCAAGGACCAGGGCACCCGCCTCCCCCTCATCCAGGGACCCATGGCCAATATTTCCGACAGTTCCGAGTTTGCCGATAAAATCCTTGAACACGGGGCCCTGCCTTTTTTTGCCGTGGGCAGCCTGCCCGAGACCCTGGCCGACAGAATGCTCAAAGACGGGGCTGAAAAGGTGCCGGTTTTCGGGGCCGGCTTGGTGGGGATTGAAGCCTTTAACCCCATGGTAAAAAAACATCTGGACCTGGTGAAAAAATATAAGGCTCCCTATGCCCTTTTTGCCGGCGGGGTCCCGGCCCAGGCGGCGGAGCTTGAAAAGGCCGGAACCAAGACCTATCTGCATACCCCATCGGTATCCATGATGGAAAACGCCATCAAGAGCGGCTGCCGCCGTTTTATCTTTGAAGGCGGGGAGGCCGGGGGCCATGTGGGAATGCTTTCCTCCCTGGTGCTCTGGGAAGAGGCCGTTGCCACCCTGATCAATAAAAACTATGAGGTATCCGATCTGTACCTGGTTTTTGCCGGGGGGATCGCCACCTGTTTTGCCTCGTTTTTTATTTCCGGGCTGACCTCGTTTCTGGCTGCCAGAGGGGCTAAGATCGGTATCCAGGTGGGAACAGCCTATCTTTTTGCCGATGAAATCGTTGAAACCCGGTGTATCAAGCCGCAATACCGGGACATCCTCATCCGGGAAAACGAAACCATGGTCATCGGCAAAAGCCTGGGGCTGGCCTCCAGGACGGCTCCCACGGAATTTGCCCGGATGATGGTGGAAACCGAAGCGGAAATGATCCGCAACAAGGAAAGCCTTGAGAACAGAAAGCGGGCCTTTGAAAAAAAGAATATCGGCTCCCTCCTGATCGGCGCCAAAGGCTTTCTGCCGGATTTTAAAAATCCCGGGCCCGAGCATTATACCTGGTTCGATGATGAGGCCCACCGGGAAAAGGGGAATTTTCTCGTGGGAGACGGCCTTGCCTTTTTTGACGGGCCCGTCACCATCCAAAAGATCCACGACACATTTTTTGAAACCAAGGCCGTCCTTTACCAAAATCTGAATTTTCTGGAGATTTTCTCAAGCCCGAAAAATAAAATCCATGATGAGATCGCGGTGGTGGGGGTGGGCTGCACCCTTCCCCATGCCCAGGACCCGGAAACCCTCTGGGAAAATATCCTCGGCAAAACATATTCCATCAGCCCCATGCCGGAATCCCGGTTTGATTATGACCTGTATTATGACCCGGACCGGAGCGCCGAGGACAAGACCTATACCACCCTGGCCGGCCATATCGATGATTTTGAATTTGATTTTGACCGGTTCGGCTATGCCGAAGGCAAGGAAAAAAGACTTTCCCGGAGCCAGAAAATGGTTCTCCAGACCGCCTATAAGGCAGTGGAACATGCAGGACTCCTGGGGGCGGATAACCGCCTTGCCTGCGATGACCCGTCCAGAACGGCCGTCATTATCGCCACCTGCCTTTCCAATGAACTGGGCAACAGCCTCCAGCTCAAATACTGGTATCCGGAACTGGTTTCCATGATGGAAAAACCGATGAATACCAGGCCCTGACCGAGGCGGAAAAAGAAACGGCCAAACAGGCGCTGATGGAAGGGATTGAAGGGGAAAACAAAAATTATGACCCGGTCCACGGCATTTTGCTGAATATTGAAGCTTCAAGAATCGCGAGCCACCTGGGGGTGCGGGGGGCCAATTATATCGTGGATGCGGCCTGCGCTTCTTCGGTGACGGCCCTTGAAGCCGCAACCGGAGAGCTTTTGTCCGGGGACCATGACATGGTCATCGTGGGCGGGGTCAATACCCATCTGGCGCCGGAATCCTTTATCGGGTTTGCAAAAATGGGAACCCTGTCCGCCAACGGGTCCTATCCCTTTGACGAACGGGCCGACGGGTTTATCCTGGGGGAAGGGTCCGTGGTCTTTGTTCTGAAACGCATGAAGGATGCCCTCCGGGACAAGAATCATATCTTCGGGATCATCAATGCCATTGGCTCCAGTTCCGACGGCAAGGGAAAAGCCATTGCCGCACCCAACCCCAAGGGCCAGATCCTGAGTGTGGAACGGTGCTTTGAGAATATCCGTCCGGGCATAGGGCCCGACGATATCGGGTTTATTGAGGCCCACGGCACTTCCACCACCATCGGGGACCAGGCGGAACTGGAGACTTTGAATGCCTTGTACAAGCATGCAAAGGCCGGCATCAGTTCCATTAAATCCCAGATCGGCCATCTTCTGGGTTGTGCGGGATCGGTGGGTCTTTTAAAGGCCCTTCTGGCCGTCAACAAAGGCATTCTCCCGCCCAACGGCCAGTTTGAAAGCTTATCCAAAAACCATGATTTAAGCGCCTCCTCCCTGTTTGTGGTGAGAGACGCCGAGGAGTGGAGAATCAAAGGAAAGGCCTCAAGAAAAGCCGCGGTTTCTTCCTATGGGTTCGGAGGCATTAATTATCATATGGTGGTGGAACAGATGACCGATCTGTATCAACCCCTGTGCCGTGATATTTTTGCCGATCCGGCCTATGATTTTAATGATGACCGGATTGTGGTGGCAGGCCTCGGGGTCTTTCTGCCGGGGGCAAAAAACACCGAAGAATTCTGGGAAAAACTCCAGTCCGGGAAAAAACAATTGTCGGAAATTCCCCGGGCCCATTTTGACAATGATGCCTACGCCGGCCTGGATAAAATGTCCTTTTACCGGCTGCCCAAGGTCAAGGCCGGGGTGGTGAAGGACTATAAATTCAACAACCTGAAATACCGGATGCCGCCCATGATGGTCAAATCCATTGAAAGGGCCCAGATTTTTGGTCTTGAAGCAGCCGGCGAAGCCCTTGAAAGTTCAGGCCTTTTAAAGGCCCTGACGCCTGCCAACAAGGTCGGGGTGATCCTGGGCACCATCTCAGGCGAACGCCAGAGTAAAAATATCATCCGGGTGCGCAAACAGTTCATCGGTGATCTCCTTAAAAATTGCCGGGCGCTTGATCCTGAAAAGCGGACCCGGCTTTCGGAAAAACTGGTGGATGCCATCCGGAAAGCCATTCCGGAAAACAATGAAGACACCACCCCGGGTCTTTTGTCCAATATTATTTCCGGCCGGATCACCAATTATTTCGGGCTCAACGGGGCCAATTACGTCATTGACGCCTCCTGCGCCTCGGCCTTTATTGCCATGAGAAATGCGGTCCGGAACCTGAAGCACAAGGACCTGGATTTTGTCCTGGCCGGCGGGGTGGATTGCAACCTTTATCCTGCGGTTCTCATGGCCTTCAAACGTCTCGGCCTTTTATCCGAAGGAGACTGCAATTTCTTTGATTCCAGGGCCGACGGCTATGTCATGGGAGAGGGAGCCGCCATCCACACCCTCACCACCTATAAAAAAGCCCGGGAATACGGCATGGACATCCTGGGGGAGATCCATGACTGCGCGGTCCGCTCCAGCGCGCCGGACCACCTCCTGGCCCCGTCGGAGCAGACCTTTGTGTCCGTCATCAATGAAGCCTATTCCAAAAGCGGGGTCCGGAAACAGGATATCAGCCACCTGGACCTGTTTGCCTTTTCCAATATCTTCGGCGATATGGTGGAAAAACAGGTGGTTGAGAACTGTTTTGACCATGAAATGCACTGCGGCAACATTAAATCCCAGTTCGGCTATTTCAAGGCGGCCAACCCGGCCGTGGCCATGGCCAAACTCATGCTCATGAATAAAAACGGTAAAATTTTACCGGATTTTAACTATGATCCCGAACATTCCATTCTCAAGGATTGCAGGATTCTGAAACCGGCCGGGCAGATGATGAAGGGAAAAAAGGGCCGTCCCTTCCGGTTCGCGGCCAATGTCAACGGCATCGGCGGCAATCACTGCCATATGATCATGGGGGCCCTGCCGGCTATCCTTGAAACGGAACACCCGGTCCTGGAAGCCGAATTCAAGGCCGCGGCCGGAGATGATATCGTATTGATGGACCATGCCTATTCCTCGGACAACCGGGGGAAAAACTCAGGATGGTGGCGCTTCTGTCCGGCCAGGGAGCCCAGAGGAGCCGGATGAT
>JAAUSZ010000010.1 GCA_012031875.1 Desulfobacula sp.
CCCTTCTGAAAAAAGATGCGGTTCTTTTAGCGCTTACAAAGCGCCGGTTTATCCGGTACATTTTTTTTGGAAATCTGTACATGCTTTTCATTACTTTTGGTCAAATCAATTCAGTTGCATAGCGACCCCCGCACACTCATTCGCTCAACTTCCCAAGCTTTCGAGTAGTGACACCCATGCATTGAAATGCTGACATTTCGACCTTATCTTCTGCAGTCCGATGTGTTCAGCAACTATTGGACCTGCCGAAGGTTTTTCTTTTTCATAGGAGGGTAGATATTCAATAATCCGCTTTGAAGGGGCGGTTTCAGGGTTATCGTTAATCAGCTCCGGGTTCTTTATTTCCGAAACATTCTGTTTTAATTTATTTAGTTGGCTGTTGTGATCAATATAGTAGTAATGGAATTTATCGATATCTGAAAAAGCAGGGCTTCATATTCATGAAGTTGCAAATATGGGATAAAGCGACGAGATGCTATATCATCTGTGAATTTCTTTTCAATTACTTCAATTTTCTTATAGGGATCAGATTTTTGTTTTGCTTCTTCGAAGCCGGGAAAATCATTAGGCAACTTGTAAAAGTCAAACATAGTCGTAAACTGTGCATCATCCCCTTTATCTTCCTTCATCCACAATTCAATATCTTTTTTAGCCTTAGGATAAGAAATCATCCCGCCACGGAATATTCTGCCACGTTTTCTCCCAGTTTCTAAACTTCGTGCACTGGCAAAGACATTGAAGCCGACCAAATGCGGCCCGAGTATCTTATTAACAAATGTTTCTTCTGTTTGTCCTTCGACAATAACATTGAGTCGTATCATATAGCCGGCCTTCCACCAAGAACGTTCTTCTCCCATAACTCACTCATTGTGTATTCCTCAAGCCAGTCATTAAGTACGGTGGGATTTGGTCTGTGGAATACAGATTGGCCGTCTTTTCTGTCAACCACGATAATATCTTGTGGGTCTAGTTCGTCCACCAAATTAGCTGATTGTGTTGAGATCAGTAATTGGGATCTTTCAGAAGCACTTTTCAATAATCCTGCAAGAACGGTAATCGCATAAGGATGCAATCCAAGCTCAGGTTCATCAATAATAATCATAGAAGGAAGCTTCGGTTGCAAAAGCAGGGTTACGATTGCCATCATCCTTAACGTTCCATCCGAGAGCTGATGCGGACCGAAAAGCATATCAGAATTCTTTTCTTTCCAGTTCAGTATGACATTCTTATCTCGTGGAATTAAAATAAAATCATCAAAAAAAGGAGCACAAAGCCTAATAGTCTCAACAATTCTCTGATAATATCCTTTTTTATGTAAACTCATTTGATAAAGAAATGGGGCAAGGTTACCCGCATTAGCTTTTAAAAAATAAGCGTCTTCCAAATACTTAGATTGTTTAATATGTGCAGTTGAGGAAGTATCATGGAATTGAAATACTTGCCAATCACGCATCATGGTGCGAATAACCTTGGCGGTAGTGGCTGCCGTTCTAACTTGGCTTTCTGACTGGGCAATCATTCCCGATTCCTTATGTCCTGAACCCAGAGGAATTATTGGGCCCTCAGTTTTTATCCCTTTTTTTGAATATTGTATTTCCTCATCAGCAAAGATTAGTGTATCCCCTGCTGCATGAATAAGGCGCATATGGTAACGACTGTAACCGCTGTTTGTCTCGAAGTTAATAGTGGATGACAGCTGAGGTGTTATTTTGGCACCATAATACAAAAGACTATTTGCCCCCCCCTGTTCACCAATATGTAATTGCAATGCGCCGGATTCTAGAAAATTAAGTAAGCGAAAAAAGCCAATAAGGTTTGATTTTCCCGCGCCGTTAGCTCCTATCAATACGTTCAGTTGCCTCAGATCAATCTCCATACGACGAATTGACTTAAAGCCATCTATTGTAAAATTCTTTATTCGATTCATGGGGTACACCTCAAAAAAATCAACGAACATAAGCCACGTGACTATTTATCAATTGGAGATTAGGATAAAGTTTTGATAATGACAATTCAATTCTATCCCGATCGAATCCATATACCAACAAAATGATTAGCTGACACGGTTAATAATTCTTATCTGACTTCTATCCGTGATTGAATATATATCCAACCAATTTCAGGCATTTTGGATCAAATCTTAACATTTACTTAATCGGAGATAATCATCCCCAAATTAAAAATGCAACTATAAAGTTTATACAAACTAAAGAAGAATCAAATTCTGATATTCAACATAATTGGAGACTTGCCGTAATATTGCCAGCAGGCTCACATTATCATTGTTTAAACCGCCCGGTGGTCCCGCCCGGTTTTGGACAGGTAGTATTCATAATCGCCTTTGTAGTCGGTCATCCGTCCCTGGCCGATTTCAAAGACCCGCCCCACCAGACTCCGGAGAAAATACCGGTCATGGCTGACCAGGACCAGGGTCCCGGAAAATTCCTTTAAAATATCCAGGAGGACCTCCCTGGACTGGATGTCCAGGTGGTTGGTGGGCTCGTCCAGGATGAGGAAATTCAAGGGCCGTCCCAGGAGGGTGGCCAGTACCAGGCGACTCTTTTCCCCACCGGAGAGCTGGTCCACGCGTTTTTCCACCTCATCCCCGGAAAACAGGAAGGCGGCGCAGAGATTGCGGATGACGCCGATATTGCTGAGGGGAAGGACCTCCTGAACCGTATCAAAAACCGTTTTCTTCGGGTCCAGGACATCCATGCTGTGCTGGCTGAAATACCCGATGGCCACATTGGCCCCGATTTTAACGCTGCCCCGGGTGGGCTCCGTGTTCCCGGACAGGACCTTGAGAAAGGTGGATTTACCGGCCCCGTTCACCCCCACCACCGCGATCTTGTCCCCGCGTTGGATATGGCCGGACACCCCGGAAAAGACGGTTTTGGACCCCAGGTCTTCCATCTCCCAGGTTTTCCCGAGGTTTTCCAGGATCACCACATCATCCCCGGACCGGGCAGTTCGGAAAACTGAAACCGGATGACCTGCTGGTAAGCCGGGATTTCAATCCTTTCTATTTTCTCGATTTTTTTGATCCGGGACTGGACCTGGGCCGCATGAGAGGCCCTGGCCTTGAACCGGGCAATGAAATCCTCCTCCTTGGCCAGCATCTCCTGCTGGCGGCGGTGGCTTGCCAGGAGTTGGGCCAGGCGGATCTCCCGCTCCCGGACATAAAAATCATAATTTCCGCCATAGGAGGTAATGGCGCTGTTGGCCACCTCAATGATCCGGGACACCACCCGGTTCATGAAATCATGGTCATGGCAGGTCATGAGCAGGGCCCCCTTGAAATCCGTGACCAGCCAATTTTCCAGCCAGATAATGGATTCCATGTCCAGATGGTTGGTGGGCTCATCCAGAAGCAGGACATTGGGGTTCAGGGTCAGGATCTTGGCCAGGGCGATGCGCATCTTCCATCCGCCGCTGAAGGACGACACCGGACGATGATAGTCGGCAGGCCCGATGCCCAGTCCCGTGAGAACGGTCTGGGCCCTGGTTTCAAGATCATACCCGCCCCGGCTCTCAAATTCTTCGGCCGCCTCCCCATACGTTTCCAAAAGAGTGCTCAAGGCGTCTTCATCCATGGGCTCGGCCATGGCCGATTCCATTTCCTTCATCCGTTCCCCCAGCGCCACCAGGTCCGAAGCTGCGGACATGACCTCGGCGAGGACTGACCCGCCGGACATCTCCCCTACATCCTGGGAAAAATAGCCCAGTTTCACCTTTTTTGAAAAGGAGATCTCCCCTGAATCCGGCTCTTCCTCGCCCATGATAAACCGGAAAAGACTGGTCTTGCCCGTGCCGTTGGCCCCCACCAGGCCGGTCCTGGTGCCGGGCAGGATCTGGAGGCTTGCGTTTTTAAAAAGCATCCGGGACCCGTGCTGTTTTGAAATACCCGTCAGATGAATCATTCTTGTGCTCCCAAAAAAGCGCTTAAATTACCATATCTTCCCTTCCCCGGCAAGGAAAATGCGGCTCATGAACTGCGGGAAAAACCCAGCCAAAACCCTTGAGTGAATACTGAGTCATGGGGGTTGGAAAAGGAGAGGCCGTGTCTTGACGGGTCTGTCCCCCGGATGATCCTGATTTTGTTTAACCGGGCATCGGGATGATATTAAAGGATCTTTTGGCTATTCCAGAATATTAACAAACTGAGACTTTTTAATGACAGGATCATTGGTAATCATCGGCAATCCAAGATATCTTGCAGTTGCCGCAATAAGGCGATCATGCAATTCCGGTATATCATCAATCTCGGATGCGGTTTTAAGAATATCAAGGCTGAGCGGCTCAAATTGATAATTCCGGCTCTTGAATAGTTCTTCTGTTTGAAGCAAACCCACATCTATTCTGTTCTTTTCAAATAGGTAAAGCATTTCCATTCTCAAGTTCCTGATCAACGTGTTGCCATGTCTGTTGCCTGAATTCTTTCAATCCCGAAAAATCAATCATATGACCCTTTAAAATGCCTTCAAGCTTGACCAGTTTTTTTGCTTCGAGTTTTCTTTTGTGCCTCATAAAATCAATAAAATTGACGATATCACTCAGATCCTGCTCGGAAAAACCAGCCAGTTTATTATAAATTTCATGTTTGGTGATGGCTGTTCTATTCATTTTTTTCTCCAGTAATTACATCTCATTGAACCGTAAAACCCGGCAATTTCAAATCGATAAAGCCTTGTGCATAATCACAAGGTATTGATATTTTTAAATATAGCCTTAATGATGACCTTTTTCAATAAAAAACCTTAAAATAAAGCATAGGCTTTGAGGTCATGGCCAAGAAAACTATCCCCAAAAAACTCCCATTGATAAAACCCTTCCGGCATATTATACCTGATGAAAAAGATACCCGTTGGGCGAAAAGGAGGCTGACCATGGAACGATGCGGCTGGGCCGTAAAAGATCCCGATTATATCCAATACCATGATGAAGAATGGGGGGTGCCGGTTCATGACGACCAAAAGCTCTTTGAATTCCTCATTCTGGAAGGGGCCCAGGCCGGACTTTCCTGGCTGACCATCCTGAAACGGCGGGAGGGATATCGAAACGCCTTTGCAGGCTTTGATGCGGAAAAAGTGGCAGGCTTTACCGGCCAAAAAATAAAAGAGCTGCTGCTTGATCCCGGCATCATCCGGAACCGGCTCAAGGTCGCCGCAGCGGTGACCAATGCCCGGGCCTTCCTGAAGGTCCAAGAGGCCTTCGGCTCCTTTGACGCCTATTCCTGGCGGTTTGTGGACGGAAAACAGAAAATCAATGCCTTCCGGCATCTTAAGGATGTCCCGGCCACCTCCAAAGAATCGGATGCTTTTTCCAAGGACCTGAAGCAACGGGGCTTCAAATTTGTGGGGTCCACCATCATCTACGCCCATATGCAGGCCGTGGGCATGGTCAATGACCACCTGGTCTCCTGCTTCAGGTATCAGGAGGTCATGCCGTGAAAAACAACGATGGCTTTTCCGGCAGAGAATGGTCCGGCCCCTTTCATCACCCGGATACAAGGCCCCTGTTAAACCTGAATCCGTCTTGGTTCAGCCCGGACCGGTTCCGGGAAAAACGCTGGTGCTATGTGGGGATCATTCATCCGGACATTATCTTCGGGTGCGCCGTGATCCACCTGGGGTATATGGCAAGCGCCTTTGCCTTCGGTTTTGACCGGAAGGCTTCCCGCATGATCGAACACGCCCCGGTCTTTTTCCCCCTGGGTCAGGTTTCCTTTGACCGGAATCCCGACCATGGAGTCGCTTCCTATCAGAGCCTCCGGGGGCGGCTCCGCCTGACCCGGGACCGGGCTCGGAGCCGAAGGACGGTCCGGGCGAATTTTTATCTGCCGGGCCGATCCCTCAAGGCGGACATAGACATCACGGACCCCGAGGGCGGCTTTTTGCCCATGCATTTTCACCTGCCCATGGAAAAGGGGCGGTCCGCCTTCACCACCAAGGCCGCGGGGTTGACGGCAAAGGGAAGCATCCGCCTCAACGGAAAAACCTTTGATCTTGACCCCGGCCAAGCCTTTGCCGTTTTTGACTGGACCGACGGCTTTTATCCCCGCAGGACATCCTGGAACTGGGCCTGCGGCGCCGGCTTGGCCAAAGGCGGAGCCCGGGTCGGGTTTAATTTTTCCTCCGGGGTCTATGAAAAGGGCCTCCTGGAAAATACCCTGTGGATCAACGGAAAACCGGAAAAAACCGGCGAGGCGTTCTTTGCCTATGATCCTGAGAACCCCTCCCTGCCCTGGCGGATTAAGAGCCGGGACGGGCTCATCGACCTGACCTTCACCCCCGAAGGCATCCGCCGGGCCCACGACGATCTTCTCATCCTTAAAAGCTTTTTTATCCAGCCCTGCGGGTCCTTTGAGGGTTCCGTCCGCACAAAGGACGGCCTGACCTTCCGTTTCTCGGGCCTGGGCGGGGTGGTGGAAGAACATCACGCCACCTGGTAAGGCCCCTTGAAACCGATTTGTATTCCGGGGTTCCAGGCATTTTTGGACTTTTATTTTCAATGGAAGTATGCAAAACTGGACCCGGGTTTTACAGAAAAAAGGAGAGGGCCATGTTGCTGGTGACCGCAAATGAAATGCAGGAGATGGATCAAAAAGCCATCCATTCCTTTGGTATTCCGGGGCTGGTCCTCATGGAAAATGCCGGGAGAGGCGCGGTCCGGGTCCTGCTGCCGGCACTGAAAGGCAAAAGCATCCGGAACATCGCCGTTCTGGCCGGCCGGGGCAACAACGGCGGGGACGGCTTTGTCATGGCCCGGTATCTTCTTGAAAAGGGCTACGGGATCACCGTCTTTCTTCTGGCGCCCAAGGAAGCGGTCAAAGGGGATGCCCTGGCCCAGATGCAGCTTTTTGAAAAACTCTGCGACCGGTCATCCGACGCCTCCCTGGTTGAAATCCGGGATGAGGCCGGGTTAAAAACAAACCGATCCCGGCTCCTCCATCATGATCTGTTCATCGACGCCGTCCTGGGCACCGGCCTGAATTCGGATCTCAGGGGCCTGATCCGGGATGCCGTTGAACTGATGAATTCAAGCGGGAAGCCCGTCTTTTCCGTGGACATCCCCTCGGGCCTGAATGCAGATACGGGAAAACCCATGGGGGCGGCAGTCAAGGCCTTTGCCACGGCCACCTTTGCCTTTGCCAAGGCCGGGCACATCCTTTATCCGGGAAATCTCCATACCGGAGAGCTTTCCATTATTGACATCGGCATACCAAATTTCATTGCCCGTGAAAAAAACATCCAACTCTCGTTGATTGAACGGGCTGAGATTGCCGCCCTTTTCCCGTCAAGGGAGTTCAACAGCCATAAGGGCAGCTTCGGCCACCTCCTGGTCATTGCCGGGTCCACGGGCAAAACCGGGGCCGCGGCCCTATGCGCCAATGCCGCCATGAGGTGCGGCACGGGCCTGGTGACCCTGGGGGCGGCCCAAAGCCTCAGCCCGGTTCTGGAAGGGCTGGTCCTGGAACCCATGACCCATGCCTTGCCGGAAAAGGAAAAGGGCTTTTTGTCTGAAAATTGCCTTGCAGACATCCTCTCCCTCCTGAACGGCAAGCAGGCCCTGGCCCTGGGCCCGGGCCTGGGCACCCGGGAGGACACGGCAACGCTGGTCCGGCAGCTTGTGGAGCAAAGCCCCGTGCCCCTGGTCCTGGATGCCGACGCGGTCAATTGCCTTGCAGACGACCCTAACATCCTGAAAAGGAAAACCGTGCCCGCCATCCTGACCCCGCATCCCGGGGAAATGGCCAGGCTCTGCCGGCTTTCAACCCATGATGTCCAGGCAGACCGCCTGGGCCTTGCCCGGAAATTCGCCTCGACATGGGAGGTCATCCTCATCCTGAAGGGGGCCCAAACCGTCATTGCCATGCCCGACGGAAGGGCGTTTATCAATCCCACGGGCAATCCCGGCATGGCCTCCGGCGGCATGGGAGATGTGCTGACCGGTATGGTTGCAGGCTTCCTGGCCCAGGGGTTTTCCCCGGAAACCGCAAGCCTAGCCGGGGTGTATCTCCACGGCCTTTGCGCCGATGTCCTGTCAAAACAAAAAGGGGCCTTCGGCTTCCTGGCCCAAGACATGGTCCAATCCATCCCGGAAACCATTTTTCAGCATATATTATGAAAACCCTGGAATCCAAGACCGCAGAAGAGACCCTGGCCCTGGGCGAAGCCCTGGGCAGGCAGATTTCACAAGGCCTGGCCATGGCCCTGAAGGGCGACTTGGGCGCCGGCAAGACCACCTTTGTCAAGGGCCTGGCCAAGGGCCTCGGCGTCTCTGAAGACTATTATATCACCAGCCCGACCTTCACGATCATCAATGAATATCCGGCTTCCCCCCTGACCCTTTACCACCTGGACCTGTACCGGCTTTCTTCGGCGGAGGAGCTTGACGATATCGGCTTTGACGATATTGCCGGAGACAAGCATGTCATTGTGGTGGAATGGCCCGAGATTCTCAAGGAGATTTCCTTTCCCTTTGATATGGAAATCCGGTTTGAATTTGATGAAAACTACAACCGGCGGATATCTGTTCTTGCCTCTGGACAAGAGGGCATGAATCTGTTAAGCAAATTAGTTCTATAATATTTATCCGTGATTCAATGGAGTAATGATGGCCATTAGAGTACAAAAATACGGCGGAACCTCGGTTGCGGACATAGACCACATCAACCGGGTGGCGGACAGGGTGGGCAAGTCCTATGATGAGGGCGACAAGGTGGTGGTGGTGCTCTCGGCCATGGCGGGCGTGACGGACAGCCTGATTTCCCTTGCCCGGAAAGCCGCACCGGCCCCTGATAAAAGAGAACTGGACGTCCTCCTGGCCACGGGGGAACAGACCACAGCCGCCCTTCTGGCCATGATCCTCACCTCCAGGGGATATCTGGCCAAATCCTTCCTGGGCTTCCAGGCCGGGATCAGGACCGACAAGACCTCGGGCAAGGCCAGGATCCTGGATATTGACGGAAACAACATCCTGAATGCCCTCCATGCCGGATATATTGCCGTGGTGGCTGGGTTCCAGGGGGCCGATGAGGACGGAGACATCACCACCCTGGGCCGGGGCGGGTCCGATACCTCGGCCGTGGCCATTGCCTCTTCCCTGAAAGCCGATGTCTGTGAAATTTTCACGGATGTGGACGGCGTCTATACCACGGACCCGAGAATCTGCGACAAGGCCCGTAAAATCAAACGGATCACCTATGAAGAAATGCTTGAAATGGCCATACTAGGCGCGAAGGTACTCCAGATCCGGTCCGTTGAATTTGCCAAAAAATACAATGTGCCCGTGCATGTCCGGTCATCATTTAATGAGGAGGAAGGAACCATGGTTGTCAATGAAACGGCTGATATGGAAAGCGTGGTGGTGTCCGGCGTCACCTGCGATATGAATGAGGCCAGGATCACCCTGAAAAACGTCCCGGACCAGCCCGGAACCTCGGCCAAGATTTTTACCCCGCTGGCGGAAGCGGAAATCTGTGTGGACATGATTATCCAGAATACCCAGTCCAACGGAGACACGGACCTGACCTTTACGGTGCCCAAGGATGATTTTGCCAGGGCCAGGGAAATCACCGAACGGGTGGCCGGGGAAATCGGGTCCACCGAAGTCGTGACAGCCACCGATATCGCCAAGGTTTCCGTCATCGGCCTCGGCATGAAAAGCCATTCCGGCGTGGCCGCCACCATGTTCCAGGCCCTGGCCGACGAGAATATCAATATCCGGCTCATCAGCACCTCGGAGATCCGGATCTCCTGCGTCATCCTGGCCAAATACGCGGAGCTGGCCGTCAGAACCCTTCATACGGCCTTCGGCCTGGATCAGGAAAAATAAAGACTCAAGACGCCCTGCTGAGGGCGTCTTCAATTTCACGGATGACCTTCACGGCGGCCCCGGCCGGATCAGCCGCATCCCGGAGGGGACGGCCGATAACCAGAAGATCGCTGCCCAGGGCAACGGCCTGGGCCGGTGTGGTAATCCGCTTCTGGTCATCGTTTTCAGGAACCGACCAGGAGGGCCTGATGCCCGGCGTCACCGCCAGAAATGACGAGCCGAACCGCTCCTTGATCTGTCTGACCTCCTGTCCTGAACAGACCACTCCAATGCAGCCGGCGTCATGGGCCATCTTTGCCCGGTGCAGGATGAGAAGCCGGGGATCCTTGACAAATTCCGTCTTAAAGCCCTGGGCCGCAACCGCTTCGGCATCATTGTCCGTCAGAAGGGTGACCCCCAGGACCCCGGTCTTCCCCTTGGCCCCCAACACGGCCCTTTCCAGCATTTTTTCCGAAGACGAGGTGTGCACCGTGACAAGGTCCACGCCCAGGGCCGCCACCCTTTCCATGGCCCGCCCCACTGTTGCGGAAATATCATGGAGTTTTAGATCCAGAAATATTTTGGCCCGGCTCAATGTTCTGATCCGCTCAATCACGGAGGGTCCCTGGTCGATGAACAGCTCCAGGCCGACCTTAAACATCCCGACCTTTCCATCCAGGATCCGGACATAGTCTTCGGCCTCTTTTACCGAAGAAAAATCCAGGGGGAAAACAATATAATCTTTGCCGGTCTTTGTCATAACAGGTTCTCAGCTTCTTATGGTAACGGGTTTACCGGTATCCATCCTTAAGATGTCCGGCACGGATCATAGCATCATGATGTCACAGCGTCAATATCAGCCGGGAGGGGCCTGCCCCAGGGTCGAAAGATCAATGGTGATCCGGTATTCCGAGGTGTCCGTATCCCTTTCAATATGGAAGCCCAGTTGCTCGCCCAGCCTGAGCATGCCCGTGTTGGAAGAGATGACGGGCCCCCAGACCTCTTCAATGCCGTAGGACGCGGCGCAGACAAGGGCATGATGGAGGAGTTTTTTCCCTATCCCCTTTCCCTGCCAGGCATCGGAGAGGACAATGGCAAATTCCGCATGCCTGCCGTCCGGCAGAAAAATGATCCGGGCCACACCGAGAATCTTTCTTTCCTGTTCCGATCCTGCAAAAGCAATGAGGGCAATTTCCCGGTCGTAATCGATCTGGGTCAGTTTGATGAGCATGGATCTGGATATTCGCTTGATGGGCGAAAAAAACCGGAGATAGATGGTTTCAGGCGAAAGATCATCAAAAAGATCAATCATGAGCTGGGCATCGCCGGGCCGCACCGGCCGGACAAAAATGCCGGTTCCGTCCCTGAGCCGGAAGGTTTTTTCCTGCCGGAAGGGATAGGGGCTGATGATGAGATGGGAAGCGGCTTTCAGATCCGTCCTTTCCACCGCAACATGGCCGTGGGCCGCCACCATCCGTCCCTTGACCACCTTGACCGGATTGATGTCCGCTTCCCTGATTTCAGGAAAATCCGTCACCAGACGGCTCATGCGGATAAGGATGTCTTCCAGGAGTTCCACATCCAGCTTTTCTATATCCCCGTATCCTTCAAACACTCTGGAAATGCGGGTTTCCTCAATGGCGCGCCGGGCCAGAAGACGGTTCAGCGGAGGAAGGGCCAGGGACACATCCCTGGTGATATCGGTCATGATGCCCCCCATACCGAACCGGATGACGGGCCCGAACTCCTTATGGCGGACGGCGCTGATGCTTAACTCATAATCCGCCGGTACCCGAACCCCGCCCACGGTCACGGGGATGCCGTAGGAGGCGACAAGATCCTTGGCCTGGTGGTCCGAAAGCCGCCCTCTCCCCGAGGCCAGGGCCTGATCGATGATTCCCCGGGCCCTGGGCCGGTCGATTTCCAGCCGCTTATCGGTCCGGCAGGGAATTTCCTGGAGGAGTTCCATGTTCCGGCCGAATTGGTAGAGATTGACAAAGGCCCGGACAGCCCTTTCCGGCGTTTCATAGGTGGCGATCCCCGCGGCGTTGAAAACCGTTCTGGAATCATCGCTGTCCAGACCCCCCATCCAGGACGTAAACACGGGGCAGGGGCTTGTTTTCAATATCCCGGCCAATTCCACGGCAACGGGAAGGGTATCATAGGTTCCCACGGGGGAATTCAACAGCAGGAGGCCGTCGATGCCGGGATCATTCATGCAGATTTTGGCCGCATCCACATAATGGTTCCGGGAGGATTCCCTTAAAAGATCAATGGGATTGGTCCGGTTCCAGTTGTCCTTGAGCCGGTCTTCAAGGGTGTCTATGGTCCCTTGGGAAAGCCTGGCCGGTAAAAGCCTGTACCCGGCCAGGGCATCCGTGGCCATGACCCCGATGCCCGCGGCATTGGAGACAACGGCCAGCCTTGATCCCTTGGGCCGTTTTTGTTTGGCCAGAAATTCCACACAGTCAAACAGGGCTTCAAAATCATTGACCCTGAGGATTCCGGCCCGCTTAAAAGCGGCATCATACACCTCGTCTTCGGAAACAGGGCCTTCAGGGCCGGACCGGCCGGATTTCAGGGCAATCATGGGTTTTATCCGGGACACGGCCCGGGCCGCGCTCATGAAATTTCGGATGCCTGAAAGCTGCTCCACATACATGACAATGCTTTCCACCTCATTCAATGAGCCCAGAAAATCGATCATATCGGCAAAACAGACATCGGGCATGGACCCGAGGCTGACAAAATGAGAGAACCCAATGTTTTCCCTCAGGGCCATATCCAGGACTGCCGTGCAGACCGCGCCGCTCTGGGACAGAAAGGCAATTTTCCCCTTCAGCGGCATCCGGTGCATAAAGCTTGCATTCAGGCAAAGGCCGGTATTGGCGATTCCCACACTGTCGGGGCCGATGATCCTCAGCCCGGTCCCCAGGGAAATCTCTTTGATGATTTGGGCTGTTTCCATCCCCTGGGCCCTGGACATATCCTCCCCCGCGGAAATAATAACGGCTCCCCCCATCCCCTTCCGGGCGCAGGCCTCAAGCAGCCCGGGAACGGAAGGCATGGGGGTTGCGATGACGGAAAGGTCGATATCCGGGGGAAGGTCCTCCACCTTTGAAACGGCAGAAAGCCCCATCACGGAATGGTATTTGGGATTCACAGGATAAATATTCCCCTTGTATCCTCCCGTCACGAGGTTCTCCATGACGGCTGCTCCCACACTGCCTTTCTTCGGGCTCGCCCCGATGACGGCAATGGAGCCCGGGTTCATGACCCTGTGCAGGTGGTAGGTACTCATTCTTTATCTTTCCCGGCGACAGATACGGCATATCCCATGATAGGCGCTTTCCTCAAGTTTAAGCTTTTAAAATAATTCATAATAGCGCTTAAGGCAAGTTGAATGACGGATAATTTAATCTATTCCGCACTTTACAAATTCCCAAAGGATTGATACTCATAAGCCTTATGAGAAAACTAGCCATCATTGAAGATTCCCAGGCCCTGACCTCTGTTTACAAAACATTTCTGAGCGAGTCCGGATTTGAGGCCAGCCTGTTTAACTCAACGGTTTCAGATATCAACCGGCTCATCAAGCAGGGCGATTTTGACCTAGTTGTCTGTCCCTGCTTTCCAAAATTCCAGGAAGGGCCCCGGATTGCACAGATGATCAAGGCGGACCCCGGCTTTTCCCGGTGCGGGTTCATTGTATCCACGTCCATGCAGCAGGAAAGCGTGAATTCCGAATGGGATTTAAGGGACATTGACGCCATCCTGCTCAAACCCTTTGACCGGGAAAGCCTCATCCGGACCCTGGATAAAACCGGGAAGAATCCTCTGCAAAATACGAGGCAAACCCTGCTGGCCCTGATCATCGATGACAGCAAGGCCGTCCGGAATACCCTTGCCTCCTATCTGAAGGAACTGAATTTTAACGCCGTGACCGCATCGGACGGCATGCAGGGCCTGGAAACCGCTTCCGAACTCCTGCCGGACCTCATCCTGGTGGATGTGGAAATGCCGGTCATGGACGGGTTTGAATTTTGTAAAAAACTGTCAAAGGAGCCGATCCTTAAGCATATCCCCACCGTTGTGGTCTCGGGAACCATTGATGAGGCCCAGTTCCGGAAAGGGTTCAGGGCCGGGGCCATTGATTTTCTTGAAAAACCCGTATCCCTGGAGGCCCTTGCCGCCATCATCGAGTCTGTTTCCGTCAAGGAGCCTCTCAGCTCCGCCGGAACAACGGTGATTCTGAGCAAGGACACGACATTAAGCGCCATCTTAAAGAAGAGCCTGAATTTTTTAAATTCCAGCATCCATATCTGCGCCGCCTTTGACGAGCTTGAAACCTATCTTTGTGTCTCCACCCCGGATATCATTGTTCTGGATCTTTCGGAAAATGAAGACAAACTCAATGTGTGCATGAGAACCCGGATTCTCCTGGGAAGCGACTCCCCGGTCATTATTGCCGTGGCCGATGAAACCGACCGGGATATCATGTTCCAGTGCTTCAAATACGGGGCCACGGAATTCATCATTAAACCCTTTGGCCGGGATGAGGTCAAGGCAAGGATAGAAAACCATATTAAAATCAAAAAACTCCAGGATGAGCTGGTCCAGAAAAACAGGATCCTCGAATCCCTGGCTTACAAGGACAAACTCACGGGGCTTATGAACCGCCGCTATTTCGACAAGGCCTTAAAAGATGAACTGGCAAAGGCCCAGGCCGAACGCACCAGCCTTTCTTTCCTCATGATCGATCTGGACAATTTCAAACAGGTCAATGATGTGTACGGGCATGATACCGGCGATACGGTACTCAAGGAAATCGCGGCCATCATCATCGACAATGTCCAGGGCAATGCCGTTTCCTGCCGGTACGGCGGTGAAGAATTCTGCATCATCTATCCGGATACAAGCCTGGCCGAGGCCATTAAAAACGGGGAAAAGATCAAGCGATACTGCACATTGAAACCCATTTCCGGCCACCGGATTTTTCAGACCATCAGCGGCGGGATGTCTTCGTTTCCCGAAACCTCGTCTGCCGAGACCCTGGTTTCCGACGCCGACAAATGTCTTTACAAAGCTAAAAAGGCCGGTAAGAACAGGATCATCGCCAATATTGAAACCTTCTGACCCGGCCTCACCTGAAACCCTGATACCCTTTAGGACACCATGAAAGAAGACACATACATACTGACCATGCTGGTTGAAAACGAACCCGGGGTCACGGCCCGGATCGCGGGACTTTTTGCCGGGAGGGGCTATAATATCGAGACCATCTGCGGGGCGCCCACGGCCAATCCGAAAATGTCCCGGATCACCATTACCACCCAGGCAAGACCCCTTCAGTTCGAACAGTGCATGAAACAGATCAAGCGCCTTGTCAATGTGATCAAACTCAGGGATATGACCGGGGAAAAGGCGGTAAAGCGGGAAATGGCCTTGATTTGCGTCAAGAAAAAGCCCGGCGCGGATGAAGAATTAAACCGGATTATTTCGCTTTACGGCGGCCGGATTCTGGATGAAAGCCCCCAACTCTGCATTTTTGAAGCCGTCGGCAATGAATATGCCATTGACGAACTTCTGGCCCTGCTGGCGCCCTTTGGGATTAAGAAGCTGGCCCGGTCCGGAGTTTTGGCCCTCTACAAGGAATCCGACACAGAACAGGACCTGTCTCTGTCAGACCCATCGGCTTTGTAGGCGGTTCCCGCTTTCCGGGCCAACCCGGAGAAAAGACAGTCCCCGGCTCCCATAATCACCATACCCGGATGGGCCTGATTTTTTAAAGCGCGGCTCCAAGCTTCGGTTTTCATACAATTGCGCCATTTCCTCTTTTAATTTTTTAATCCGGTCCAGGAGATCTTTTAAAGGGTTTTGGGCTTCGCCCGGCTGAGGCGCTGAGGCCGCCACGGGAAAAGATATGAAGGCCGGCGGCCCGGGTAAGGCTGAAATCAGTTGAGGCTCTTGAAACATGACTGTTTCACCGGCTTCATCCTGGACCGATGCCTGGGAAGCAAGATCCATCTCTTGAATGAAGCCCACCCTTCCGTTTTCAAAAAGAAACACACCGGTGTTTTCAAACGGCCCCGGAGTTCATTGTCCGCGGTTGTCAGGTCAAACCCGGTGGCCGCGGATTGAAGCGAGATCGCGCCGAGTCCTGCATCCTTCAGGGAAATGAGCCGGTCCTGCCCTTTTTCATCCTTTGTCCATACGGATAATTGGGAAAAGACCGCATCATTTTCATCGATCCAGTTGTTATGATCTTCGTCAAAGGCGCTGAGTTCCAGGAACCCGTTGCCGGTCCCGGGGCCGAAGAGTTCAGATCCGTCATTGATCTTATGGTCCCCGTTTTTATCAAAGGCCAGGAACCCGCTGCCGGAAGAAACGAAACTGATCTTTTCCGCTTTTCCGTCGGAATCAAGATCAAATTCAAAGCCTGCATCGGTCAGCATCGGCGCTTTGCCATCCAGGCTGATGACCAGGGGGTCCGTCATGTTGACTCTTTCCTGCCAAGTTTGAACCAGGGTTTCTTCCTCTGTCCTTGATAAAAAAGCCCTGTCCAGGGACAGGTCCAGGGAAAAACGGATGACCCTGCCGTCTTCGGTGGTCACTTCACCGGAGGATTGGAAATTCACATTTTCTTCCTCAAAATAAAGTTCCGTTCGTTTGACCGACATTTCCCAGGTTCCGGCGGAGCGGGCTTCTCCTCCGGTTCCCGAGTTCCCGGGAGATTCGGAAGAAGATGTCTGGGCGCGGGAAAGGTCCATATCCTTTTTTTCCCGGATATTTTTGATAATAACGGCCTTGTCCATGATCCCGCCGACCAGGCGCTCCATGGAGGCCGACTGTTCATGGAAAACCGTCTCCCCCGAGGCTTCGGAAGTCACGGAAGATCTGACGGCCGTGCTGAAGGAATACTGTGACTGATAGGCCATGGAACTTTCTTGAGAGATACTGACCCGGTCCACAAGCACCAGCCCCTGACTCTCCTGGATCCGGGGCCGGGACCGGCGAAGGGTCCGGGTCTCTTGCTTTTCTTCCAGCATGAAGCCCATCTCTTCTGTGTGGTTGTTGGAAATAAATGCCATCTCGGACCCGGATATTTTCATGATTTCTCCCTCCCTGGAATTGATGTAACCCTATTAGGAAAAATATCGACAGAAAACGCATTATCCTTAAAAAATATAAAAGAATGACCGGATGATTCATCTCCCGGCCCAAGATAATGGTTGAAACCTCTGAACCATTAATGATATCTAATGGTATTTCATTTAGAACCGGAAATTCATATATAAGAATGGTGTATCAGAAAATTGAACATATCACGGCCGGCCGGTTCAAGGCCGGAAGGGACCGGACAGAGATATTCCAGGCCTATCTGGCCACCTGCCTCGGGGTTGCCTTGTATGACGGCGCCACAAAGACCGGGGGCCTGATTCATATTCTTTTGCCTGAACCGCCCGGTTATTCAGAAGCCGAATTCCCTGAAAAATATGCTTCCACCGGGATCCCCCTTTTGATCGAAGAGCTTGTAAGGCTCGGCGCCCATCCGGAAAACCTGAGGGCTTCCATTGCCGGAGGCGCCCTGGTGGGCCCCGTAAGCCGCCAGGACGTGGGCCTTGACATCGGCGGGAGATCCGCCGACATTGCCGTCTCCCTTCTTGAAAACGCCGGAATCAAGGTCGTTAAATCCGAAACCGGGGGATTTTTTACCTGCACCCTTGAACTGAATATGGCCACGGGCGAAACCTCTATCCATCCGGCCTGGACCGAGGGCTGTAAATCGGAAAACGGATTTGCCCCGCCCACCATGACAGATATTTCCAAAACCATTGACGCCCTGAAGCCCATCCCCCAGGCTGCCTTGAAAATACTCAGGATTTTCCGGTCTTCCCAATCCCATATCACGGATATTACAAAAGAATTGGTCAAGGACCAGGTGCTGTCCGGACAGGCTCTGAAGCTGTGCAATTCCGCATTTTTTCAGGGTCCCTGAAAATCGACACCCTCAAGGATGCCGTGTTGCTCCTGGGGGAAGAGGCCCTGGTCAAATCCGTCATCATGGCCGCAGTCCACAATTATTACAGCCAGGCCGGGAGTTCCGGTTATTCCCTGTGCCGGGGCGGCCTTTTTTTCCATGCCGTGGGCGTGGCTGTGCTGGCTGAAAAAATCGCGGAAAAAACAGGCCTCTGTCCGCCCGAATCGGCCTATACCGCGGGACTGCTCCACGACATCGGAAAAGTGATTCTGGATCAATATATTGCCGGCAGCGCGCCCCTGCTTTTCAGAAAACTGGCCCGGGAGACGGAAAGCCTCCTGAGTTCGGAAAAGCAGACCTTTGGAATTTCCCATTCCGAAACCGGGACCATCCTGGCCAAAAAATGGAATTTTTCAGATAATATCACCGATGCCATCCAGTATCATCATGTTCCGGAAACGGCAAAAGGGAACAAAGCCCTTGTCTTTATCATCTACCTGGCAGACCTGATCCTGGAAAAATTCAACGCCGGTTTTGATCTTGAGAAAATGCAGACCCAAAGCCTTGAATCCGCCCTGGATCATCTGGGGCTGAAGATGCCGGACCTTCCCTCCCTGGTGGATTTAATCCCCATCCACGCCGTTACCATGGATGACCCCTTCTTTTCACAAAAGGCTGCAAATGACGGACACCCATAAAAACCTGCGGGCCCTGCCCGGAGTGGATCATCTTCTGGAACTGGCCAAACGGGATTCAAGGTTTTCAGCTATCCCCAGAAGCGTGGTTCTGGATTCCCTGAGGCAGGTCCTGGAGGGGATGAGAAAAGACATCCTGGCCGGAACCGGTCCTGTGATCACCGATACCCTCCTCCTGGAAAAAGCCCTTTCTCTTGCTGAAGAAAAAATCAAACCCAGGCTGGTCGGGGTGATCAATGCAACAGGGGTGGTTCTTCACACCAACCTGGGCCGGGCCCTCCTGTGCGACGACGCCCTTTCCCATATCACGGCCATTGCCAAAACCTATTCCAACCTTGAGCTGAACCTTAACACCGGCCAGCGGGGAATCCGTTATGAGGCCGTTGACGGGCTGATCTGCGAGTTGACCGGGGCGGAAAGCGCCATTGTGGTCAACAACAATGCCGGGGCCGTTCTCCTGGCCCTGAACACCCTTGCAAGACGCCGGGAAGTGGTGGTCTCCAGGGGAGAGCTGGTGGAAATCGGCGGTTCTTTCCGGGTCCCGGATGTCATGGAAAAAAGCGGTTGTATCTTAAAGGAGGTCGGCACCACCAACCGGACCCACCTCCGGGATTATGAAACAGCCGTTGGTGAGAACACGGCCCTGTTTTTGAAAGTCCATACCAGCAATTATAAGATAGAAGGCTTCACCGCCAATGTGGCCTTGAAAGACCTGGTCGCGCTGGGTCAAAACAAAGGCATCCCCGTCATGGAAGACCTGGGCTCCGGCACCCTGGTTGATTTTTCAAAATACGGCCTTCCCCATGAACCCACCGTCCGCGACGCGGTCCGCTCCGGGGCCCATGTGGTGACCTTCAGCGGGGACAAGCTTCTGGGCGGACCCCAGGCCGGCATCATTGTCGGAAAAAAAGCCGGCATTGATGAGATTCGCAAAAACCCCCTTACCAGGGCCCTGAGAATTGACAAGCTCACCCTGGCCGCGCTTGAATCCACCCTGGGCCTGTACAGGGATGAAGAAAAAGCCCTAAGGGAGATCCCCACCTTAAGGATGCTGACCCTGCCGTTTACCGAAATCCTGCAAAAGGCCGACACCCTGTTTCAGGCCATTCAGAAGGCCATCGGCCCCCTTGCGGACATTCAATTTTCCGATATGAATTCCAGGCCCGGCGGGGGCTCCTTCCCCGAACTGGACCTGCCCACGAGATGTGTCACCGTTCAGCCCTTGAACCTCACGGTCTCCAGGCTGGAAACCGCCATGCGCCTTTCCACGCCGGCCATCATCGGCCGGATCGAAGGAAACCGGTATATCCTGGATCCGAGAACTATTCAGGAGGGCCAGGACACCATTATTGCATCAACCTTAGCCAGGATACTCAAGGAAAAATGACCCCCAGATTTACTTCAAAAGAAATCCATTTTCTCAAAACCGATTCCGATGAGCTTACCATTCACCCGCCTGAAGTCTATTTTTCCGATCTTCTCCTGACGGATTCCCCGGGCATCAGGGCATTTGAAAAAAGGCTGGAACAGGCCTCCATCCCCAATGAAAAATTTCTATGCGCCGTGGTTCAGATCTCGCAGGAGGACCCGGACCCGGCCGGGGAAACAGCCAAAGACGCTTTTGAAGCGGCTTTCAGCCTATTCCTGGATCATGACCGGGGCATCTGGGAAACCCTGGATGAAACCTCCTTTATCCTTGCTTTCTGGGATTATGAGGATGAAAAAAAGGCTTCCAAAATTATTCTTTCGTTAAAAAACGCCTTATCCAAAGGGGTCCGGGCCCAGGTTCTGGTCGGCTCGGCAAGCTTCCCCTATCATGATTTCCCCAGGGCAAAAGCCGTTGCCAACGCGCTCAAGGCCATTGATCATGCGGCGTTTTTCGGGTCCGGGGCCCTGGTTCCCTTTGACGGCACCTCGCTGAACATTTCCGGGGACAGGCTCTATCATTTAACCGAATATGCCCTGGCCGTTAAAGAATATGAGGAGGGCCTCCGGATCAAACCCCATGATATCAACCTGATCAACAGCCTTGGGGTCTGCTTTGCCGTTTCCGGGGAACTTGACAAGGCCATGGAACAATTTGAAGCGGCCATGAAAATCAACCCGGATGAAATCATGGTGGTATACAATATCGGACTTCTCCACCAGATCGACAACGACACGGACAAGGCCGTTGCCTATCTGAGAAAGGCCCATGCCGTCAACGGCGCGGTGTTTGAGGTGGAATTGGTGCTGGGCCATCTTCTCTTTAAAAAGGACCTGTTTCATCAGGCCCTGCCCCATCTTGAGGCCGCAACCCGGATCAATCCCAAATCCAGCCTGGCCTTCCGGATCAAAGGAGAAATCTTCCTTGCCCGGGATGAGCCGGAAAAAGCAGGCCCGGAATTTAATACCGCCATCAAATTGAATCCTTCCGATGCCTTTTCCCTGTCCGGATATGCAAAAAGCCTGGAACTCCAGAATAAAAACCTGAACATCGCCCTGACCTTTGCAAAAAGCAGCATGGCCCTTGACCCTGACAATCCCTTATTCGGGGAGAGGCTCCGGACCCTCCGGGAAAAAATTGAAGGCATCCCGGCCGAGGAAAATATCAGTAAAACCGCTTAAGTAAAGAAAACACCATGAAAAATATTATCCGGCAATCGGTTGATGAAAGCATCGCCGTAAAAAAAGAATTTTTCAGCAGAAACATGGAAACCATAGAGTCCTGCGCCCTTGCCTTGACCGCCGCGTTTAAATCCGGAAAAAAACTCCTCTTGTTCGGCAACGGCGGCAGTGCGGCAGACTGCCAGCATATTGCCGCGGAATTCATCAACCGGTTCCGGATGGAAAGACGGCCCTTGCCCGCGCTTGCCCTGACCACGGACACCTCCGTCATCACCAGCATCGGCAACGACTATTCCTATGACGACATCTTTTTAAAACAGGTTCAGGCCCTGGGCAATTCGGGAGATGTGGCCCTGGGGATCTCAACTTCAGGCGATTCTCCCAATGTCGTCAAGGCCGCGGAAGAAGCAAAACGCCGCGGCCTTTTATTAATCGGCTTTTCAGGAAATAAGGGCCGGTTAAAGGAAATCAGCGATTATCCCTTTTGCGTGGATTCAGGTATTACCGCCAGAATCCAGGAGGTTCATATCCTTCTGGCCCATATCCTGTGCGATCTTACGGAAAGGATGGTTTTCCATGGATGACGCCCTGCTGGACTACAGCCGCCTGAAAACCTATTCCATCAAGGACAGGCAGAGCAAGGTGGCTGGCCGGGACTTTTCCGCCCCCTGGACAAAGGGCGGCCGGTTTTCCGATTTTATTTCAACCCTGCCGGCCATCCTTGCCGGCAATGATCTGCGCTCCGTCATTGATGCCGTCAGCCTTGCCGCCAGGACCCAAAAACAGATCTGTTTCGCCATGGGCGGCCATGTGGTCAAAACCGGCATGAGCCCCATCCTGATTGACCTGATGAAAAAGAACATCCTGACCCTGATCGCTATGAACGGGTCCGGCATTATCCATGACCTTGAAACCGCCATGGTGGGCCAGACCTCTGAAGATGTGGCAAAAACTCTGGGGGACGGCAGTTTCGGCATGGCCAGGGAGACTTCGGCCTTTCTCAACCAGGCCATCCAAAACGCCAAACAAAAATCCACCGGGCTTGGAAAGGCCGTGGGAGAGCTGATTCTGAAAGAAAACCTGGATTTTAAACATCTGAGCCTGACCGCAACGGCCGCGGGCCTGGATATCCCGGCCACGGTACATGTAGCCCTGGGCACGGATATTATCCACATGCACCCGGATTTTGACGGCGCTGCCTGCGGAGGTGCTTCCCACTATGATTTCAAGCTTTTTGCATCCAGGATTGCCCGGCTTGAAAAAGGGGTGTTCATCAATGCCGGATCAGCCGTCATCCTGCCTGAAGTTTTTTTAAAAGCCGTGACCCTGGTCAGAAATTTAGGACATACCCTGGATGATTTCACCACCGTCAATCTTGATTTTATCCGCCATTACCGGCCCATGACCAATGTGGTGAACCGCCCCACCCTCGGCAAAGGCAAGGGCTTCAGCCTGGTGGGCCACCACGAGATCCTGATTCCCCTCATTGCCGCCGGGGTGATTGAATCTCTTTAAAACCATCTTCCTTTTGCAGGAGGGACTCATGATAGGCCCAAAATTCGGAACCGTTAAATCCTATTTTAAAAATAAGCCCATATTCCGGGAAGGGCAGCCGGGGACTGTGGGGTACCTTGTCAAAAAAGGCGAGGTGACCATCTACAAAATCATTGATGGTGAAAAAAAAATATTGAGCAAACTGGGGCCGGGCGAGGTGTTCGGAGAAATGGGAATACTGACTGAATCCCCGAGAACCGCTTTTGCAGAAGCCAGTGAATACTGCGACCTTGTCATCATCGACAAAGACACCCTGCTGGACATGCTCAAAAAAACCCCGAAACTGATTCAATCCATTACCCTGCTTCTGATGAAGCGGCTGGCCAGCACCCTTCAGATGCTGGATCATCATGAGGAGGATTCCCCCGGCCCGGGAAAACTGCTTTCCCTTTGCAGCCTGCTGGATCTCATGGCCAAGGCGAATCCGGATATCAATTACCATTCCTTCAGCCAGAGGGCCATGGATATCGCCCAAATGAATCAGGCTGAAATTGACGGTTTGATCCAAGAGCTGATCCGGCTCAAGGTCATCGAAGTCACGGGTGAATTTGAAAAAATCAAAACCTCCGGATGCACCATCAAAATCCCGGATACCCTTTCCTTGCAGAAAAAAATAAAAAGAATAAAGCAGGCGCTTCAATCTCATTGAGGATGGAAAATACGGACTTGAAAATCCTCGCTTTTATCCTTATATTGGTTTGTTTGTTTAACCGGTAAAATATGAGGTGCAAAATATGCCGATATATGAATATAAATGCAATGCCTGCGGGAAAAACTTTGAAACCCTTGTCATGGGAAAAAGCATCCCGGAATGCCCGTCCTGTGCCGGCAAGGACCTGTCGAGGCTGATGTCCGCCTGCGGGTTTGTTTCCAAATCCGCAGGACCTTCCGGAGAAACAACGGCAAAATCATCGGGTTCTTCAAGCTGCGGCAGTTGCTCCTCCTCAAGCTGCTCTTCCTGCGGGATGGGCTAAGCCTTCATGAAACAACATCTGATCATCGGCACCCGGGGAAGTCAACTGGCCCTGTGGCAGGCCCATTTTATCCAGTCGGAGATCCGGAGTCTTTTTCCTGACCTCAAGGTTGAATTGAATATCATCAAGACCACGGGGGACGCGATTACGGACCGGCCCCTGGCCCTTGTGGGCGGCAAGGGGCTCTTTGTCAAGGAAATCGAAAGCGCCCTGTTAAACCATGAAATCGACCTGGCCGTCCACAGCATGAAGGACATGCCGGGTGAACTTCCGGAAGGGCTTCGGATCGGGGCCGTGCCTGAGCGGGCCAACCCCTTTGATGTTCTGATTTCAAGGGACGGCGCCCTGCTGAAAAATTATAAAAAAGGGGCGAGAATAGGCACATCCAGTCTCAGGAGAGCCTCCCAACTGAAACATCTCCGCCCGGATATCCGGATCGAATCCATCCGGGGCAACCTGGATACCCGGATCAGGAAACTCAAATCCGGTGAATTTGACGCCATTGTCCTGGCCGCCGCCGGTCTTTTGCGCCTGGGACAGGAAAGGGAAATTACCGAATACCTGGATGAAACCCTCATGATTCCGGCCGTGGGGCAGGGGGCGCTCTGCATTGAAACCCGGAAAAATGACCCGGATATTGAAATAATTTCAGCCGGGCTGGATCATCATGATACCCGGGTATGCGTGGAAGGGGAACGGGCCTTTTTGAGACGGATCGAAGGGTCCTGCCATATTCCGGTGGCCTGTTTCGGGAAAATGGTGCCCCAGGGGGTCCTCTTGACCGCGGTGGTGGCATCGGAAGACGGAAGAGAATTGATCAAAGAACAGGTTGTTTCCCCGGTGGACAAAGTCAAAGCCGGCGGCCGGGAGCTTGCGGACAGGGTCCTTGAAAAAGGCGGAAAAAAAATATTGGAGAGTTTGAATTCAAATGGCAATTAAGACCGGAAAAGTGTTTCTCATCGGCGCCGGCCCGGGAGACCCGGGTCTTTTGACCATTAAGGCCAAAGAATGTATTGAGGCTGCCGGTGTGGTGGTCTATGATTATCTCGCCTCCCCCCTACTGCTCAAATATGCGAAAAAAGAAGCAGAGATCATTTATGTGGGCAAAAAAGGGGGGGGACCATACCCTTACCCAGGACAAAATCAATCTTCTCCTCATTGAAAAGGCCAAACAGGGCTTTGACGTGGCAAGGCTCAAGGGCGGGGACCCCTTTGTCTTCGGCCGCGGCGGGGAAGAAGCCCAGATGCTGCTCAGCCAGGGGGTTCCCTATGAGGTGATTCCCGGCGTGACCTCTGCCATTGCAGCCCCGGCCTATGCCGGGATTCCCGTGACCCACAGGGACCACACTTCTTTTGTGTCCTTTATCACGGGCCATGAAGATCCCACCAAAGAAGACACCAGCATGCAATGGGATGTCTATGCCAAGTCCAACGCCACCCTGGTGTTTCTGATGGGGGTGAAAAACCTTGAAAATATTGTCAGCAACCTGGTCAAAAACGGAAAGCCTTCAGATACTCCGGTTGCCCTGGTCCGGTGGGGAACCACGCCGAAACAGCAGACCGTCACCGGCACCCTTGACACCATTGTGGACCGGGTGCGGGAAGCCAGGCTCAAATCCCCTTCCATTATCATCATCGGCCATGTGGTGTCGTTAAGGGATGAACTGGCCTGGTTCGACAACCGGCCTCTTTTCGGGAAGCGGATTGTCATTACCCGGGCCCGGACCCAGGCCAGCGACCTTGTGGCAAAGCTGTCCAAGCTGGGGGCCTCCTGCATTGAAATCCCGA
The DNA here is from genome assembly GCA_012031875.1 of Desulfobacula sp. Lineage (GTDB taxonomy): Bacteria > Desulfobacterota > Desulfobacteria > Desulfobacterales > Desulfobacteraceae > Desulfobacula. Next base: position 25,416 of record JAAUSZ010000010.1, read on the forward strand.
CCATTGAAATTTCGGCACCCGAAGACATCGCCCCCCTGAAACAATCCATAGAGAGCTTGGGCCGGTATGACTGGGTTGTCTTTACCAGCGTCAATGGCGTCCAATCCTTTTTTAACACCCTCTATGATATGGGAAAAGACGTGAGAGCCCTGGGCCATCTCAAATTTGCCTGTATCGGCCCCGTGACCAAGGAGCGCCTGAAAGACCGCGGCATTGTCAGTGATATCCTGCCGGAAACCTATCGGGCGGAAAGCGTGATTGAGGCCTTCTCACATGTAGATATCAAAAATAAAAAGGTGCTGCTCCCCCGGGCAAGGGTGGCCAGGACCATCCTGCCGGAGGAACTGACAAAAATGGGGGCCTGGGTGGACGAGGTAACGGCCTATGAAACACGGCTGAATGCAGAAGGCAGACAGGAGCTGATGGACCTTCTCGGGAACCATGAAATTGATGCCGTCACCTTCACCAGTTCTTCAACGGTTTCCAATTTCATGTCCTTCTTGATTCTGAAGATGAAAAAAATTATTGGCCGGCCTTGTCTTTGCCAGCATTGGCCCCATCACCTCGGATACGGCCCGGTCCCTCGGCATTGAGCCTGATATTGAGGCGGAAGAATTCACCATTCAAGGGCTTGTGGATGCATTGCTGAATCATTATAAAAGCCGGCAAGACAAATGATCGCCGGGAACCGCACCATCAATTACCTTCGCATCTCCGTCACCGACCGGTGTAATTTCAGATGCCGGTATTGTGTCCCATCTACTCCTTTTACGGTGATTGAGCATGAAAAAATCGCCCGGTATGAAGAAATCCTGAGGATCGTCAGACTTGCCTGCAGCCTTGGCATTACCAAAGTCAGGATTACGGGGGGTGAACCTTTTGTACGGAAGGGAATTTTCCCGTTTCTGAAAGAATTGTGTGCTGTTGAACAGCTTAAGGATATTTCCATTACCACAAACGGATCACTTTTAACCCGTGAAAAAATAGAAGCCCTGATTTCTATGGGAATCAAACGCCTGAATTTCAGCCTGGACACCCTTGATCCTGCCAAATTTGAACAGATCACCGGCAGAAACCGGCTCCAGCAGGTCTGGGATGCTGTTTTGACTTCCCATGAACTCGGGATCTCCCCGATTAAACTCAATACCGTCATTTTAAGGGGCATCAACGACGATGAGATTGAGGCCATCACGGCCCTTACCCTGAAATACCCTTTTCACATCCGGTTTATCGAATACATGCCCATGGGGGATTCAGCCGTGGAAAAACAGCAGCAGGTTTTATCAGAGGAAATAAAAGAGAGAATAGAATCCCGGTTCGGCACCTTGAACCCGGTCAAAAAAGACACCAACGACGGCCCTGCCAAAAAATTCCGGATTGAGGGGGCCAGGGGAATTGTGGGGTTCATTACCCCCATCAGCTCGCATTTCTGCGCCGAGTGTAACCGCTTACGGCTGACATCCAGAGGGACCCTGCGGCCCTGCCTTTTGAACAATTATGAAAAAGACATTATCAACCCGCTTCGCAACGGGGCCTCTGATGATGAACTCAAGGACATCATCCTTTCTGCGCTGACCCGAAAACCCTCCTTTCACGGTTTGTCCGGTTCCCTGGTAAAAGGTGCGCCCATCAGCCACATGACATCCATCGGCGGCTGATTTCTCCGGCCGATCTTTAAAAATAATATTTTTTTTTTTGAACTTTTTCGGGTTCACGGTGTCAATGGAGAATAGAAGAGCAAACGGCTTTACCTGCTTTTCCATTGATATCAGGATGGAGGATAAAATGAATAGAATAATTACCATCACTACAACGGTTCTGTTTTTAGTTTGTTTTTCAGCAATCCCTGCCCGGGCCGACCGGAAAACCATGGAAGGGTTCATGCTGGGGACAGGGGTTGCCATTCTTGGTGCCGCCATCATCAACGGCATGAATGATAATGACGGCCCCCGGTATTCCAGACATCACTCCCCGCCGCCGCCGGATGTTTGTCCTGTCGAATACAGAGGCAGACATGACGGAAGATATGACGGCAGGTATGACCGAAGACATCGCCATTACGGACCGGAGGGGCGCTGGGAAATGGTCAGGGTCTGGGTTGAGCCTGTTTATGAAAGAAGATGGAACCCGGCCCACTATAATCCCGGGGGAGAATGGGTGGAAGGAAGGTATGAGAGCTTTCAGGTCCAAGGGGGGTATTACCGGGATCAGCGTGTGTGGGTGGGCCGTTAAACAAAGATAGATGCAGCATTTGATGTATTGTGGCCGCACCTCAAAAAAGCGCCGATAAAATTGCTGAACAGGATCTGGTTGAACGGCTGAAAAAAAATCAGAAGCAAGCCTTCAACCAGCTTGTCTCCTCATACCGGGAAAGACTTTTCAGACTTGCCTATGGGATCACCCTGGACCGGGAAGAAAGCCTTGAGATCGTACAGGATGTATTTATCAGCGTTTTTCATCATATCCTGACCTTCAGGCAGGAATCCACCCTTGCCACCTGGCTGAGAAAAATCACAATCCATCACTGCCTGAACTGGAAGCGTAAATGGAAAAGGAGATTTAAATGGAATCATCACTCCCTGGAACAGGAAAATGATTTTGAAGCCACCGAAGAGATTACGGATCAGAATGACCCCGAACTTTTATTCGGGGAAAAACAACTGGAGGCGCATCTTATGAAGGCCATCCAAGCCCTTCCCGAAAAAGCAAGGCTGGTGTTTGTCCTGAATGCCGTTGAAGGCCTCTCCTATGATGAAATTGCAGAAACCCTCCGTATTAAAAGAGGCACGGTCAGCTCAAGGCTTCACCTGGCAAGGAAAAGCCTGATCGATTCCCTGGTGTTAAATGAAAAGGAAAGGATTCCCCATGGAAAAAAAATGTGACTTATACACCTCTGAAGACATCAGCCGCTTTGTTGATCATGAGCTTTCCTTCGATCAATACCGGTCCTGTGAACGCCATCTTTTGCTTTGCAGGGATTGCAGCCGCCTGGTTGACCGGTATAAAGCCGTCTCTCTCGCCTTTTCCCGTCACGCGCATGGGGAAAAAATCGGCGCGCATACCCCGGACTTTAAACATTCCCTGGATAAAGCACTAAAGCGTTCAGAAAACAACTCCCTACAAAATATTTCAGGACTGTTCGGCAAAAATATCTATCTAAAGCTTGCAGGCATTGCGGCTGTGTTGATGATAGGCCTTTTCCCCTTTGACGGAGACCTTTTCCAGAACCCAGCGGGGCCCAGCGCCATCGTCAACTCTGTTGATGCGGAAGATGCCTCGGTTATGATTATTGAAACTAAAAACGAAAAGCATACCATTATCTGGTTTTCAGAGGAAACCTGATACAAAAGAGGGATCAGATGCGCTTAATCAAATTAGGATTGATCTTCCTTGCAGCCGTAGCGGCCATATATTGGGTTCTTGCGCCGGGTCCCGCGGAAAGCCGGGTATTGACGGATATAAAGGTGATTCACGCATCGGGGGGGGCTGAGCGATTTGATCCCGGCCTTAAAAACATCATCCATGAGCTTAAATCGGTTTTTAAATATACCTCCTACCAAATGCTGGAGGATCGGCGGTTTAACCTGAATTTCAACCAGGAAGGCCGGGTTGATCTTCCGGGCAACAGAATTCTTCTTATCTTGCCTTCAGATACGGACGGCAAGCGAATCCGGTACCAAATCAATATTCAGAAAAACAATCATTCCATTTTCCAGACCCAGGTGTTGTTAAAAAGCAACAGCAGCATCACCATCGGCGGCCCCGACCTTGACAACGGGGTTCTTCTGATCAATATCACGGGCACCCTGCAGTAAGCCTGGAATATTAATTCCGAAATTTAAAAAAAATCTGGCAACAACCGGTCCGCAGCGCTATAATAACAGCACAAGGCTTCCTTTTTCTTTCAACGCAACCCAAGAGAAAAGAAAAATATGAATGAGACTAAACATCTGACCCTTCCTCAATCCATCCTGGAACGTCTGAAACAGAATGAAATCGTTGCCAGAAAATTTCATGAAATTGAAATCAGTGTTCTAACCATTCTGAATTTTCAGGACTTTATTGAAAAGCTTTTATCGGAAATCAGTTCTAAATTCTCAGTCCCTTACACATGGATCTCCATAATAGAAGAAAGCACCATTCAAAATATCTTCACAGTATTCAAAACTCCAAACTGCTTCAGACATCCACCGCTTTTTTATCAAAAACCGATTTTTCAGAAATCACCCGAAACCGTCTTAAACCCCTTCTGGCCAACAAAAATATCGAACGGTTCAAGGTCATGATTCCGGAGGCAGCCGAATATGACATCGGCTCCATAGCCATCGCCCCCATCACTCTGGACGGTGAAATCGTGGGGAGCTTTAACCAGGCGGACCAGAATCTTTTCCGCTTTGAACCCGGCATTGATACTTCCCTGCTGGAGCAACTGGCCCTGAAGGTTTCCCTCTGTCTTTCAAATGTCACGGCCCATGAACAATTAAAATTTCTCGCCTTCCATGACCCCCTGACAGGGCTTTTAAACCGCGGGGTAATGGAGAGAATTCTGGAAAGAGAATTCCAGCGATCCAAAAGATACCATATCGACCTCACGGTTCTCTTCCTGGATCTGGATGATTTTAAATCCATTAATGATAATTTCGGCCATGATAACGGCGACCTTGCCCTGTGCCATACCGCGAGATGTCTGAATATGCTGAAACGGGATTCCGACATTGTCGCCCGTTTTGCCGGAGATGAATTTGTGGTTATCCTGCCTTCGACCAATATCAGTCAAGCGGAAAGCTATATCCACAGGGTGAAACAAAAACTGGCCGGTGAGCCTTTATCTCCGGGCCCAACTCCTTTCTATGTGCAGTTGAGTTATGGGCTTGCCTCCATATTTGAAAAAGGAATGGAATCCTCGGCCATTCTTTTAAAAGCGGCCGATAAAAAACTTTACCTGGCCAAACAAAATAAAGAGACCAAAAATTCATATCCCAAATAAAAACTCCCTGGTCAGTGCAAGCCTGCCAGGGAGTTTCCTGTTTCAAAGTATTATAATACGGCGTCAGTCCATAATCAATTCAATCTGAACCATGGGCGCCACATCCCCTTTTCGGGGACCAAGCTTGGTGATCCGGGTATAGCCTCCCTGTCTGGAATTAAACTTTGCTGCAACTTCGTTGAAAAGCGTATGAACCACATCCTTTTCCCGAATGATGGAAAGGACTTGTCTTCTGGCGTGTAAATCCCCTCTTTTTGCAAGGGTGACCATTTTATCCGCAATGGATCTCAAGCCCTTCGCTTTTGCTTCAGTTGTTTTAATTTTATCATGTTTGAACAGAGAAGTTACCATGTTCCGAAACATCGCCTTCCTATGGCTGGATGTTCTGTTTAATTTTAATACTGATTTTCTGTGTTTCATGGAATGCTATTCTCCTTCCTGATTAAGCTCATCTTCTGGCGGCTCAAAACCTTCCAGGTCCATACCAAGTGAAAGATCCATGGAAGATAGGACTTCCTTTATTTCATTTAAGGATTTTCGACCAAAATTTTTGGTTTTGAGCATTTCACTATCTGTTTTTTGAACCAATTGATAAATTGTGTGGATCCTCGCGTTCTTCAGACAATTGGAACTCCGGACGGACAATTCAAGTTCATTCACAGATCTGTAAATATTTTCATTAATTCCTTTGGCAGAGTCGTCCTTGCTGTCTTCAAGATGTTCCGGCTCCATGTCTTCATCGAAATTGATAAAGGGGTTCATCTGCTCTTTGAGGATCTTGGCGGCATATGCAACGGCATTGTCCGGTGTCACGCTTCCGTCTGTCCATACTTCCAGCGTGAGCTTGTCATAATCTGTTTTCTGCCCTATTCTGGAGGTTCCCACAACATATTTCACCCGTTTGATGGGCGAGAATGCGGCATCTATGGGGATGGTTCCGATGGGGGCATTGTCGTCTTTGTTTGAGGATGAAAGGGCATACCCTTTTCCGGTCTTAACCACCAGGGTCATCTCCAGCACCCCTTTTTTGGAGAGCGTGGCAATATGCTGCTCAGGATTCAAAACTTCAACCCTGCCGTCGGGACTTACAATATCTGCTCCGGTGACTTCGCATTCACCCTTGGCGCTGAGTGTTAATATTTTGTCTTCCGGATCATCCACCTTGAGCTTCAATTCTTTAAGATTTAAAATGAGTTCGGAAACATCTTCTCTGACATCGGAAATCACGCTGTATTCATGAAGCGCACCATCTATTTTCACGGATACAATGGCGGCGCCATAGATGGACGAAAGTATAATGCGTCGAAGAGAGTTCCCGATGGTAATACCATATCCCCTTTCAAGGGGTTCGCATACAAATTTACCATATGTTGAAGTTGTAGTAACGTCAAGCTTCTCCGGCTTGATCATCTCTCGCCAGTTCACATATGCAAGTTTTTCAGATGACATTCATATCTCCTGAATAAATATTTGGAATAACCATAATAATGGCTTGCTTATTTTGAATAAAGCTCAACAATTAACTGTTCCTGAATGGGAAGGGTAATGTCTTCACGCACAGGAGTCCCGACAACCTCACCTTTGAAGTTTTCTTTCTTGATTTCAAGCCATTGCGGAATTCCACGTCTAACAATTGCATCTAAAGAATCTGAAATTGCCTGAATCGTCCGGCTCTTCTCGCGAAGTTCAATCACATCACCTTTTTTGACCTGGTAAGAGGGGATGTTCACCTTTTTACCATTCACCGTGAAATGATTGTGTCTTACAAAATGCCTGCCCTGGTTCCGTGAGTTGACAAATCCCATTCTAAAAACGGTATTGTCCAGCCGGGTTTCCAGGATGCTTAACAGGTTGATGCCCGTTATTCCCTTGCGGCTGTCCGCTTTTTTAAAGGAGAGCCTGAACTGCTTTTCCGAAAGCCCGTAAAGTCGTCTGACCTTCTGTTTCTCCCGGAGCTGAATCCCGTAGTCAGATAATTTGCCCCTTCTCTGGCCATGCTGGCCCGGCGGATATCCTCTTCTATCAAAACTGCATTTGTCTGAAAAGCACCGATCGCCCTTCAAAAAAAGCTTTAAATTTTCACGTCTGCATTGCCGGCAAACCGAACCTCTATATCGTGACAATGTTTTTCTCCTTTATCAAACGAGTATGTCTATACTCTTCTTCTCTTGGGTGGGCGGCATCCATTATGGGCAACCGGGGTAACATCCTTGATCATGGAAATATTGAATCCAATCGCGTGCAGCGCTCTTAAAGCGGATTCCCGTCCAGGTCCCGGTCCTTTAACAAAGATCCCTACGTTTTTCAGGCCCTGTTCCATGGCTTTGGCTCCAGCATCCTCGGCCACCAGTTTCGCTGCAAAAGGAGTACTCTTTCTGGAGCCTTTGAACCCCTGCATGCCGGCGCTGGACCATGAAATCGTATTCCCATTCTCATCGGTGATGGTGACGATGGTATTGTTAAAAGTGGATTGAATGTGAACAACGCCGGAAGAAACATTCTTTCTAACCCGTTTTTTGGCTACAATTTTTTTTGACTTTTTTGCCATAATTAATAGTACCTTTTAAATTATCCTACTTTTTCTTTTTAACCGCAGTCCTCTTGGGACCTTTTCGAGTTCTTGCGTTTGTTTTAGTTTTCTGACCCCGGCAGGGAAGGCCTTTTCGATGGCGAAGTCCCCGGTAACACCCGAGATCCATAAGCCTTTTGATACTCATGGAAACTTCGCTTCTAAGCTCACCTTCAACCTTATACTCAGCGTCAATAACTTTCCTGATCTCGTTGACCTGTTCTTCCGTCAGATCATTTGCCTTTGTAGTAGGGTCAATCCCGGTTTTTTGAAGAATCAGCTTTGACCGGCTTCTGCCTATACCGTAGATATAGGTTAAAGCGATCCATGCATGCTTATCTTTTGGTAAATCTACTCCTGCGATACGTGCCAAATTTCCTTCCCCCTATCCCTGCCGCTGTTTATGGTTCTTATTGATACAAATTACTCTCAGGACGCCGCGTCTTTTGATGACCTTGCAATCTCTACAAATTTTTTTCACAGATGCTCGAACTTTCATCCATTTGCTCCTATCTTATGATTCTCATATCGAAAAAATGTACTATTTATATCTGTATGTAATCCTGCCCCGGCTTAGATCATAAGGAGATATTTCTACCGTTACCTTATCTCCCGGCAGTATTTTTATAAAATGCATCCTCATTTTGCCTGAAATATGGGCAAGCAATACATGCTTATTTTCAAGCTCGACTCTGAACATGGCATTGGGCAGCGTCTCAAGTACTTTCCCGTCAACTTTGATGGGTTCTTCTTTTGCCATAAATGCATTCAACTCCTTTATGATGATAGAACATTAAACCAGGACAATCAGGTTCTGCCTTTTATTCTTTTGCTGCTGGATCTGCCGAGAAATCCCTGGTAATTACCGGTAATCAGATGGGATTCGATCTGGGCAATGGTATCAATGGATACGCCCACAACAATCAGGAGTGCCGTACCGCCGAAATAAAAGGGAATGTTGAATTTTCCCATAAGCACCGTCGGCAGTACACAAACCGCGGATATATAGAGCGCTCCACCCACCGTAATTCTTGTCAGTACTCTATCGATGTACTCGGATGTTTTTTTGCCGGGCCGGATTCCGGGGATATATCCCCCGTTCTTTTTCATATTTTCAGCCACGTTATCCGGGTTGAACTGGACGGCTGTGTAGAAAAAGCAGAAGAAGGTGATAAACCCGACATAAAGCATGTAGTACCAGATGGTTCCCGGACTGAACATGGCGGCTACGGTTTTCATGATGGGAAAATTTGTAAATTGCGCCAAAGTGGTTGGGAACATGATAATCGAAGATGCAAAAATAGGCGGGATTACCCCCGCGGAATTAATCTTAAGGGGCAGGTGGGAGGTTTGTCCGCCATACATTTTTCTTCCCACCACGCGTTTGGCATAGTGCACCGGTATTCGGCGCTGAGCCTGCTCCATAAAAATTACCGCAGCAATGACGGCAACCATGAGAGCAATGATAATGATGAGTGTAAACAGCCCCATTTCACCGGTTGTCATCAATCTTACCGTATTGCCCATGGCAGAAGGGATTCCAGCCACAATGCCGGCAAAGATGATCAAAGAAATCCCGTTACCGATCCCTCTTTCCGTAATCTGCTCACCCAGCCACATGATAAAGGCGGTTCCCGCCGTCAGGGTGATAATGGTAACCAGCCGGAACCCCCATCCCGGGTAGGGAACAATGGCGATTCCGGCCGGTGAAGTCATGGACTCCAGACCGACACTGATCCCCAGCCCCTGGATGATGCTCAGGATCACCGTACCATACCGGGCCAACTGGGTTTTCTTTTTCCGCCCGGCATCCCCTTCCTTTTTCAACTGATCCAGGTAAGGGACCACCACCGTCATCAATTCCAGAATAATGGAAGCGCTGATGTACGGCATGATTCCCAAAGCAAAGATGGAAAGTCTTTCCAAGGCGCCCCCTGAAAACATATTAAACATGGAAAACAGGGTTCCCTCGGCACTGGCGAAAAAAGAAGCAAGGGCCGCACCGTTGATGCCGGGTGTGGGGACGTGGATCCCCACGCGGTAAACAAACAGCAAAGCAAGCGTAATAAAAAGCTTTCTTTTAAGCTCAGGAAGTTTAAGCAGGTTCTGGTAGCTGTTCTGGATCATGTATGAATTCCTTACATCCCTTCTATAATTATTCTATGCTTCCGCCCACGGATTCGATCTTTTCCCTGGCGGATTTAGAGACAAGGACATTCTTCAAAATAAATTTCTTTTTTGTTTCGCCCTGTCCCAGAATCTTGATGCCGTCAAAACGGCCTTTAGCAACCCCGGCGGTTTTCAGGGATTCAATATCAATGATAGATCCATCTTCAAATCTATCCAATTCTCTGATATTTAAAACTGCATACCGGGTTTTTAAATATATTACAGAACCCCCGCTTGGGGAGTCTTCTGTACAAAGGCATCTGGCCGCCTTCAAACCCCGGCCTGACACTTCCGCCGGCCCTAGCTTTAAGTCCCTTATGTCCCTTGGTGGATGTCTGCCCCATTCCTGATCCCGGGCCCCGGCCGATTCTTTTGCGTTTTTTTCTGGAACCCGGTGCAGGTGTCAAATCATGAATCTGCATATTAAACCTCCTCAACTTTCACAAGATGAGATATTTTCTTGATCTGCCCCAGAATAACCGGATCAGCATTATGTTCAACCGTATGGTGCATTTTTCTTAACCCCAGAGAACGAATGATCCGGCCATGTTTAGCCGGTCTTCCGATGGTGCTTCTGATTTGGGTGATTCTAATTCTATCCGTCATTTTAACAACCTCTTATAAATCTTCAGATCTAAGACCACGGCGTTTTGCCACTTCTTCTTTTGTACATAGGGATTGAAGCCCGGCCATTGTAGCCCTTACAATATTCTGGGTATTATTGGTCCCAATGCATTTGGTCAGGATATCCGTAACACCGGCTGCTTCAAGGACGGCCCGGATTCCTCCGCCGGCGATGAGCCCGGTACCCGGAGAGGCCGGTTTCAGCAATACCCGTCCTGCGCCTGCCTTACCCACCACCTCAAAAGGAACGGTGCCGTTTAAAATGGAAACCTTAACCATGCTTCTTTTTGCTTTTTCCATACCTTTTTTGATGGCCTCGGGAACTTCCGTCGCCTTACCCAGGCCATATCCCACGCTGCCTTCACCGTCCCCAACAACGACCAGTGCACTAAAGCTGAAATTTCTTCCGCCTTTTACGACTTTTGCAACGCGGTTAATTCTGACGACCTTATCAATTAATCCAGTTTCTTCAATCTGCTGTCTTGCCAAGGGTTTGTCCTCCACAATTTAAAAATTCAATCCGGCTTCACGGGCTCCGTCTGAAAGGGCCTTGATACGCCCATGATATAAAAATCCATTCCTGTCAAGAACCACTTTTGTAATTCCTTTATCAAGAGCCCTTTTGCCGACGAGAGTCCCAACCACCTTTGCAATTTCAACCTTCTTGCCTTCGACCTTTTGATCTTTAAATTCCTTATCAAGGGTTGATGCAGACACAAGTGTAGTCCCCAATGTATCATCAATGATTTGGGCGTAGATATTCTTGGAACTTCTGAATACACTCAATCTTGGGCGTTCCTGACTGCCGCAGATATTTTTTTCTGATTCTTTTTTTTCTTTTAAGCCTTGATACAAGCCTTTGTGATGTATTTCCCATAATCTTTATATTCCTGCCTATTAGTCTTTACCTGCAGTCTTACCAGCTTTTCTGATAATTCTTTCGTCTGCATACATAATCCCTTTGCCCTTATAAGGCTCCGGTGGTCTGATATCCCTTATGTTTGCCGCAACCTGGCCAAGAATTTCCTTATCAATCCCCGTCAGAACAACTTGAGTATTATTCTCTACGCTCACAGCGATTCCGTCCGGAATTGTAAAATTTACCGGGTTTGAATATCCGACATTCAGTGTAAGGTTATTCCCCTTTGCTTCCGCCCGATACCCGATCCCGGAAAGCACCAGTTTTTTCTCATATCCGGTGGACACCCCGGTAACCATATTGGCAATCAGGGCCCTGTATAACCCCTGCAAGGCTACCTTTTGTTTATCACTTGTATCTGTCTTTACATTGACAACGCTTTCATTGATTTCAAGTTTGATAGCCGGATGCAGTTGCCGCTCGAGATTGCCTTTGGGACCCTTAACGGAAATCATATCCCCATTAAGGGCAAACTGAACTTTTCCAGGGAGCTGAACCGGCTTTTTCCTATTCTAGACATATATTACTCCTGTACTACCAAACGTTAAAAAGAATCTCGCCGCCGATATTTGCTTCTTTAGCCTGCTTGTCCGTCATCACGCCTCTTGAGGTTGAGACAACCGATATACCAAGGCCGTTTAAGACCGGCTTAATCTGTTTTGATTTGCTGTAAACCCTTCGGGAGGGTTTGCTCACTCGCTCAATCCCAAAAATAGAAGGTTTCCCATCCGTCACATATTTTAAATAGATACGGATAACCCCCTGCACCTCATCTTCAAGGTATTTATAATCCTTGATATATCCCTGCTCTTTCAACACCCGAACCAGTTCCAGTTTGATCTTTGATCCGGGGATATCCACCTTGGCAAACCCTGCCTTACCACCATTTCTGATGCTTGTCAGCATGTCTGCAATTGGATCACTCGTTGCCATTTGAAATCTCCTTAAAGTCCGCTGATATTGTCCTGCATATTAATCTTGATGGATTACCAGCTTGATTTGGTAACCCCTGGAAGCTTGCCTTCCGAGGCAAGGGTCCGGAAACAGATTCTGCATATGCCGGCTTTTCTGATAAATCCTCTTGGTCTACCGCATAGGGGGCATCTGTTATATGCTCTCACAGAAAATCTTGGTTTTCTGCTTGCCTTTACGATCAAAGCTGTTTTTGCCAAGCTTTCCTCCTTAGAATCCTTAATTTTTAAAGGGCATTCCTAAAAATTTCAGTAATGCTTTGCCTTCTTCATCTGTTTTGGCAGTGGTAACCACCGTCACATTAAGACCCTTGATGCTTTCGGTCTTATCATAATCTATTTCAGGGAAAATAATATGCTCAGTAATGCCGAGACTGTAATTCCCCCTGCCGTCAAAGGCTTTTCCCGATATCCCCTTGAAATCCCTCACGCGTGGTAAAGCGATATTCACAAGCTTCTCAAAAAAATCAAACATTTTTTCACGGCGCAGGGTAACCTTGCATCCAATGGGCAGACCCGTCCTGAGCTTGAAATTGGCAATGGGTTTCTTAGCCCTAGTAATAACCGGTTTCTGACCGGCGATCAATGCAAGCTCGGATGCTGCCGACTCTATGATCTTGGGGTTCCTGACAGCTTCTCCCAGCCCCATGTTCAATACTATTTTCTCAAGTTTCGGGACTTCAAATACATTTTTGTAATGAAACGCTTCCTTTAACTGGGGAACAATATCTGTATTGTATTTTTCCTTAATGGTTGACATGTATGATCTCCGTCTTTGGTCTTAAGAATCTATCTGCTGATTGCATTTTTTACAGATTCTTACCCGTTTTCCATCTTCCAGTGCTTTTATTCCGATTCTGGTGGGTTTGATACATGAATTGCACATCACCATGAGATTCGAAATATTGACCGGCATGGGTTTTTCAATAATACCGCCTTGTGGAACTTTCTGTGTCGGCCTTTGATGACTCTTGACAACATTTATATTTTCAACAACGACACGGCCTGTTTTTTTGACGACTTTAAGAACCTTACCAATCTTGCCCTTATCTTTTCCGGTCAACACCTTAACCTTGTCATCTTTTTTTATTCTGATTTTCATTGCATCCATGGGAATTTTCTCCATAAACCCGCTCATTAAAGCACATCAGGTGCGAGAGAGACTATTTTCATAAACCGTTTCGCCCTGAGTTCCCTTGCCACGGGTCCAAATATGCGGGTGCCTATCGGATCATTTGATTTAGCCAAAATCACAGCAGAATTATCATCGAACCGGATCATTGATCCATCGGGTCTGGATATCTCTTTCTTCGTTCTGACAATGACCGCCTGAACCACATCTCCCTTGCTGACCTTTGCATTGGGGATGGCTTCCTTGACAGAACAGATAATGATATCTCCAACACTGGCATACCGTCTTTTGGATCCTCCGATGACCTTAATGCAGTACAGTTCCTTTGCACCGGAGTTGTCTGCCACCGTTAGTCTTGTTTCATTCTGAATCATATCTCAACTCCCCTTATCAAATCGCTTTTTTAACGATTTCACTGACTCTGAAACGTTTAAGCTTGCTCAAAGGTCTTGTTTCGATGATCTTAACCGTATCACCGACCTTGCATTCATTTTTTTCATCATGAGCATGATATTTTTTAAACTGCTTCACGAATTTTTTATAAACCGCGTGGGGGATGAATCTTTCAACCTGAACCACAACGGATTTATCCATTTTATCGGAAATAATAAGACCAATCAGCTCTTTTTTATTTTTTTTAATTGTTTCCATAGTAGTATCTTCGCAAATTAGCTAATGTTGACATTCATTTCTTTGGATATGGTATAAATTCTTGCTATATCCTTCTTGACAGTTGAAAGAACAGCCGTGTTCTCGAGCTGGCCGACCCTGTTTTGAAAGCGCAGCGTAAAAAGCTGTTTTTTTAATTCAACCAGCTTTTCTTTCATCTGATCTCGTCCCATTTCTTTAATTTCACTGACTTTCATTCTTATCTGCTCCTCTCGATAAACCGGGTTTTGATGGAAAGCTTTCGTGCGGCTAATCTCAAGGCTTCTTTGGCAACTTCACGGGAGATACCTTCCATTTCATAGATAATTTTGCCTGGTTTAATCCGGGCCACCCATGAATCCGTCGCCCCTTTCCCCTTACCCATTCTGACTTCTGCGGGCTTCTTTGTAATGGGGATATCAGGGAAGGTCCGGATCCAACTTTTGCCGGCTCTTTTCGCGTGCCTTGTCAAGGCAACCCTGGCAGCCTCGATCTGTCTTGCATTGATATATCCGCATTCAACCGCCTGCAGACCAAAGTCTCCGAAATTCAGTGTCGTGCCCTTGTCCGGAGCACCGGTTGTTCTACCACGGAACTGCTTGCGGAATTTTACATTTTTTGGACTAAGCATTTCTCATTTCTCCTAATCGGCTCTATTTCGCCATCACTTCTTCACCCGGGTTTAAAACCTCGCCTTTAAAGACAAAGGTTTTGATACCGATGAGCCCATAGGTGGTTTTTGCTTCAATAAAGCCGTAATCAACATCAGCCCTTAAGGTGTGGAGAGGAATGCGCCCCTCTTTATACCACTCGGTTCTCGCCATCTCAGCACCTCCCAGACGTCCGGAGCAGATAATCTTGATCCCTTTTGCTCCAAAACGCATGGCAGAGGATACGCTTCTTTTCATCGCCCTTCTAAAGGCAATCCTTCTTTCCAGTTGAAGCGCAATATTTTCTGCTACCAGTTGGGCATCAATTTCAGGCCGCCTGATCTCTTTAATATCGATCAGCACTTCAGAAGTAAGCAATTTTTCAAGTTCTGCTTTCAATACACCGATTTCACTTCCTTTTTTCCCGATGATGATGCCGGGTCTTGCTGCAAATACCCTGAGCCGGATCTGTTTTGAAAACCGTTCGATTTCAATTTTAGAAACACCCGCATGATATAATTTCTTTTTTAAAAATTTTCTGACTTTGAAATCTTCTTCAACAAACGCAGCATAATTTTTATCTGCATACCATCTGGAATCCCAGGTCCTGATAATGCCTAGTCTTAAACTGGTAGGATGTACTTTCTGGCCCAAGCTAATTCCTCCTATTTGGCAGTTGATTCAACAATTACAGTTAAATAACTGGTTCTCTTCAATATTCTAGATGCCCTTCCCCTGGCTCTCGGTCTGAACCGTTTCATGGAAGGCCCCTGATCGACAAAAATGTTTTTAACAACCAGTTTATCCACATCCAGCTTATTATTATTCCCGGCATTGGCAACGGCTGACTGTAAGGTCTTATGAATGACTTCAGCAGCTTTGAGTGGCATAAACTTTAAAAGCGTCAGCGCCTGACCCGCATTTTTACCTTTGACTTCATTAATGGGGAGCCTGAGCTTCAGCGGTGAAATACGTGTAAATCTTGTGATTGCTTTAACTTCCATATCCTTTTCCTTTAATCGGACAAGAGATTACCTCTTGGCTTTTTTATCTCCTGCATGCCCCCAGAACGTTCTCGTCGGTGAGAACTCACCAAGTTTATGACCCACCATATTTTCTGAAACAAAGACAGGGATGAATTTTTTTCCGTTGTGAACGGCAAATGTGATCCCTACCATTTCAGGAAATATTGTGGATCTGCGGGACCAGGTTTTAATCACCTTGTTACGTTTGGCTTGACCCGAGTCCATCACCTTTTTTAAAAGCTGCTGTTCGATATACGGCCCTTTTTTCAATGATCTTGGCATAATTTACCACCTATTTATTTTCTCTTAGCTCGTCTTTTAACAATAAACGGTTCCGTTCTGGCATTGTTCCGGGTTCTCTTTCCTTTGGTCGGAATTCCCCAAGGCGTACAAGGCTGACGACCACCTGAAGATCTTCCCTCGCCGCCACCCATGGGATGATCGACCGGGTTCATGGCAACGCCTCTGACCGAAGGTCTTTTGCCAAGCCATCGGTTACGACCTGCTTTACCGATTTTAACATCACTGTGCTTTTCATTCCCCACTCTTCCAACAGTCGCTTTACACTTCAGATGCACCATCCTGACTTCACCTGAAGGAAGCAATACCTGCCCGTAACTGCCTTCTTTTGCCATCAGACGGGCAAAACCACCCGCGCTCCTGACAATCTGAGCCCCTTTGTTCTGCTTTAATTCAATGTTGTGAATTCTTGTGCCGGTGGGGATATTTTCCAGCGGCATACAGTTTCCAGGCTTAATATCTGCTCCGGGTCCCGTCTCAAGAATATCTCCCACTTTTATTTCAAGCGGTGCAATGATATATCTTTTTTCACCGTCGGCATATACCAGCAGGGCAATCCTTGCACTTCTATTCGGATCATATTCGATGGCGGATACTTTTGCCGGAATGCCGTCCTTGTCTCTCTTAAAATCAATGATCCGATATTTTTTCTTTGCTCCGCCACCCCTATGTCTCGCAGTAATCCTTCCATAAGAGTTACGACCCGAACGCTTGTTAATATTTTTTGTCAGCCCTCTTTCCGGTTCGGTTTTTGTAATTTCTTCAAAAGAAAGGTATTCTTGAGCACGTCTTCCGGGAGATGTCGGTTTTGTCTTAATTATTGTTGACATATGGTTACCTCGTTAAACACCTTCAAAAAATCGATTTTTGACCTGGCATCAGTGTAATAATAGCTTTTTTCCAGTCTTTCCGTCTGCCGATGATTTTACCGCGCTGTTTGACCTTTCCTTTGACCTGAATCGTTCGGACTTGTTTTACTTTGGTATTAAAACTTTTTTCAACAGCATCCTTGATCTCAACACGGTTTGCATTCTTGTCGACTCTAAGCGTCACCTGATTGCTCGTATCTTTTTGAAGGGTTGTTTTTTCCGTTACAACAGGGCCACGGACAATATCATAATGTTTCATTTCAGCTTAATCTCCCTTCGATATTTTTAACGGTGGATTCCACCAAAAGAAGATTTTTAAATCTCAAAATATCATATACGTTTAGCCCTTCGGTTTTTATGACTTTAACACCGGGCACATTCCTGGAAGAAAGGGAAAGATTCGTATCTTCAGTGTCGGAAACAATCAAAAGATTAGACAGTGACAGCGCATTAAGAACCCCGGTAAAGGCCTTGGTCTTTACGTTTTCAAGGTTGAAGGCATCTATGACGAACAGATTTTTATCTTCCAGCTTTGAGCTTAAGGCCATTCGAAGGGCTAGTTTTCTTACCTTTTTAGGAACTTTGATCTCATAGGATCGGGGAGACGGCCCAAAGATTATTCCGCCGCCTTTCCGTAAGGGGGATTTGATACTGCCGGCACGCGCATTGCCGGTTCCTTTCTGTCTGAAAAGCTTTCTTGTACTGCCTTTTACCGTTCCCCGGGTTTTACACGAAGCAGTCCCTTCCCGTTTTGCAACGAGCTGGGACCGGACAACCTGGTGAAGAACACTTGTTTTAACGGGAGTGCTGAAAATTTCGTCGGAAAGCTGTATTTCAGACACTTTTTTACCTGCACTGTTTAATACATCTACAGCAGCCATATTCTTCCTCATCAATTTTGATCAGCTATGCATCACTGCGAAAATTACTGCAATACCCATAGCCGCGTTTTAGTCTTATACAGACTGGAAACTCTTTATTTTTTACCAGCCTTTTGAACTTCCAATATTCCTGTTTTAAAGCCGGGCAAAGCACCTTTAACCAGCAGGAGATTATCTTTAAGCTTAATATCGATTACCGTGAGATTTTTTACGGTTTCTCTTTTTACGCCCATGTGTCCGGGCATTTTCTTTCCTTTAAATACTCTTCCGGGGGTTGCACTGTTACCGATTGATCCCGGTTCCCTGTGATTCCTGCAACCGTGTGTCTCCGGGCCGCGGCTGAAACCGTGCCGTCTGATTGTGCCCTGAAAACCAAGCCCTTTTGAGATACCGGATATATTAACCTTGTCTCCCACGGCAAACAAATCAATCCCCATAACGGAGCCTGCCTCGGTCGTTTCGGCGTCATCGGTTCTGAATTCTCTTAAAACACCGAATCCCTTGTCACTGGATTTTTTTAAATGCCCTGCCAGGGGTTTAGTCAGTTTTTCAACAGGTTTTTCAATAAAACCAAGCTGAATTGCATTATATCCGTCTGTTTTTTTTGTCTTCACCTGGGTAACAACACACGGTCCCAATTGCACAACGGTAACAGGAATAAGTTTTCCATCTGCAGAAAACACTGTGGTCATCCCGATTTTTTTCCAAGTAATGCACTCATAATGGGTTCCTGTCATTGACCTATAGTTTTATTTCAACATCCA
>JAAUSZ010000093.1 GCA_012031875.1 Desulfobacula sp.
ATAGTCTTGGGCCATGCCCAGATGCATGGCCGGCAGGTAAATTCTGTTTTTGATGGTCAATCCGTTAATGGTGATGGGTTGGAACAGTATATCTTTCATTTGATTCTCCAGTATCCTAGTCAAAAGGGGTTATCATGTTTTGCTTGTAAGATATCCTGCCTTTAAAATAAAGGAAATAGCCAATATTTTTTTTGCAATAGCCGGCAGTTTGATATATTCTTTTAAAAATCATTTGTACATACCATCAGAATCAGTCATGGAATCAACAGGAATGCCAACCGAGGTCAATCCCAAACAATTTCAAGAAGAATTGGATGAAATTTTTCCATGTCCATTGATTTAATCTGCATTGCAGATATTCGTACAACTAGTTTTATAAAGGTGAATCCGGCCTTTAAAGAAACACTGGGATATACTGAAGAAGAGCTTTTGGGAGAATCCTTCTTACATTTCATTCATCCCGATGACATTGATCCGACCAGAGCCGTTGTCGAAAAAAAACTTCAGCAGGGGGAGAAAGTCATTAATTTTGAAAATCGGTATCGATGCAAAGATGGAAGCTATAAGTGGTTGAGCTGGGTCTCCCACCCCAGGCCGGAAAGAGGATTGACCTATGCCCTGGCCAGGGATATCACCGGGCGCAAGCAGACCGAGGCCCGGTTGATCGGACAGGAAGCGGTTCAGCGCCTATTAATCAAGTTGTCCACGGATTTTATCAATGTCCCCTTGAACCGGATAGAGGGGGCCATCCATGATCTGCTGGAGATTCTCGGGAAATTTGCAGGCATGAACCGGGTCTATATTTCCAGGCACGACCTGGGCCGTTGTATCAGCATCATTACAAACGAATGGTGCGCCAAGGGCATTTCTTCGGCCATGGACAGGACAAGGGAGATTCCCTTTGATCTTTTGGCGGATATTGTGGAGGTCCATAAAAAAGGCAGGCCTTTTCACCTTCCCAATGTTATGGAAATGCCTGAAGCCCACTCCCTGAGATCTTATTTGCAGGACCGGGGGGTTCAATCCATGCTGGCCATCCCCTTGATGCAGGAAGGATTCTGCATTGGATTTCTGGGCATGGATGCAGTGGGGAAAATCCAAGTCTTTGACGACATGAATATCATTCCCCTGACCCTTGCTGCCGGCATCGTCACCAATATCACGGCCAGACAGAGAGCGGAAGAGATCCTCAGGGAAAGCGAGGGAAAATACCGGCTCCTGGTGGAGAATACCAATGAATTGATCCTGGTGGCCCAGGATGGGCTCATCCGGTTCGTGAACGGCAAGTCCTCCGATTTCCTCGGATATAGGCCGGACGAATTGACCGATAACCCCTTTTCCGATTTTATCCACCCCGAGGACCGAAAAATGGTCCTTGAGCGACATCTCAAACGGCTCAAAGGGGAAATTCTGCCCGGCGTGTACCCCTTCCGGGTGGTCCACCGGACCGGGGATGAGCGGTGGGTGGAGGTGAATGCGGTCATGATCCAATGGGAAGGCAAACCGGCCGGGAATCTGTGGCCGGTGAAAATGGACCCCTCCCAGATCGATCAGATCCTGGCCAACCTGTGCGTCAATGCCCGGGACGCCATCACGGGAGTGGGCAAGCTGACCATTGAGACGGGCATGAAAACCTTTGACCGGGAATATTGCAGGGAGCATGCGGGTTTTGTTCCCGGTGATTTTGTCCTGCTGGCCGTCAGCGATGACGGCTGCGGCATGGACAGGCAAACCATGGACAAACTCTTTGAGCCCTTTTTCACCACCAAGGAGGTGGGCAAGGGCACCGGCCTCGGCCTGGCCACCATCTACGGCATCGTCAAACAGAACAACGGGTTCATTAATGTCTACAGCGAGCCGGGCCAGGGGACGACCTTCAGGATTTATATCCCCCGGTCCCAGCCCGAAGTGGATGCCCCGAAGATTCAGCCTTCGGCGGTTTCCATCCCCGGGGGAAGCGAGACCATCCTCCTGGTGGAGGATGAGGCCGCCATTCTGAAGATGACCCGGATGATGCTGGAGCGGAAGGGATGTACGGTCCTGCCGGCCGGTTCCCCCACCGAAGCCATGACCCTGGCCCAGGCCCATGAAGGGGTGATCCACCTGCTCATCACCGATGTGGTCATGCCGGAAATGAACGGCCGGGACCTGGCCGGGCGATTGACGAGCCTGTATCCAAACCTCAAACTCTTGTTCATGTCCGGTTATACCGCCAATGTCATCGCCCACCAGGGCATTCTGGACAAAGGGGTCTCGTTTATCCAGAAGCCTTTTTCCATGGCGGATCTCGTCCTTCAGGTGCGGGGGTGCTGGATGAAGGGAAACCCTGACCATATGCAATTTTTCACGCGAGAGGGTAAAATAAATGATGCCGTTATTGAAAAGATGCTTTCAGCATGCCACTCCGGATTCCAGGCCGGTATGAGCAGACGATACGGCCACATACTGGATGCCGGAACCGGTAAAGCTGAGGTTTTTAATTTATGTTAAACATATTGATCATCGATGATGAGGCCAATATCCGCAAAACGCTCACGGTTTGCCTGGAATCACGCGGCCATCGCATAACCGCCGTGAGCAATGGGAAAGACGCAAGAGCGGAAGCCGACAGGCAGGTCTTTGACATGGCGTTTGTTGATTTGCGGCTGGGAACGGAGAACGGGCTTGATTTGATTCTTCCACTTCTCGGCGCATGTCCCTGGATCAAGATTGTTGTCATCACGGCTTACGCGTCCATCGACACAGCCGTTGAAGCCATGCGGCGGGGAGCGACCGATTATATCCCCAAGCCCTTCACCCCCGAACAGGTCCGGATTGTCACCGACCGCGTGGCGACTGTTCGCGCCATGGAGCAGCGCATTGCAATACTTCAGGAGGATTTGGAGCGGTTACACCCGGAGGTTTCGTTTTCATCCCGGCATCCCGGCATGCAGCGCGCCGTAGAACTCGCGCGGCAAGTGGCTGCCTCGGAAGCGGTTGTCTTACTGCGTGGCCCCAGCGGAACGGGAAAGACATTACTGGCCCGCGCCATTCACGGCTGGAGCCGCCGGGCGGATAAACCATTCGGGACCATTTCCTGCCCGACCCTCAGTTCCGACCTTCTCGAGAGTGAACTTTTCGGTCACGTGAAGGGCGCTTTTACCGGGGCTCTCCGGGATAACCCCGGCCGTATTACCGCCTGCGAGGGCGGTACTCTTTTCCTGGATGAAATCGGCGATCTGCCTCTGACACTGCAACCCAAACTCCTTCGCTTCATACAGGACCGGGAATATGAGAGTGTGGGTGACCAGAGGACAAAAAGGGCGGATGTCCGTATCATTACGGCAACCAACACAGACCTCGAAAAGGCGGTTCAGGAAGGTCGTTTCCGTGAAGATCTGTATTACCGGTTAAATGTAATTCAGATCGATTTGCCGCCTTTAGTTGATCGCCCGGACGACGTGGAGAACCTGGCAAAAAACATGCTGGAATTCTTTAGCGCTCAGAACCACAAGATACTGAAGGGCTTCAGTGACTCGGCCATCAAGGCGCTTCGCCAATATCCCTGGCCGGGCAATATTCGGGAACTACGCAATGCGGTCGAGCGTGCCGTAATCCTCTGCACTACCGATACGATTCAGATTGAGCATCTACCCGTTTCAGTTGCCCCGCATACCCCCATGGTTCAATTGGGAGATCATGTTTCCCTGAAGACCATGGAGGAACAACACATACGCCGGGTTATCGCCACCACAAAGACCCTCCAGGAAGCCGCCGATATCCTGGGTATTGACCAGGCCACCCTCTGGCATAAACGCAAACAGTACGGTATCTGACCCCCTTTCTCTTGTCCGCGACCTTGTAAAAGACAAGGTTGATTTGCGTCCTTCCTTGTCTATCGCAAGGACCTTCTCTGGAAAATATCTGTAACATATTGATTTGTAACGCATTTCATGAATGGTACGGATTATGCTGTGAACGTTGTCGTATTTGAAGGAGTAAGAATTGATATTGAAAAGGATGTACGGATGATCGGCATAAGGCAAAAAATTATAATCGGGTTTGGCGGATTGCTCGCCATCATTGCGGTTGTCGGCGCACTGACGATGGTTCAACTCGGTGAACTCGGCAAGGCCATCGACATCATTCTTCAAGAGAATTACCGTAGCGTGGTGGCGTGCCAGGACATGAAGGAATCTCTGGAGCGTATTGACAGTGGCATTTTATACACCCTTTCCGGAAAAGCGAAGAGGGAAATCGGCTGATTCATGAATATGCCACAGGTTTCCGCAACGCCCTTGGTGTGGAATTAGGCAATATCAAGCTTCCGCAGGAAATGGAAAAAGCGCAACAAATAGAGAGGCAGTTCCAGGCGTATATAACCCTCATTCCCCTGGTCGCCGCTCAGGAAAGCCCCCTTCAGGAACGGCAAGCCGCTTATTTCTCTGAAATTCAACCCTTATTTCAGAAGATCAAAACCTTAGCCCAAGACATCTTGCTGATGAACCAGAAAAATATGGTCGAGGCAAACGATGCTGCCCGGACAAAAGCCGATGCCGCCCGCCGCGTTATGCTGGCGGCAATTATTGCAGCGGCATTACTGGCTATTCTGTTTAGCTATCTTGCGCATAGATGGATTTTGCACCCCATCAGCCGGTTGATTGAATCTGCCAACGAAATCCAGGGCGGAAATCTGGACCTTGTCCTGGAACAGGGATCAAGAGACGAGATCGGCCGGCTTTCGGAGTCCTTTAATGAGATGGCGGCCTCCCTGAGGCAGGTCCGCAAGGAGGACAGGGTCAATCTTATGCGGACAAAACGGGCGACAGAGGAGGTCTTCAAGGCGCTCCCGGAACCCATAGCCGTGTTCGACCTCCAAGGAAAAGTGGAGATTTCGACTGAAACGGCGGACCGGTACTTTGGCCTTAAACCCGGCGTCCTGGCGGAAGACCTCGGATTCGACTGGTTGCCTCCCTTGATCCGGAAGGCGCTTGACGAATATACATTTGCCGAGTGTGATCCCAAAACCATCCAGCAGTTTCATAGATAACCGGGAATATTTTTTCCAGCCGGTGGCGGTGCCGATTCCCGTTGGTCCGGAACGTCCGGAGCCGACCGGCGCGGCATTGATACTCAAGGACATAACCCAGGTCCATGAACAGCAGGAAATGAAGCGGGACGTTGTGTCCATTGTCTCACATCAACTCAAAACACCGCTGACTTCCATCCGCATGTCCATTCACCTTTTGCTGGAGGAGCGTATCGGTTCCCTCAATGAAAAACAGGTCGAGCTTCTGATGGCGGCAAGGGATGAGAGCGAAAGGCTGGTGGGTATTCTCAGCGATTTGCTTGATATCAACCGGATCGAGTCCGGAAAATCGAGCTTTGCGCCCGAAACCGTCACGCCGAGAGCCCTGGTTCGGGACTCTGTGGAGCCCTATCTTGTGGACGCCAAGGACAAGGGGGTGACGGTGGTGAATGAAGTACCGGAAGATTTACCCGAAGTAATGGCGGACATCGGGAAGATCCGTCATGTGTTTGCGAATCTCCTTTCGAACGCATTTCGATTCACCGGCCCGGGCGGTTCCGTGACCATCAGCGCTGAACAAAAGCAGGATCAGGTTGTGTTCCGCATTGAAGACACCGGGAAAGGCATGTCAGAGGAAGAATTGAAGCACCTGTTTGAAAGGTTTTACAGAGCGCCCGGCCAGGATGAAAAATCCGGTGTGGGGTTGGGCCTGGCCATCGTTAAAGAAATCGTCCGTGCACACGGGGGAGATGTGGGAGTTGAAAGCATTGTCGGCCAAGGGTCGATTTTTCAGTTTACACTTCCTCTGCAAACGGACCCTGAAAAAAATATATCAACCAAACCTGTGGAGGAATAATGATGTCACTGGCATTGTATCTGATTCTTGGATTAATCATTTTTGCGGCGCTGGCCGCTTTTACAGCCGCTTGTGATAAAATATAAAGGAGTGAAGCCATGCTTTATCTTTCAGCAATCGTTTTGGCGTTGTGCATGATATATCTTGTCTACGCCATCATAAACCCGGAAAAATTCTAATGATCGGAGGCAAAGAATGACCATGCTTTACATATTTCTCATCCTTGCCGGGACAGCGCTGCTGTCGTGGCGCTGGCAAAAGCGATGACCTGGGCCATGGATCCCGGTCAAAAATTGTCGCCCTTCCGATGGCATCTGGAACGGCTGATGCAAAAAGCAGGCGGCCCCCTTGCAGCAAGGGACCAGGATTGGAAGCAGTATGTTTTTTCCATGCTGCTGTTCAACGCGGTCATGTTTTGTTGTCGTCTACATGATCCTATCGCTTCAGCAGTGGCTCCCGCTGAACCCGGATGGCAAGGGGTTGCCGGCACCCAGCCTGATTTTCAACACAACAGCCTCGTTCACGTCGAACACGAACCTTCAGCACTATTCAGGCGAGGTGTCGCTGAGTTATTTTTCTCAGGTATTTGGTCTGATGTGGTTGCAGTTCGTCTCCGCAGCTACGGGGATAGCAGCCCTTGTCGCCCTCGCCCGGGGGCTTTCGGGGAGGTCGATTTTCGGAAATTTCTACTCGGATCTGATGCGGGCCACTTTCCTTGTATTGCTGCCGGCAGCAGCCATCGTAGCGACGGTTCTGACCCTGGGCGGGGTCGTCATGACGCTCCAGGGAGCGGCCGCAGCAACCACCCTCGAAGGGATCACGCAAACCATCGCACGGGGACCGGCGGCGGCGTTCGTGGCCATTAAGCAACTGGGCACCAACGGCGGCGGATTCTTCGGCCCCAATTCCACACATCCTTTTGAAAATGCCGGCTTTTTCACCAATATCGTTCAAAGCATTTCCATTATACTGATACCCATGGCCTGTGTCTGGATGTTCGGCCGCATTACCGGCCGAATGCGGCATGCAGTGGTTGTCTTCGCCGTCATGGCCGCATTGCTGGCGGTTAAGGTCGGCCTGGCCAATTATTTCGAAAGTGCTCCCACCGCTGCTCTTGCCGGGCTGCCGGTGGAAGCCGCCGGGAATCTGGAAGGCAAGGAACTTAGGTTCGGGACCCAGGCCGGGCCGACGTGGAGCGTCCTGACAACCGCGACGAGCAATGGTTCAGTCAACGCCATGCATGACAGCCTCAACCCCCTCACGGGACTCATGCCGATGATCGGCATGTGGTTCAATGTCACCTTCGGTGGTGTCGGCGTGGGCATGATCAACATGTTTCTCTACATCATTGTCGGCGTCTTCATCAGCGGCATGATGGTGGGGCGGACGCCGGAATATTTCGGCCGCAAGTTGGAAACCCGGGAGATGAAGTTTGCTCTCCTGGCCATTCTCGTTCATCCGTTGTTTATTCTGGGCGGAACAGCGGTTTTCGCCGCCACTTCCTGGGGCGCTTCGACATTGAACAACCCCGGTTTCCACGGGTTTTCAGAAATTCTCTACGAGTTCAGTTCCGCGGCAGCCAACAACGGTTCAGGCTTCGAAGGCCTGGGAGACAACACAGTGCCCTGGAATATAGCAACCGGAGTGGTCATGCTCCTTGCCCGTTTTATTCCCATCATCCTGCCCCTGGCCATTGCTGGCTCCCTGGCTGCTAAAAAACCGGCGCCTGAAACCACGGGTACCTTACGCACCGACACATTTCTGTTCGGCATGGTGATTCTGGGCAGCGTGGTTTTTATCGGGGCGCTCCTGTTTCTGCCGGTTGCCGTTCTAGGCCCGATAGCGGAACATTTGGCAGCCGGATTTTAACCACGCATTTACAATGTAGAGGAGTATTTCATGAGTAATCATATTAACGAAAGCCTACAATTGAAGTTTGAAAGGCGTAAAGCACGAAAAGCGTCGCTTTTCGAGAAGCGCCTGGTCAGAATCGCCGGGAAACAGTCAGTCGTCATGTTGAAACCCTGGATGATGGCCCGGAATCCCGTCATGTTCATTACCGAAGCCGGGGCCATTCTCACCACGATTGTACTGATCAAAGACCTGATCCAGGGGAATTCTGCAACTTTCTACACACTTGCCGTGACCATCATTCTCTGGCTGACCGTGCTCTTTGCCAATTTTGCAGAGGCTCTGGCCGAGGCACGGGGCAAGGCCCAGGCAGATACATTGAAGCGGACCCGAAGCAAAACCCTTGCCCGCCGGGTGGTGAACGGCACCGAAGAGCAAATCAGCTCTGACGAACTCCATGAAGGCGATGTCGTGCTGGTGGTCGCAGGTGAAACCATCCCCGGTGACGGCGAGGTGATTGAGGGTGCGGCATCCGTGGATGAATCCGCGATTACAGGAGAGTCCGCGCCGGTTGTCCGGGAGGCCGGTGGTGATCGCTCCGGCGTCACTGGAGGCACACGCGTCCTTTCCGATCAACTCAGAATCCGGATTACAGCGGGCGCTGGTGAGTCGTTTCTCGACCGCATGATTGCTCTGGTCGAGGGGGCGGTAAGGCAAAAGACTCCCAATGAGCTTGCCCTGACCGTAACCTTGGCAGGACTCACCCTCGCCTTTCTCATTGTGGTCGGGGCGCTTTGGCCGATTGGCCGGTACTTTGGCGTGGATTTGCCGATCCCGACCTTGATCGCTCTTTTGGTCTGTCTGATCCCCACCACCATCGGCGCTCTTCTGGCCGCCATCGGACTTGCGGGCATGGACCGCGCCCTCTCGGCCAACGTGCTGGCAAAGAGCGGCAAGGCAGTGGAACTGGCGGGAGACATCGACACCTTGCTCCTTGACAAGACCGGCACCATCACCATGGGTGATCGCCAGGCTACCGGGTATCACCCCTTGCCTGGAGTGACCAGGGCGCAATTGGCCGAGGCCGCCATGTGCGCGTCATTTGGCGACCAGACGTCCGAGGGCAGATCCATTGTCCGTCTTGGAGAGGAGATGCTTGGACCTGATGCACCGAACGAAGTGCCGCAAGCCGAACTCATCCCGTTTACCGCCCAAACACGATTGAGCGGTCTTGACTTTCCGGACGGCCGCAGTTTTCGCAAAGGGGCATCCGACGCTGTTTGCGCTTATATCCGGGAGCAAGGCGCCCAGGTTCCGGAGGAAATCAAGGGTCTTGTGGACGATGTCGCCCGTCAAGGCAGCACACCCATTGTTGTTGCAGAAGGCAAGAAAATGCTCGGGGTTGTCGCGTTATCGGATGTACTCAAACCCGGCATTCGTGATCGTTTTGACCGTCTGCGGGCCATGGGGCTGCGCGTGGTCATGGTGACGGGAGACAATCCCCTGACCGCGGCCGCCATTGCCGAACAGGCCGGTGTCGATGATTATATTGCGGAAGCCAAACCGGAAGACAAGCTTGAATATATCCGCAGGGAACAACGTGCGGGAAGGCTGATCGCCATGATGGGTGACGGAACCAACGACGCGCCCGCACTCGCCCAGGCAGATATCGGAATCGCCATGAACTCCGGTACCCAGGCGGCCAAGGAAGCCGGGAACATGGTGGATCTGGACAGTGATCCGACCAAGCTCATCGAGGTCATCGAGATCGGAAAACAACTGCTCATGACACGTGGATCACTCACCACCTTTTCCATCGCCAATGACGTTGCCAAATACTTTGCCATTATCCCGGCCATGTTCATGCTGGCTATTCCTCAGCTTGCAGCCCTTAACATCATGGGATTGTCCACACCCGGAAGTGCGATTCTTTCGGCCTTGATTTTCAATGCCGTCATCATTCCCCTGCTGATCCCCATCGCCCTCAAGGGGGTCAAATACCGGCCCATGGGAGCGGACAGCATCCTGCGGCGCAATTTGTTTGTATACGGTCTTGGCGGAGTCATCACGCCTTTTATCGGGATCAAACTGATCGATATGGTCCTGAGCATCACTGGAATATTATAGGAGGGTTACCAATGAATTCAACTGTTGAAAAAATAACCATTCCCCATCAGATCCTCATTTCGGGTCGAATTGTTTTTGCAACCATGTCTGTTTGCTGCATGCTCTATCCCTTGACAATCCTGGGCATTGGTCAGGTTACAGTGCCCTATACGGCCAACGGCTCCCTGCTCCGGAACCCACAAGGTGAGATTATCGGCAGCGAATCGATTGCCCAGGCATTCACTCGTCCCGAGTACATCTGGCCCAGGCCTTCAGCCCCGAACTACGATGCCTCGGCTGCGGGCGGCAGCAACTGGTCCCCGGCCAACCCCGCGCTTCGGGAAAGAGCCGTCAAGATTCTGGACAGAATGAGAGTCGAAAAGGCAAATCCGCTGCCGGCCGACTTGGTGACCGCATCCGGCAGCGGGATGGACCCGCACATTACGCTTAAGGCGGCCCAATACCAGGTGGCAAGAGTCGCTGAGGCAAGAGGGATTCCCGTCCGTTCGGTTCAAGCCGTTCTGGAGCATCATGCCGAAAAAACCGGCGGATTTCTCACTATCGAGCCCATTGTGAATGTCCTGCTGGTGAATATCGCCTTGGACAGGCTGGAAAAATAAGATGAAAGGGAACCGCGCGGATAATTTTCTGCGTCTGATCCGGCGCTCGCAACGGGGCAGGTTGAAGATTTATCTGGGTTATGCCGCCGGGGTGGGCAAGACATATCAGATGCTCCTTGAGGGGCACAGGATCATGCGGGATGGAGTCGATCTGGCTGTCGGCCTGGTTGAAACCCACGGGAGGGCGGAGACCGAAGCGATTGGTTGCCGGACTCCCGGTGATCCCGCGCCGCAAGGTCACCCATCGTGGGATTGTGATCGAGGAAATGGACTTTGACGCCATACTGGCGAGGCGTCCAAGTGTTGTTCTTGTGGATGAGCTTGCCCACACCAATGTGCCGGGAAGCAGGAACGCCAAACGCTATCAGGATGTTGAAGAGCTGCTTGCGGCAGGCATTCATGTCATCTCGACCCTGAACATCCAGCATTTGGAAAGCCTGTATGAAACGGTCGAACGGGCCACGACGGTGAAGGTGCGCGAGCGGATTCCGGACCGGGTGGTGGCGGAAGCCGATCAGATCGTCAATGTGGATATCACCATCGGAGGACCTGCGGCGGCGTCTGAAGGAAGGAAAAGTCTATACCAGGGAACGGATTGAGACGGCTTTGGACCATTTTTTCAGGCCGCCCAACCTGGAGCAGCTCCGCGAGCTGACGCTTCGTGAATTGGCCGCCCATATCGATGCGCGAAGACGTGACCCTTTGGATCAGGACATTTCTTCCAGCCCCGATCAGGTTATGGTGGCCTTGAGCTCCAGGGGACCCAACAGCGAGGCGCTGCTGCGTTATACGTCCCGGGTGGCCGGGAGGCTGAACCGCAATTGGTATGCCGTGTATGTCCAGACATCCAAGGAACGCCCCACTATCATCGACGCGGCAACCCATCGGCTGCTTTCCAATACGCTTACCCTGGCGCAACAGTTGGGGGCAACCGTTTTTACATACAAGGGAAACGATGTCGTTAAAACCATCCTCCAATTCGCCAAAGAGTACCGTGTCGGGCACATCGTTATCGGCAGCCCCGGCAGAAAGACGCCTTTCTGGAGGCGGCTGCGGGGTGAGTCAAGTATAGTTGAGCGTCTGGTTATTGAGGGAAAAGGCATTACCGTTGTTGTTCTGGATACCAAGACAATACGGGAAGAGCGTCCGGCCCTTGAAAAAATGCACCCGGATAAGGCGGCGTCAGAGGATGCATCTCAGCAGCACAAAAATTTTGTCCGGGAAAACAAGGCTGTTCTTTCACGAATGACCGCTTTGGTCTGGGAGGAGTCCCTTAGAATGGAAGAAGCGATAAGGTGTCTGCTGGATTCATTTCATCACATCGGAAAAGAGCAAAAAACAGGTGTATTGAACTCTCTGCTTGAACGTGAGCAGCAAGGCGGGACCTTTGTAGGTGAGGATGTAGCGATTCCGCATGTCAGGGTAAATCATTTGCCGCAACCCCTCATTGCAATCGGCGTTGGGAAGAAGGGCGTTCAAAGCCTTGACTCCGGGCGAAAGGCAAAAATAATTATACTTTTGCTATCTCCGATTGATCTTCCGGAAAAACATATAGAAACGCTTGGAATAATCAGTAGGATGGCGGCGGATGACCTGTTGCGCAAGAGCATGCTTGCCGCAAACGAATCCCGATCTGTAAGAGGAATGATCCAGGATTGGGCCGTCAAAATGGAAAATATGGGAGACAGGGGAAAATTGACGGGTCCATAAATAAAGATCGATTCGATTCCGGGTTTTGGAACTGAACCGGCGTCCGAAAACCGGATGTAAACTTGTTGCGGCTCAGGGATATCCGTGAGGATTACTATCCGGGCTTCTGGCGGGTTTCCCGGACATGGGCCCGAATGCTCAGGAGCAAGGCCATGAGGGCCAGGGCCGCGGCTGTGTAAAAAGCGTCATGCAGCCCTTTGATCTGGGCCTCCACCGGCGCCAGGGTGGGGCCGGCGCCGGTCCCGGCATAGAAAACGGTGCGGCCGGCCCAGCACCGCCGCCGATGACGGCAACGCCCACGGTCTGGCCCAGGGTCCGGGACTGGGCCATCATGCCGGAAACAATGCCCAACTGGTGGCGGGGCGCCATGCCCATGATGGCGCTGTTATTGGGCGAGACAAAGGTCCCGATGCCCGCGCCCACCAGGAAGATTCTCAGGGCATAGCCCCATACCGCGGTTCCTGATCCAGGGTGGAGGCGGCCAGGAATCCCAGAAGCATGAGGAAGAGCCCGGTCATGGTGATTCTCCGGCTGCCGGCCCGGTCCGACAGGACGCCGGCCAGGGGCGAGGTCAGGCCCAGCATCACGGGAATGATGCCCATGAGCAGCCCCACCTGCATGGAGGGAAATCCCAGGATATTTTCCAGATAAAAGGGCAGAAGAATCACGCTACCGCCCAGGCCCACAAAACTGATGAAGCCGGTGGCCAGGTTGACGCTGAAAACCGGGTTCCGGAACAATTTCAAATCAATCATGGGCTGGGCTGTTCTGCCTTCGATAAAAATAAAAAGTGCCAGCAGGACCAGCCATAACCCCAGGAGAAGATAGGTCAGGGGCTGGAAAAAGCCTGTCCGCTGCCCCAGGGTCAGGCCCAGGAGCAGGGAGAGGATGCTGAGAAACAGGGCCAGGGACCCCGGGATGTCGAACCGGCTGCTGCCGGCGGGTTTAAAATCCGGGATATTCCGCTTGACCATGAAGATTCCCATGAGGCCCACGGGCAGGTTGACGAAAAAGATCCAGTGCCAGGAGAGAAGCCCCAGAATGACTCCCCCCAGGGCCGGCCCCATGACAATGCCCAGGGACACCACTCCCCCGATGACGCCCATGGCCTTTCCCCTTCGGCCGGGGGAAAGGCTTCCGTGACAATGGCGGCTCCCAGGGCCATGGTCATGGCAGCCCCAACGGCCTGGAGCACGCGGAAGCCGATGAGCCAGTGCACCGTCGGAGAAAACCCGCAAAGGGCCGAGCCCAGGGTAAAAATGATGAATCCGGCCATGTAGATGGTTTTTCTTCCGACCATGTCGGCCAGACGGCCGATACCGGCCATGGTGCTGGTGATGGTCAGGAGATAGGCCAGCACCACCCACTGCACCACGGCGAAATCGGTGTTCAGGTCCCGCACCAGGGTGGGCAGGGAGACATTGATGATGCTGCCGTCCAGGGTGGCCAGGAACACCCCGGTTCCCACGGCGGCCATGGCCTGCCATTTCCGGCTGTAGTCTTTGGTTTCGGTTTCGGGATGCGTCATGGTCTTGCAATTCTATTCAAAAAGGTGGTATCTGGAAAGAGATATTGTGGTATGGTTTGAAAAATTTTATGGATGATCATGGAGAGAAAATATGGATGATACCCCCAAAAAGCCCAAAGGGGCAGGCAAGAGCAGCTTTGAATTCATGGACCCGGATCTTTTAAAGATGAGTTTACCGGTGAGGCCGGGATCTGCTGTTCTCGATCTGGCCTGCGGCAAGGGGCGCTTTATTCCCTTTTCCTCTCCGGCATTGTCGGGGACCAGGGATTGGTCTATGCTGTGGATCTATGGGAAGAAGGGATAATGCTCCTGGAAGAAGAGATTGAAACCCGGGACATAACCAATATCCTGACCCTTGTGGCGGACGCGGCAAAGGAAATCGATATCGAGGATTACAGCCTTGATCTTTGCCTGATGGCGACAGTCCTTCACGATTTTGAAGAGGCCGGGCAAACAGGGGCGGTGTTAAAACAGGTGAAAACCCTGCTCAGGCCCGGGGGCTGCCTTGCCGTGATCGAATTCAAGAAAATAGAAGGCCCTCCCGGCCCGCCGGTGCAGATCCGGCTGTCGGAGAAGGAGACAGCCCGTCTCGTGACGCCCTATGGATTTAAAAAAGGGAAAACCGTTGATCTGGGCGACTATCATTATCTGACCCTATTTTTATCCATCTGATTGCAGACTTGGAATATGCTGAATTAAAAGGAGTGCCGAGTGAAAAAAAATACGGATTCCCTGCTCAGGGTTGAAAAAAAAGGGTTTATGGCCTGCCTGACCCTTCATCATCCTGAAAAACGCAATGCCCTGACGCCTGAACTGCTCTTGGATCTTTGCCTGAAACTGGAAGGGTTTTCAAAAAAGGATGACATCCGGTGCGTGGTGATCAGGGGCGCGGGAGATACGGTGTTTTCTTCGGGATATGATATCTCCGCCATCCCCGTGGGCCAAAAGCCCGAGGAGAGGCAGGGAACTCCGGAAGCGCTGCTGAAGGCCCTGGCAGCCGTTAAAAATTTTCCCTATCCCGTCATTGCCATGCTGAACGGCCATGCCTTTGGGGCCGGGTTTAATCTTTGCGCCTGCTGTGATATCCGGATCGCGGCCGAAGATGTCAAGATGGGGATGACACCGGCCCGGCTGGGGGTGGCCTATCATCCTGAAGGGATCCGGCAGTTTATCGAGGCCTTTGGCCTGGCCAGGACCAAGGAAATTTTTTACACGGCCCGGATATTTCAGGGCCGGGACCTTCTTGAAAAGGGCCTGGTGGATCACCTGGTCCCCAAACCGGATCTGGAAGCCTTTACCCTGGCCTATGCCCAAAGCATTACCCGGAATGCGCCCTTGTCTTTAAAGGCCATCAAGACCACCATCGGGCTGTTTGAAAAGAATGGGGCCCTGGGCCCAGCCGATCTGGAGGCCGCGGACCAATGGATTCAGAAATGTTTTCAGAGCGATGATTTAAAGGAAGGCCGGGCCGCGTTCCTGGAAAAAAGAACCCCGGAATTTACCGGGAAATAAAAGGCCGGCTGAGCGCATTATTTCCGGGCCTTCGGGTTTCAGGAAAAAAAGCCCCTGACCCGGGCCATGATCCAGGCTCTGATTCTGTCAATGATCCTGTCCATGAATGACGGGGCGGTGGCCTGATCCTGATCCGGGTGGTCGATCTGGTCCTGAAGGCGTTGGGCCCTGAGAGCCGGGTCAGGATGGCTGGATAAAAAAGAATGGCCCTTTCCCAGGGTGTCCAGCTTTTTCAGGGCGGAAACCGCGGACCGGGCATCCAGCCCGTGTGTTTTCATAAAGGCCAGGCCATAGTCATCGGCTTCCTTTTCCTCGGCCTGGGAGAATTGGGCATTGACCAGGGCCTGGACAAAGCCGCCCAGGGCCGACCGGGCCAGGTCCCCCACCAGGTTTTCCTGGGAGGCGATGCCTTTTCGCACCGCATTGGCGGCATAGGCCAGCATGATTTTTTTCCGGATATGCCGTTCCACCACATGGCCCATTTCATGGCCCACCACAAAGAGCAGCTCCTCATCGGTCATCATGTCCATGAGCCCGCTGTAAATCCGGATGGTGCCGTCGGCCATGGCAAAGGCATTGACCTGGGAGGACAGGTAGACCTTGAAATCAAAGGCATAACCGACGGAATCGGTCCGGTCCCCCACCAGTTTTTTCAGCCGGTTTCCATGGGGATCTCCAGGTCCTGCCATCCGGTTTTCGGCATCCGATTGCTTTGAGGCCTCGGCGGCCAGCAGCTTAACGTCTTCATCGCTGAGGGTGACGGCTTTCAGCGCATCCAGCCCTGCGTCTACGGCAAGATAGGGATTGGTGTTTTCACAGCCAAGGAAAAGGGACAAGGCCAACAAGCTAATCAGTATGGGTTTGGTCATGGCTTTTCATACAGGATTTTCAAAATTCCGGCAATCCCATTCTGCGGAACCGGTTCAAATCTTGACAAACTGCAGCAACTGATCATTTTCTGAATGTATGGCTGATTTGACCGTCAGCCTTTTGAAAAAAAGACTTAATTCTCTTTAATGTATTGCGCTCGCAGGAAGTCTTGAACAATACCATACCGATGTGGTTCCTCCAGGCGGGAGGGGCTCCGGAAGGAGGTCTGAATGACTCGCGACAATAATAGCAAGGCGTTTGAAACAGATTGCAGGGACCGGGGAATCTGGCTGGATCTGTTCTGCCCTGATGACGGCTGCCTCAGAGATGAGGAGCGGATCAACGTCCCGGTGTTCTGCAGCACCCCTGAAACCGTAAAAGACCTGTGGCTTGATACGTTCTGCCCGGCCGGCAGTTGTGAAATAATTGAAGCAACGAATCTACCTTAACCCGTAAAACTGACAGGTACGGTCTATGAACCGTACCTGTCAGAGAACCTTAGCGGCGATGACCCCGTTTGTTTTATCGATAACCAAACCCATGGAGGTGCAAAATGCGACAGCGAGTTTTATGGATAGTTTTGTTTTCAATCCTGTGTGTCACTTCGGCAGAGGCGGATGAACCGGGGCCGTCCCACGGCATACCGTATCCGGCCGGTTGGCGGAACTGGGCCACCCTGGCGGTTTCCCATCGCACGGACAATCATACGATGCGGGTGATACTGGGGAACGAGGTCGCCGTAAAGGCAGCCCGGTCTGGCAAAACAAATCCCTGGCCCGATGGGGCCATCCTGGGCAAGGTGGTCTGGAAAGAGGCCGTGCTGGAAAACTGGAAAGAGGCAGTCGTCCCCGGAGAGCTGGTTCATGCCGAGTTCATGTTTAAAGATTCGAAAAAATATGTCGAAACCTATGGCTGGGGCTGGGCCCGCTGGCTCGGTATGGAACAGAAGCCCTTTGATGGCGGGGCCCAGGTCTGCACCGCCTGCCATGCCCCGGTGGAGAAACGGGACTGGGTCTTCACGGACCCGGCTGTATTCCCCAAATAAGCCGGCAAGGCCAAGTCACGGGCAATAGGGTGGCTGCCTTGGTCTTTATTCCCTTCCCTTTTTATACGGCCTCCACCCTACAGGGCACAAACCGGTGAAGGGGCGTGCCCAGGGGATCCCGGTGGGTGTTTTGGGTCAGGCCGTTGACGTTGATGCCGTGGACCCGGCCGTCATAATGAAGGCCGAATCCGTGGGGGATCAGGATCGTTCCCTGGCAGACCTCCTCGCTGATGTGGACTTCCCCGGTCCCGGTTCCGGCTTCGGTGGTTACCCTGGCCTGGCCCCCGTCCATGATCCCCAGAGCGCTTGCATCCGCCGGGTGAACGGCAATGGCGCAGTCCCGTTTGCCCTTATTCCATTCCGGATTTCGCATCAGGGTGTTCATGGTATACCGGGAATGCCTGCCCGCATTCAGGATCAGGGGAAAATCCTTTTGGAAGCTTTAAATCTGCGGCCTCAG
>JAAUSZ010000094.1 GCA_012031875.1 Desulfobacula sp.
TGCAGTATACCACCCATCAGTCAACGATTATCATGCAGATCCCCCTTGTCATTGTTTACGCCATAATGCCCGTTATGGCATTATGGTGTTTATCAGAACGATTCAGGTATTGATTCAGGACATTAAACGGAAATAAGAGGAATCTTCATGGAGACAACTGATTTTATTATCATGGCCATACTGCTGGGATGTCTGACCACCTATGTGCCGGTTTTTTTAAGCCTGTTTATTGCATCAGCCGTCGGTTTCATGTTTTTTTTAAACATGCCCCTTGAAATGATGTCCCAGACCCTATTCAGAAGTCTGGATAATTTTTCGCTCATCGTGGTCCTGTTTTTCGTCCTTTGCGGCAATATCATGACCAAGGGGAAGATGGTTGAAAAGCTTATCAGTTTTGCCAATTCCATGGTG
The DNA here is from genome assembly GCA_012031875.1 of Desulfobacula sp. Taxonomy (GTDB): domain Bacteria; phylum Desulfobacterota; class Desulfobacteria; order Desulfobacterales; family Desulfobacteraceae; genus Desulfobacula. The sequence goes on from JAAUSZ010000094.1 coordinate 412, forward strand.
AGCTGGCTGCCGGGAGGGCTCGGTATGGCCGGTGTCATCGGCTGCGGGCTCTTCGGCGCCATTTCCGGGTCCACCGTTGCAACGGTTGTGGCTCTGGGCGGGTTTATGATCCCGGCGCTTTTGAGAAACGGATATGATGAAGATTATACCATCGGCCTGATGACCACTTCCCCGAACCTGGGCGTTATTATCCCGCCCAGTATCAGTATGATTTTTTATTCCATGATCAGCAATGTGTCCCTGGAAGGACTGTTTCTGACAGGGTTTATTCCCGGATTTATCATTATCGGTTGCGTCTGTCTGTATACCTGGGTTCTTCACAGGAACAGGAAAGACATCAACCGGTTGCCAAGACCCCGGTTTACCCAACTGCTTGCCATTTTCAAGGAAGGGTTCTGGGCCATCATGTTGATTGTCATTATTTTCGGCGGCATTTTTTCTGGAGCCTTCACGGCCAATGAGGCGGCTGTTGTGGCCAGCGTCTATGCTTTTTTTGTAGAGCTGGTCATCTACAGATCCATGAATTTTGACGATGTCAAAGAGGTGACCATCAGTTCGGCTGTGACAACCGCCACCCTGCTCCTGATTGTGGCATCGGCCACGGTTTTCGGACGGTACCTGACCTTTGAGAATGTTCCCAGCCGGGTGGCGGAGCTGGTTGTCTCCAGCATCCAATCCCCCATTGTCTTTCTTCTGGCCATGAATATCCTGCTTCTGATCATCGGCATGTTCATGGATATTATTTCTGCAACCTTGATTTTAGGTCCTGTCTTTCTGCCGTTGCTGGGGCCGTTTAATATAGATCCCATGCATTTCGGCCTGATCATGACCGTGAACCTGGCCATTGGATATTGCACCCCGCCCATGGGGGTCAGCCTTTTTGTCGTCGGGGCCATGACCAAGAAAGATATCATCTTTGTCACCCGGTCCTCTCTGCCCTTTATCGCCATCCAGATCAGTGTTCTTTTCTTTTTAACCTATTTCCCGAATCTTGTCCTCTGGCTGCCTAAGCTTCTGGGATACCATGCCTGAACCGAAAGAAAGCCGGTCCTAAACCAAGATCGCCAAGACCAAAAAAAAAGGCCGACACTCAGAAACCTTCTGAGTGCCGGCCCCGGTTTGATGGGCGGGCCTTAAATTCCCTTATTGGTAATGTTTTTATCGTGGAGCACCCTTTCCTGGATGCCCCTGGAAACCTGCCAGTTTTTTTCAAACTCATTCCAGAACGCCTTGTTTTCATTTTTCCAGTCTTTCCCAAACCGCTGGTTGAAATGGTTTCCCAGCTTTTCAAACAAGAGTTTCCATGCGGGTTTCCCCTTGTTTTGTTCTCCCATGAGTTCATCGATCAAGGAGTCCAGTTCGCTTAAATGTTCTTTGGAAAGATAGGAAACCGCCCCTTTTTTGATGGACTGCATTAAAGAATCCGGGTTCATGGAATTGGCCGTCAGCATGATGGCGGGAATACTGCGTTCCACACATTCTTCCAATAGCTGAATGCCGTTGACTCCCATAATATCCAGAATGGCCAGATCATATTGGGTTTCCATGATTTTTTCCGATGCGGATTCATAGTCCTGGGCAAAATCCACATCTGCTTCGTCAAGGATTTCCTGTATGGTTTCAATGACATCCCATTCGTCATCAACGGCCAGTATATGTTTTCCCTTAAGAAAAGAAACAGGTTGGGTCATGTGATGGTCTCCTTATATAATTCATAAAAAAGGCATTGGCTATGAATATCTTATTAAAATTTTGCAAATTACCTTTAAATGAACATGAATATTAATTTAATAATTCATTCTTCCTAAGAATATAAGGTAATTAAATTTCCGGGAAAAGTCAAGTGATTCCATGGGTTAGCGAAAAAAAAATCTCTATAATTTCATTGCCTTAAAAAAAAGAATACCTTAGACTGTCCACTCACCGCCCGGTTTGAATTAACCCCCTTTAGGAGAAAGAGATGATCAAACTGGTTGCCGTATCGTCAAGCCCTGTGAAAAATGGAAACAGCGAGCACCTGACCTCCCATATGATTGAAATGGCCCTGCAAAACGGGTGCACCGCTGAATGTTTTTATCTTTCTGACATGAAAATAGGAGAATGCCTTCACTGTAACCCCTGTATCAGCAAACAGAAGGTGGGGAAATATTGTGTGCAGGGGGATGATGCCCAGAAAATTTTTAAAGCCGCAGAAAAAGCCGGATACCGAGCTTTACCCTGAGGTCCGGGAAAAGGGTCAGAATAATTCCAACTGGATATCTGTCCGGCCCTTGGTTTTTTTCTTCGGCACCGGCTTCGGAAGCGGCGAGAAATCTGCCCCTTGGCGGAAAGCCGGTTGCGGGTCATCGGAATAAAGGGCGTGCAAGGATTGTTGGGTCGGCTGGGTGACTTCCTTCAGTTCATTGATAATGATCTCTTTTTCCTGCCGGGTGATGACCGGGAATCCATAGGGTAGGTTCTTGTACCCCACGGGTTTTCCGGCAGCCGTCCTTTCCGCGATAAAGGAAAGATGGGATTTCAGCCGGGTTTCCGTAGTTTCCCGGGCAAGCCTGAGGATATTATTTTTAATCTCCAGAACAGGACCCAGAAATCCTTTTTCGATTTCGCATCCAATGCTGTTCCTGGCCGCGGTCATGGCTGCGGCCAGGGTGGTGCCGGTGCCGAGAAAGGGGTCCAGGACCGTGTCGTTTTTAACGGAATACATATTGATGAGCCGGTAGGCCAGTTCAAAGGGAAAGGCCGCGCTTCTCTTTCTGAGTTCCTTATCGTTCAGATCCTGGCGGCTGCCCTTGATATCAAACCAGATGTCGGAGAAATATAGGTTTCTTTCTTCCCAGAAAATGGCGCTCCGCCTTCGGTTTTCTTTCTCAGTGTCCGATGAAAATTCCCGTTTGCCGCCCTTTCTCAGGATCAATATATATTCATGCTCCAGGGTGACATAGGCCCGGCCGGGAGCATGCCGGAGCCCATGAATTTATTGGGGGCATTGGTCTGTTTTCGCCAGATGATCATGGGCAGGGCCGTAAACCCGATTTGAAGAAGATGCCGGAGGATCCGGGTATGGTTGGAATAAACGGCAAAGTCCGACTGGAGGGTTCTTACGGCATCCCCGATATTGATGCAGGCAAAGCCTCCTTTTTTCAGGACCCTGAAGGCTTCATCCCATACTGCATCAAGCATCCGGTGCATGAATTCAAAGGCTTCCGGACCCTGCTTTTTCCGAAGAGCCAGGGCCAGGGCCTTGTTCCTGCCGGCAAAAAGACCATCCCACATTTCAATCATGGGATAGGGCGGAGAGGTGACAATGAGGTCGATGCTGCCGGAGGGGATTTTATCCATCCTTGCCGCATCCTGGATCAGGATGGTATGGGTGGTTTTCATGGGGGGGTCATACCCTTTGGGTTATGGTCATTGTTTTTCCCCGTCCTATCGGAATCAAAGCCCGGAGGTTAAAATTTGGAAGTGGAGTATACCAGCCGGAAAAGGGTTTGTATATGATTTTGCCTTAAAAAGATTGACGATGATCCGGTGAAATTATATGGTGGGGCATTTTTATACCAGGACCAAAAGAGAGGGGGCAGGGGGTGGATAAACCGTTTAAAGCCGGGGTGGTCCAGTTTGACGTGGAATTCGGCCGCATGGAGGCCAATTTTGCAAAGATAGCCGGACATCTTGAAACGCTTGCATCTGAAAGAGTTTCCCTTGCCGTTTTTCCGGAGATGTTTTCCTGTTCCTTTGATAATGAAAATTTGAAGGTCCATTCACAATCAACCCCGGATATTATCGAAAGGCTTTCCGCCCTTGCGCGGGATTATGGCATGGCCCTGGCGGGCAGCCTTCCGGAACAGGAGGAAGACCGGATTTTTAATACCCTGGTATTTATTGATACGGACGGAAAACTCAAGGGAAGATACCGGAAACTTCACCTGTTCCGGCCCACGGGGGAACATCTGTATTATACCGCGGGAGACGGGGTGGTGACCGTGGATTCCACCCTGGGCCGGATCGGCCTCATGACCTGCTATGACCTGAGATTTCCCGAGGTGGCCAGGGCTCTGTTTCTCAAGGGCGCCCAAGCCCTTGTGATCTCCGCCCAATGGCCGGAGCAAAGAAAGGAGCACTGGGAGATTCTGATCAAGGCCAGGGCCGTTGAAAACCAATTGTTCATGATCTGTTCCAACCGGACGGGAGCGGAAGCGGGGCTCTCCTTTCCGGGGATGTCCATGATCGCGGACCCCATGGGAAGGATTCTTGTCCATGCCGGCAGCCGAGAGGGTTCTGTTTTGCAGACATTGATCCCGAGGCCGTGCGAACCATCAGGACCCTGATTCCCTGCATGACGGACCGGAGGCCGGAGGCGTATGGATAAGATCCTCGGATTGGAAGAGATCAAAGCCCGCTGTGCAGGCTATCGGGCTTCAGGAAAAAAGATCGTTTTTACCAACGGCTGCTTTGATATCCTTCACGCCGGGCATGTGAAGTACCTGACAAGGGCTTCGGGATTCGGGGATATCCTAATCCTGGGCCTGAATTCCGACCGGTCGGTGAAAACCATCAAGGGGGAAAAACGGCCGGTCATTGGCCAGGACCATCGGGCCTGTGTGCTTTCCGCCCTTTTTTGTGTGGATCATGTGGTTCTTTTTGATGAACCAGACCCGAGACGGTTGATAGAGGCGGTCTGCCCCGATATCCTCGTAAAGGGAGCGGATTGGGGGGAAAGCGAGATTCTCGGCGGTGATTTTGTGAAACAGCACGGGGGAAGGATTGAGAGGGTGGATCTGGAGCCCGGCATTTCCACGACAAGGATCATTGAGCGGATCGGTGAACTCTATTATGGAAGATAAGGATATCCGGGTCTGGGAGTTCGAGCATCTTAAAACAGAGGCCGGTCTTGTTCATGGGATCTTCACCCGGGAGGGGACTGGCGGAAATACGGCTGATTCCTTCACTGCCGATATGGATCAGGGGAACGGATATTCTGCCGCCGCAGACAACAGAAGGCGGATTACCCGGAAAATGGGGCCGGCCCCCCTTGTATTTCTGAACCAGGTACACGGGGATACGATCAAGGTATTGAAAAAAGAGGGCCGGGACCCGTCAAAATTTTGTAGATTGAAAAACAGGCCCATCGGGCTGACGCTGTCATCACGGACGTAAAGGGGATCTTCCTTGTGATCCAGGTGGCCGATTGCCAGTCCGTCATGCTCTATGACCCGCATCAAAAAGTCATCGCCAATATCCATTCCGGCTGGCGGGGAAGTGTATTGAACATCATCGGCAAATGTGTGGATCAAATGGTTTTGGACTTCGGCTGCCGGCCGGAAAAACTTCTGGCCGGGATTTCTCCCTCCCTAGGACCCTGTTGTGCGGAATTTATTCATTATAAAAAGGAGATCCCGGAACATTTATGGAAGTATAAACAGGGAGACAGGGATAATTTTGATTTCTGGGCCATGAGCCAGGACCAGCTCGCGGAAAAAGGGGTAAGAAAGGAAAATATCAGGAATATGGAAACCTGCACCAAATGCCGCACTGACATTTTTTTTTCCTATCGGGGAGAAAAAACCGTCAAGCGGTTTGCCAGTGTCATTTCCATGATTTGATTCAGTGTCTTTTTTCACGTTGACTTGAGATTCAGCATATGCTATTTGCTCTCAGGATAAATTGATCTTTGATGGTCGGGAAAAGGGTAGGGAAAGGCTAGGAATGAAGAAAGAAACCGGCAGTGTATTCAGGGAACTCGGATACTTTGCCAGCCTTGGAATGTCGGTGGCGCTTGCTATTTTTCTAGGGCTTTTTCTGGGCCTCTGGCTGGACAAGAAATTCGGTACAGACCCGGTCCTGATGTTTGTCGGCCTTGCCTTTGGAATTGCTGCAGGGTTCAGCAATATTATCAGGGCCGGGAAAAAGGGAAGAAAATTTTAATGCAGGATGTTCAGAAGATCGTTGATTTTATTACCACTTCAAACTGGCTGATCTTGCTGGTTGCCGGATCGGTCGGCCTCATGGCGGCCCCCATGGAATTTGCCCTGGGAATTGTTCTGGGCGGTTTGATTGTTGTCGTTAATTTTCATCTTCTGAAAAAAACCCTGAAAACGGTTTTCAGTCCCAAAACCGTATCAGAGAAAGGTCGCTCCGTTGTGGGCGGCACCCTGATCAAATATTATATTCGATTTGGAATAAGCGGTTTTCTTATTTATTGGCTTATATCAAACCATATTGTTCATCCGCTGGGTCTTCTGGCAGGCCTATCGGTGGTGGTGGCAAGCATGTTCCTGGCGACCGTGCTTGAGTTAACAAGATTATTTTTCAAGGAGGCGGTATAAAGTGCAACATCCATATTTAATTCTTACTTCATTGTTCGGGATGTTTGGTATGGACGGATGGGCGGCTAAAAACCCCCATGTGACCTATATGTGGCTGGCCATGGTTGTTCTGATTTTCTTTGGCTGGCTGGGCGGAAAGAGCATTTCCATGGTTCCGAAAAAGGCCCAGAATGTATTTGAAGTCCTGATTTCCGGTCTTGAAGACTTCATGGTCACCATTACCGGCGACGAAGGCAGAAAATCCTATCCTCTGGTGCTGACCATATTCATTTTTGTTCTCTTCGGCAACCTCATGGGGCTTGTTCCCGCCTTTTTCCCGCCCACGGCAAACATCAATACCACCCTTGCCCTGGCCATCATCGCGGTTTTATGGAGCCATGTGATCGGTATCCAGCTTCACGGCGTTAAATATATCAAACATTTTCTGGGGCCCATACCGGCCATGATCCCGCTTTTCCTGCCCATTGAAATTATCGGCCACACGGCAAGGGTGCTGTCCCTGACCTTCCGTCTTTTCGGAAATATGGCCGGGCATGAATTGGTTACGATCATCCTGCTGACCCTGGGCGGCATGTTTCTGGCGCCCCTGCCGGTCATGGCCCTGGGCACCTTTGTGGCCCTGGTTCAGGCCCTGGTGTTTTTCCTTCTCTCCACCATGTACATTGCCGGTGCCATAGAAGAGGCTCATTAATCAGGCGTTTTACGGGAAACGGAAGAAGCCCGTTATTTTTTATATTAATTTTTATACGAATAAGGAGTAAAACATGGAATTTCTAGTCGCAAGTGTTTGGGCAGCAGGTCTTGCCATCGGTATCGCAGCCTTTGGTGCTTCCATTGGTCAGGGTTTGGGTCTTTCCGCCGCCATGAGCGGTATTTCAAGAAATCCGGAAGCAGCCGGTAAAATTCAGGTAAACATGCTGATCGGTCTTGCCATGATCGAATCTCTTTGTATTTATGCATTGGTTGTTGCCCTGATTCTGATGTATGCCCATCCCGCACTTTCTGATGCAGTAAAGGCAGCCTTCGGCGCACACTAAGCCGAAAATCTGAATCAGACAGCCGGTTTTTAAAAACGGGGTAAGACGGTTTTTGTCTTACCCCGTTTTTTGTTTGTTGAATGATTTTCCTTGCCTGGCCCAGCCAATATTGTTATATTTTTCGTGATCATACAGCGGTCTGAAGCGGTATTAGACAAAATTTTTATAATCTTTGTGTAATTTTAAGGCGGCCAAATGAATTCCCAGTCCATTGAGTTCAACCGGATAAAGGAAAATCTACCCTTACCGGAAACTGTTCGCAAATCATTTCGCGTTCCGGTTGAGGATAGAAAAAACATCCGGCTCATGATCAATGATATTCCCTATCCGGTTCAGGACATAGGTCTTGAGGGTATCGGCATTGCGGCCGGAGACAGCCTGGCCTTTGTCGTGGACCAGGCCCTTTCAAACTGTGAGCTGCATTATTTTGACAGGTCCGTCAAGCCGTTGAACGGGCGTATCGTGCATATATCAGTGACCCCGGGCCTGGATTGGAAATATGGGATTCAGTGGGAGGGTACTGGAAAAGAGGCATCCGAGGGGATTCTTTCCATTGTCCGGGAGATGAAGGACCAATTGCTCGGAAAGGGCCTGGACCCGGAAGGCGATATCTGATCAAAGCGATGAATAAAAAAAAAGATATTATGGACAGTATCCTTGTCGGGCATGGAGATGAATTTGCTTCACGCGTGGAAGAATTAAATTGCCTGATCTATAAAAATGGCCATGAATCCATGGACGAAACTCCCGAAGACAGGGAAGGCAGGGTCTGGCAGGCGTCTAAGGATAATGTATCGGTTCAGGTCTGGGAGGACAAAGCTAAAATCAGGGTAAAGGTTTCTTCTTTAAGCAAAAAGACCCTATCCATGAAAAGAATAGCGGATGTTGCGGTTAATGCTATTCTTGAGGAACTTAAGAAGGAGGATTAGTGGCCATCATCGTCTGTCCGAAATGTGAAAAAAAACATAATGTCAATTTAGATACGATCAGGGAAAATGCAGGTTCGGGAAAAAATATTGCCGCGCGGTGCAAATCCTGCGGTCATAAATTCCCCGTGGCCCTGGATGCGCTTTTTGCCCGGGATAAAGAAGTCCCGGCCCCGGAACCCAGGCCGGCCATCCGGAGAATCTGTGTCACCCTGAGCAAGGGCGGGGTCGGCAAGACCACCACCTCCGTGAACCTGAGTGCAGGACTTGCCCTGGCAGGGTATAAGGTTCTTCTGGTGGACACCGACACCCAGGGGCAATCTTCCTATATCCTGGGAACAAAGCCGAGGGCAGGACTGACCGAGCTTCTGACAAAGGAGTTGAGCCCGGAAGAGTGCATCATCGGGCCCGGAAAAACCTCTGGCTCCTGTCCGGGGGAAAATCCCTGGCAGGCGTAAAAAGAATCATCGACCGGAAGAGTTTCGGGGCCGAATGGACCATGTCCGAAGCGTTAAGCGGGCTGGACGGCCGGTATGATTATGTCATCATTGATACCGCGCCGGGCTGGGACCAGTTGATCGTCAATGTTCTTTTTTATGCCACCGAAGTCCTGGTGCCTGTGGCCCTGGAGGTCATGCCGCTCCAGGGATTGGCCGAATTCATGAAAAGCCTGGGATCCATCCAGAAGTACAGAAAAGAGATTGTGCTGAAATACATTGTCCCGACCTTTATGGATACCCGGGTGAAAGGCCCGGAAACCATATATTCTCAGCTTAAGAAACTTTACCCGGAATATATATGTACCCCCATTCGTTACAGCGAGAGCCTTTCCGATGCCCCATCCTATGGGAAATCCATATTTGAATTCGCGCCCGGCTCCACGGCATCCGCGGATTACAGGGAACTCGTAAAAAAAGTGACCCAGGATAACAAGGCCGATCTTCTTTAATCCGATAAGGGAACCCGTCATGCGGTTCAAAAAGGGAAGACATCCGTGAAACTCCGGACAAAAATAATCATCTCCGTTGTAATGGCCTGCAGCATCATCAATTTTTTTCTGTGTTTCTACTTCACGGAAAAGATCAAAACCCTGGAACTTGCCAATCTTTACCAGAGAATCGAAAAATCCGTTTCCATGATGGCCCTTGTGAATTCAAGACCCTTATATAATGTGGATAAGGAAACCCTTCGTGCGAATATGGAAATTTTTTTCGAAGATGAAAACATGAAGCGCATCTCCCTTTCCGAGAAAGGGATTGATGTGGATATCAGGCTTGAAAGGGAATTTACGGCAAAAAGGGGGGTGGATATTGAAAAGCGGGTTGATATCCATCATCAGGGCCTGAGGCTTGGCAGCATGACCGCGGTGTATTCAACCGGGCGCATTGAGGAGACCCTGGGCAGGTTCAGAATCCAAATGCTGTCATTTACCTTTACGGTTATCACGGGCCTCATCCTGGTGCTGATCGCCTTAGTGAACAAGCACACGCAGCCGGTCACTGATCTTGCAAAGGCGGCATCGGAGATTGCCGCGGGGAATCTTGACAGGGATATTGAACAGGGCGGGGTGGGCGAGGTCGGTGACCTTTCCCGGAATTTTGCCGCCATGAGGGATGTCATCAAGGAAAAGATCAATGATCTTGCGCGAACCAACCATAATCTTGAAAAAGAACTGGTTCAAAAAGAAGTGAATGAAAAGAAGATTCTAAGGCAGAGCAGGATCATTTCTTCGGTGAATACTTTTTTTCAAAAGTCCATGTCGGCCGGGACCTATGAAGAGGTCGCCAAAATTTTCATCCCCATTGCCCTGGATGTGGTTTCCGGCAGGTATTGCCTCATCGGGGAGGTGACAAAGGAGAACCCGGATTTAATGGATATTCTGGCTGTTTCCGATGAGGCCGTCAAGGACTGCCGGATGGACGAGATGGAGAAAAAGGCGCGGTTCCGGGGACAGGAAATCCCTGGGATAGGGTCCTGCGTCATCCACCTGAATAAGACCCTGATTTCAAATGAGGCCGGAACCCACCCCGATTTTTCCAACCTGCCGGAAAATCATATTCCCATTGATACTTTTTTGTGCGTCCCCATGACACTCGGCTCCGAGATCAAAGGGATCATTGCCTTTGCCGGGAAAAAAGGGGGCTATGATGAAGATGACAGGGCGGCCTGTGAAATGCTGGCCGCGGCCCTCGCTGAAGCCTTAAGCCTGAAAAAAAAGGAGGATGAGAAAAAAAACCTTGAGGAGATGATGGTCCAGTCTGAGAAAATGGTCTCCATCGGAGGGCTGGCAGCCGGCATGGCCCATGAAATCAACAATCCCCTGGCCGGTATCCTGCAGAACACCCAGGTCATCCGGAACCGCCTGAAAGAAAAGCTGCCGGCCAATGTATCCGCGGCAGGGGAATTCGGACTGGATCTGGACGGGATTCAGGCATACATGGAAAAAAGAGAAATTTTCAAGATGATTGACTCTGTCCTGGATGCCGGGAAAAGGGCCGCGGCCATCGTGTCGAACATGCTGTCCTTTTCCCGGAAAAGCTCTTCCAGCTTTATGCCTGAAGATGTCTGCGAGCTTCTGGACAAAACCCTGGAACTGGCTGAAAGCGATTACAGCCTGAAAAAGAAGTTTGATTTTAAAAAAATCAGGGTGATTAAGGAATATGGCCCCGGGATTCCGAAAATCCGGTGCAAGTCCAGTGAGATCCAGCAGGTCTTTTTTAATATCCTGTCCAATGGGGCCCAGGCCATGATATCCTGGGAACAGCTCCCTGACCCCTGTTTTATCTTAAAAATATATAGGCAGGAGACCGGGGTCGGAATTGAAATATCCGATAATGGGCCGGGGATGAAGGAGGAAATACGGAAAAGGGTATTTGAGCCTTTCTTTACAACAAAGGTCGTGGGTGAGGGGACCGGGCTGGGGCTTGCCGTTTCCTATTTCATTGTGACGGAGAACCATAAGGGCCAAATCGAAGTGTCATCCAAGCCCTTGATGGGAACAAAATTTACCATCCTCCTGCCTCTGGAGGGGATGGAACTCAGGTAAAAAGACCCGGCATGACCTGTACCGGATGGGATGCAGGGCCTTTTTGCCTGGTTAGGGTTACAGACTGTCGATTTCTTCCCTCGGGATGACCCGGATATGCTTTTCAGCTAATATTTTCAAAGCCTTGTCATGATCGTCAAAGCGAAAAACCATAACCGCGTTTTTACACCGGGGGCTTGAGAAGGCATACATGTATTCCACATTGACTTCATTCTCACTGAGCGGATCCAGGATTTGATTTAACCCGCCGGGCTCATCTATGACCTCAACGGCCATGACCTTGGTGATGCCCACGGTAAAGCCTTCTTTTTTCAGGGCCGTCTCAGCCTTTTCATTGTTGTTTACAATCAGCCTCAGGACACCAAAATCCGTTGTATCGGCCAGGGACAAGGCCCTGATATTGACCCCGGCATCCCTTAAGATCGCAGTCACTTCCGCGAGGCGGCCTTCCTTGTTTTCAACAAATATGGATATCTGTTCTGCAAACATGATCCTTCTCCCCTTGACTGGGTTCAAATGGTTAGTACAGTTTTCCCTTGAATACCGGCTTACGTTTTTCAAGAAAAGCCCCGGTTCCTTCCTTGGCGTCTTCACTGACCATGGTCAGGCCGAAGGCGTCGTTTTCGATTCTGCACCCGGTTTCCAGATCGGTTTTCAGCCCGTTCAGGATGACTTCCTTGGCCGCCCTCAAGGCCACACTGCCTCTGGACGCAAGGAGTTCCGCGGTTTTCATGACCTCTTCCATGAGGGTGTCATGTTCGCAGACCTTGTTGACAATCCCATAGGCCAGGGCTTCCGCAGCCTTGATGGTTTTTCCGGTAAAGACCAGCTCCCGGGCCCTGTTTGCACCGACAAGCCTTGCCAGGCGCTGGGTCCCGCCGAATCCGGGGATAATGCCCAGGGTGATTTCAGGCAGTCCGAAAACCGCTTTATCCGAAGCATAGATAAAATCACAGGCCATGGCTGCCTCGGATCCCCCGCCCAGGGCAAAGCCGTTGACCGCGGCAATGGCAGGGATGGGCAGGTCTTCAATTTTTGAAAAAACCTTTTGCCCTTTGCGGGAAAAGCTTTTTGCCTCAAGGGGGTTCATTTTTACCAGTTCGGCAATATCTGCGCCGGCCACAAAGGCCTTATCGCCGGCACCGGTGAGAACCAGAACACGGATCTCCTTATTTTCTCTGATCTGGTCCAGAGCCAGGTTAAGTTCGTCAAACAGGGCATTGTTCAGGGCATTCAATGCCTTGGGCCGGTTAAATAACAGGGTGGCGACAGGGCCTTTCACTTCAAGAATAATGTTTTCAAACGACATGTGGGTCTCCTTATAATTGTTTTGGATTGGTGGTATCGATATATTTTTCTATTCCATCGGCTATGGATTCGCAAATCGCTTTTTGATAGGAATCCTCCATAAGGCGTTTGCCTTCGATTTTATGGCTGATAAAAGAGGTCTCAACGAGGATGGATGGCATTCTTGCTCCCAGAAGAACATAAAAGGGAGCCTGCTTGACCCCGAGATCGGTAATGTCTGAATATTTTGCCTTCATTCCCTTTACAAAATTCTGGTGGACAATATTGGCCAGCCTTGTAGACTCTTCAATTTTGGCATTTTTCATCAAATCACTTAAAATGTAATCCAGGTCGGAAATATTTTTTTCCGAGGTGGCGTTTTCCCTGGCAGCCACGGCAATGGCCTGGCTGTCCGTGGCAAGGTTGAGAAAATAGGTTTCAATGCCCTTGAGGTTTTTATTTTTGGCCGCATTACAGTGAAGGGAGATAAACAGGTCCGCCCTTTTTGTGTTGGCAATGGCGGTCCTTTCCTCCAGGGTCAGTTTTTTGTCCTCGGTCCGGGTCAGCAATACCGTGCAGTTGAGCCGGTCTTTTAAAATGGCGGCCAGCCGCTTGGCCATTTTCAGGACCAGGTCTTTTTCCCATTGATTCGGGTAATATCCCGGGGCTCCCGGGTCCGATCCGCCATGTCCGGGGTCGATGATGATTTTCCGGACCCCCAGGGCAAACTGGCGGGCGATATTGGAGGATTGCAGGTTGTCCGTGGTGAGTCCGGAAGTCGGCCCTTTGGGCTCAGGCTTATCCGTATCTGCAATCACGGGTGAAGATGAGATGGGAGGAGCGCCGTTGGACCCTTTTCCCCAGACATCAATGACGATCCTGAAGGGATCTTTTAAGGAGAAGACCTTATAATTCTCAAAGGATTTGATATCCACCACCACCCGGACCGTGTGGGGGAGATATTGTCCGGCCCGGGCCTGGATCAGAAGATTATCATTGATGGGCGTGTGTTCTGCAATATCTTTTCCCAGCCGGGTCTGTTCCACATCCACATAAAGGCGCTGGAAAGGCTTGTTAATATCCGGGTCCTTATTGAGCAGCCTGTGGGAATAGCCTCTTTCATGGCCGACATTGACGACGATCCTTGTATATTCCGGATTGGTCCAGACCCTCAGATCCGTGATGACGCTGTCTCCGGCAGGTGATGCTGTTGGCGGCGCCGATGCCGTATCCGGCGCTTCCGGGGAAGCGGTTTCCTCTGCTTTCGGGGCTTTTTCCGCCGGGCTTTCGGTTTCCGGGGGGAGGGCTTTTTCCTTAGGGTCTTCCTTTTCCTCAGGCTTTTCTTTTTCCGCCAGGGACTGCTGGATCAGGGCCTCATTTTTGGTTTCTTCTTTTTTGGAAACCTTGGGGCCGGATTTCGGCGGAGGGTTTGAAGCCGGTGGAGCCGGGTCCTTGTCCTCAGCAGGAAGGGGGGTTGAACTCGTAATGGATTTTAAAAGTGTTTGGGCGCTCCCGCTGTAGGCGCTTTGGGGATATCGGTTTCTCAGCCGGGCCAGAAGATCGGCAGACTGTTCCTGGTACGTGACCTTTCCGGACAGCCTGGCCAGAGTCAGGCTCAACTGGGCCGCCTTATACATGCCGGCCGGGGCCCATGAGCTTTCCGGGTGATGCCTTTGGATGGCCTCATATTTTGAAATGCAGTTGAGCCATTCTGTTTCTTTTTTTTTCAGGGATTCGGAATTTCTCAGCTTTTTATAACAGTCGTCGGCCTGGAGGTATTTCTCCTTGGCAGCGTCGGAAAATCCCGTTGCCGGAAAAATTAAAACACCTGATAGGAGGATGAAGAAAACAAGGATGAAGGATGGTTTAAACGGCCGCATATCTCATTTTAATGCTTTTTCTTTTAAATTATGTAAAAAATTTATGGCTTCAAGGGGAGTCATACTGGAAATATCAATCTTTTCCAACATTTTTTTTAGGGAATGATCCTGGTTTTCAAATAATTCCAGTTGATGGTCATGGGCTTTCTTCCTGTGTTTCTTCTTCCCGGGTTCCGGCAGAACCGCGGGTTGAATGGATAGATCTTTTTTTTCCGTGCCGGCCAGGACCTCTTTTGCAACGGCAATGACCCTTTCCGGGACCCCGGCCAGCCTTGCCACCTGGATGCCGTAACTCTTGTTGGTCCCTCCCCGGACCAGCTCCCTTAAAAATACGATATTATCGTTGAATTCCTTCACCGCAATATTATAGTTTTTAATCCTGGGCTTAAGCTCCTCCAGCCGGATCAATTCATGGTAATGGGTGGCAAACAGGGTTTTGACCCCCTTGCCGTCCAGGTCATGGAGATATTCGGCCACGGCCCAGGCAATGCTCATGCCGTCATAGGTGCTGGTGCCCCTCCCGATTTCATCAAGGATGACCAGGCTTTTGGGGGTGGCGTTATTGACAATATTGGCGGTTTCCTCCATCTCCACCATAAAGGTACTCTGCCCCGATGAAAGATTATCCAGGGCCCCGACCCGGGTGAAGATCCGGTCCACGATGGGCAGGGAAGCTTGTTTTGCAGGAACAAAGGAGCCCATCTGGGCCATGAGGACCGTCAGGGCCACCTGTCTCAGGACCGTGGATTTACCGGCCATATTGGGGCCGGTGATGAGCAGGATCTGGTTCTCCGTATTATCCAGGCGGATGGAATTGGGGACGAACCGCTCCCCCTTGATGAGCTTTTCCACCACCGGATGCCGGCCGCCTTCAATGATGACGGCATCTTCCTCATTGATCCGTGGCCTTGTGTATCCGTTTTCCGATGCGGCCAGGGCCAGACCCTGGAGGGCATCCACGGCAGCAATGAATTCCGCGGTTTTCAGGATCAGAAAGGATTTTAAAACCACCTGATCCCGGAGGGTGCAGAAAATGCCGTATTCCAGGGCGTTTCTTTTTTCCTGGGCATTGAGGATGGTGGACTCGACGGTCTTCATGTCCTCGGTGATGAATCTTTCCGCATTGACCAGGGTCTGTTTCCGGATATAGTGATCCGGGACGGCCAGGGCCTGGGCCTTGGAGACCTCGATAAAATATCCAAAGACTTTATTATACCGGATCCTCAGGGAAGACAGTTTTGTTTTCTCCCGTTCCATGGCTTCGGCTTTGGCGATCCAGGATTTCCCGTCCCTGGAGATCAAGAGGAGTTCGTCCAGTTCAGGGCTGAAGCCGTCATTGATAAGGCCGCCTTCATTCAATACATGGGGAGCATCCTCCCGGATGGCCTTTTCAATAAGGTCGGCCAGGGATTCCAGCTCTTTCAACGCCCCGTCCCTGTTTTCCAGCAGGTTCCCGTTGATAAGATCGTTTTTAAACAGGTTTAATTCCTTAAAGAGCAGGGGCAGGCGTTTTAACGACCGTTTCAGGGCGATCATATCCCTTGCATTTCCCTGGCCCATGGAAATTTTGCTGCCCAGACGTTCCAGATCATATACGGATTTTAAATGGGTGATGATCAATTGATGAATATGGGCGGCCTTTGAGATTTCTTCGACACAGTCCAGGCGGCGCCGGATTTCTTGAATATCGGTCAGGGGGTGGCGGACCCAGTTTTTCATGAGCCGGGACCCCATGGCCGTGACGGTCCGGTCCAGGACATGGATGAGGGAGCCTTTTGTATCCAGGGTCTGGATATTGACAAGGAGTTCCAGGTTTTTGCAGGATTTGTCATCCACCACGAGAAAATTTTTCAGATCATAGGGGTTGATCTGAAAATATGATTGGTTTCCCGGAGCTGGGTTTCCTTCACATAGGACAGGATGGCTCCGGCCGCAGAAATGGAGGCATTCATCCGTTCAATGCCGAAGCCTTCAAGGCCCCGGGTTTTGAACCGGTTTAAAAGCGCTTCCCTTGCTTCTTCAACATCAAAACGGGTTTTATCCAGAAAGGTGATCTGCCGGCCCTGAAATAGCCTAAGGAGAGGCTTGAAGGCAGGATCTGTTTCAAAATTTCCGGGCAAAAGGATTTCTTTGGGGTCCACCTTCAGGATTTCATCAATGAGCCGGGGGGGGATTTTGGACTGCCTGCTCTCCACCTCTGTGGTCTTAAAGGTTCCCGTGGAGATGTCAAGATAGGCGATTCCGGCAGCCTCGCGGGTTTTTGACAGGGCCAGGAGAAAATTATTGGAGGCCTTGTCCAGGAGTTCGTCATTCAAGATCATTCCCGGTGTGATGACCCGGACCACTTCCCTTTTCACCAGCCCCTTGGCAACCGAGGCGTCTTCCACCTGTTCGCAGACAGCCACCTTACACCCGTTCCCGATGAGTCTTGCAATATAGATATCCGCGGCCCGGCAGGGTACCCCGCACATGGGAACCGGGGCCTCCTCGTTCTTGTTTCTTGAGGTCAGGGTGATTTCAAGGATGGCGGCCGCCCTGACGGCATCCTCGTTGAACATCTCATAAAAATCCCCCATCCGGTAAAACAGGATGGCGTCCTCATGGGATGCTTTGATGGACAGGTACTGGTCCAT
>JAAUSZ010000337.1 GCA_012031875.1 Desulfobacula sp.
GCCCTTTCCTTTTTCCGTTTTCGGCTAAACCTTAAGGTCTTTCCGATTTTCAAATGCTGCAGCATTTTCCGCATGGTGAGCCGCATGCTTTTCATATCATCCACAATCAGGATGGACATGGTTTCAGGATTTATCATGGTTTTGCTTCCTTCATAAAGCGTTGGTATTCGTTCATTAGTATCTTATACTGCCCAATCAAAAATCCGGATCTCCTTTTTTGGACTGGGTTTCCAGTTCCAGTGCAGCTTTTTTCAACAGGTCCGCGTTGACATTGGCGGCCGCGCCTTTTAAAGCATGGGAATTGGACCTGATATCTTCCAGATCCTGATTCTCCACGGCCTTCCCGATCTTTTCCAGAAATTCCGGAACTTCCTGAAAAAAGGAGTCCAGGATGTCCTTGATGATGTCTTCATCCCCCCCAAATCTTTCCAGGAAGTCCTCCTTGTCAAAGCACAGGTCTGTTTCAAGGAGCGGATCCGCCTCCGCAGGCGCTGTTCTTTTATCTTCCGCGTCAAAGGCCCTGGTTTTTTCCCCCTGCCCTTTGGGATGAAATCCTGTATCGGACTTGCTATCCGCCAGAATTAAACGGATCTTCCGGGCCAGGTCTCGGGATCCACCGGCTTGGAAAGGAAATCATCCATACCGGCTTCAAAACATTTCTGCCGGTCACTGTCAAAGGCATTCCCCGTCATGGCAATGATGGGGACAGGGGCGAGGTTATGATTTTTTTCATTCTCCCTGATTTTCCGGGTGGCCTCAAACCCGCCCATTACCGGCATCCGGCAATCCATCAGGATGAGGTCATAATGATTTTTTCCGCATTTCTCAAGGGCTTCGAGCCCGTTTTTCGCCTCGTCGGTCTGATATCCCTGTTTTATGATCAAGGCCTTGGCAGTCAGCCGATTGGTTTCCATGTCTTCGACAATCAGGATCTGTTTGACATGTTTTTTGGTCTCAATAATACTGAAGCGGGTGATGATGGGCGGGGGCGGGCAGCCATCAGTGTATGGCCGCTGTGCCACGGCTTTTAAGCAGTCATGGAGAAGGGCCTTTTCTACAGGTTTGCCGAGAAAGGCGGAGAATCCGATTTTCTCAAACCGCCTGGCATCCCCCTGGTTGCCGATGGAGGTCAGCAGCACGAGCCCGGTCTGTCTTAAGGCCGTGTCCTGTTTTATTTTCCGGCCCAGGTTTTCAGCCTGGGTATCGGATTCCTTGGCTTCCATGATCACCACATGAAAGGGTCTGTTTTCTTCAGAGGCCTTGGCCAGCATTTCCATGGCCTGCCCTTCATTCCATGCCCGGCTGTAATCAATCTTAAGTTCATTGAGGTTTTTTTCAAAATTTTTTCCCAGATCCGGCCCGTCGGTGGTCACCAGAACCCTTATCCCTTCCCGGACCTGACTGAAAGAACCACAGCCGTCCTTTTTTACTTCCTGTTTTTTCAGCGGCAGGGTAAACCAGAAGGCGGAGCCCACCATTTCAATGCTTTCAGCTCCGATCCGTCCATTCATCTTTTCGACAAACAGTTTGGATATGGAAAGCCCCAGACCCGTTCCCCCATATTTTTTGGTAATGGACATATCGGCCTGGGTAAAAGAATCAAAAAGAGAAGCGATCTTTTCCGGCTTAATGCCGATGCCGGTGTCTTCCACACGGAAATGAAGGACCGCAAAAAAGGGATCATCGGATTCCAAGGTAATGGCGAGGGAAACCTGTCCCCGGTCCGTGAATTTGACGGCATTTCCCGTGAGGTTGTTGATCACCTGGCGTATCCGGCCGATATCTCCCTGCAAGAGACAGGGCACATCCGGATCCATGGAATATCTAAAATCAATGCCTTTCTGCCTGGCCTGGAGTTCCGGCAGGGCGATAATATCTTTAATCGCAATTTCCAGATCAAAATCCCGGATGTCCAGTTCAAGCTTTCCGGCCCTGATTTTTGAAAGGTCCAGGATATCATTGACAATGCTTACCAGGGCTCTGGCGCTGTTATATACAATCCGGGAATATTTTTTTTGATCTTCATTCAGATCGGAATCCAGAAGAACATGCATCATCCCGATGATGCCGTTCATGGGGTTTCTGATCTCATGGCTCATATTGGCCAGGAATTCATCTTTTATTTTCATGGCCGCGTTTGCATTTTCTTCAATTTGATGTTTTTCTTCTCCGGACCGGACCAGCAAGCTTTGTATGCTGTCTTTTTCTGCCGCAAAAACCAAAATGGAGCTGCTGAAAAAAATAAACAGGGCAAAAAAATGAATAAGCCTGAAATAGTTTAAATTCACCATTTTTTCAGGGACAGCGGTGACAAAAGGGACATCCTGCCCAAGGGAAAAGATCAACAGGACGGCAAGGGCAAGGCCGGTATATCCTATTTTTTCTTTTTTGCCTTGAAACACAGAGGAAAGAAGGGGCATGAGAAACAGCATAATTATAAGGATAGCTGTAAAAGCCTCCTGTCTGGCGGCAGAGCCCTGCCGTATAAAAAAGGTAAACCGTATTCAGGATATGGCCGGCCGGAATTGCACCGTATTTCTTGGCATACAGGGCATTCATGAGGACGAGCAAAAAATTAAGCCCGCAGAAAAGAAAAAGTCCGGGAGCGCCCAATCTCAGAAACAGGAGGGAATGAACCAGGATGAGTCCGGAAAGAAGAAGAGAGACATTTCTAAACGTGTTTGAAACCTGCATGGCCGGATTCGCCTTATCATTGTTCTGTTAAAATTAAGCCGCAGAATAAAAATGATAAACTATTCTGTATTATACGCCTTATGGTGGGTTAAACTATATAGAAACAGAAACTTGGTTGTCAAATTTAATTTTTGATAAAAACAGACAGGCCTGATTTTTTTCCTTGACACCGATAAAATTTATATATAATAAATCTTATTTATATAAAGTAAAAACTATGAAGACTAACATGCTTAACATACTATCTGTCCTTATTATCGTGGAGGTGATGATTCACACCTCCGGGAGAAGGGGCATGTAGTGGCATAAGCCTGAAAAGACAAAAAAGCCGTTATCAGCCCCGAAAAGGCGGATAACGGCTTTTTTAATTTTGGAGACAAACGAATATGAGAAGCCACATTGCAACACAAGGGATAGCCAGAGCCCCCCACAGAAGTCTGATGAAGGCCATGGGCTATACGGATCATGAAATTGCCCGGCCTCTGATCGGCATTGCCAACTCAGCCAACGAACTGATTCCGGGCCACATGCACCTGGACAATATCGTCAAGGCCGTTAAATCCGGCATCAGCATGGCCGGGGGAACCCCCATGGAATTTTCCACCATCGGTATCTGTGACGGGATTGCCATGAACCACAAGGGTATGCACTATTCCCTGGCCTCCAGGGAACTCATCGCTGATTCTATTGAGGTGACGGCCATGGCCCATCCCTTTGACGCCCTGGTCCTGGTGCCCAATTGTGACAAGATCATTCCCGGCATGCTCATGGCGGCGGCAAGGCTCAATATCCCGGCCATTGTCATCAGCGGAGGACCCATGCTGTCCGGCAGGCACCCCAGGAATAAAAATAAAAAAATCGATCTGATTACGGTTTTCGAAGCTGTGGGGGCGGTCCAGTCCGGAAGGATGACGGAAAATGAACTCCTGGACATTGAAAATGCCGCCTGCCCCACCTGCGGCTCCTGCGCCGGCATGTTTACGGCCAATTCCATGAATTGCCTGACCGAAGCCATAGGAATGGCCCTTCCCGGCAACGGCACCATCCGGAACCCATGTCCGAAAGAATCCGGCTGGCCAAGGAAACCGGGATGAAAA
>JAAUSZ010000095.1 GCA_012031875.1 Desulfobacula sp.
ATTAGATCCGTATTTGTAAAATCCTGTGGTGGATGAGCATGAATTGTTGTTCTGGTAAGCTGTTCCGCCAGCGCCTGCAAAAATTTTTTTTTTCTCTTCTTCAGGTGTTTTCAGATAATATGATACGACTATTTCAATCGCATCAGCAACTCTTTCTGTAATTAAAAGGATCTGTATCAGGTTTACGATTGCCTCATAATAGGAAGGCGACAGATCTATACATTTTATCAGTCGGTCAACTGCCGAATTCACATCCCCTTGATTAAACAAAAAAATACCGAGGTTGTTCAGGACTCTTACGTTGTCAGGAAACTGGTCTTCCAAAAAATCAAGCCAGAGCTTTGCCCTTGTATTCAGTCCCATTTCGACCAGCGAGGTTATAAACTCAATCATTTTTTCAATCAACTCAGCCTGTCTGTTTCCATCTGTTTGAATAATCGGAACAGGTTTTGAATCCGATCGTTTTGCCAGTTCCTCCTCCAAGGTTTTAACAATTTTTTCTGACACCTGATCCGTGGATTTGCAGATCCTGTTAAAAGCTTCAACCTGAGATGTCCAGGCAGGGTTATGAGGATCTTTTAAGGCAAGCTGCAAAAGGCTGTCAAGATCCTCTCGGGTATCTGCAGCCGCCACCAGGCCAAGCTCCCGGTATATGGTAGTATAATTTCCGTCGGGGGTTTTTCGGCACAAAGGGTCGCGCCCTCCGAACCGCCAGAATTCGATTACCGGTTTTTTCGTGGCCAAAGCATCAAGCGCACCGGACGACCACGCGGAGATGACCACATCCGAAATATGGGAAAGCTGAAGAAGATGCAATCCTGAAACCAGGTACCGGTTATGATCATAGGTGGAAAGCAGCTTGAACAATTCGTCGATATCCTGCCTGGGATGCGGTTTTATGATCAGGAGGGGGTTGTTATAGCTAAATATTACATCAGCCATGGACTTTAAAAGGTATTCATAATCACTGCGGCTCAAATAGTGAGGATGAACACCGCGTCCTATCCAGAAGAAAACCTTGTCTGCCTTTTGCGCCTTTTGAAACTCCTCACTTGAGGTTAAATCAGGGTCTTCAAGAAAATTTTTGAGCCACCAGGAATCGTACCGTGGTGTCCCCAGTGTTCTGATTTTCTTTGTATTGACAAATTCCGACCAATAGGGAATATCATTTTCAGAGCCCAGTAAAAAAATATCATGTTTGCTATAGGCATCAGGGTTCTGGCAGATACTCATGGGGTCTTTTCCCATGACTGAATAAATATAGCTGGAATGCGGGTAGCTTACAAGCAGTGCATCGGAGCAATATTTTTCAATCTGGGTCTTAAACGGAGCAAATTCATCATTATTGAAATCTTTAAAAATAATTTTGACCCTTTCAGAATTAATCTCTTTAGAGAAGAGGGTGTCAATTTCCTGTGGAACTATGTTTAGAGAAGATACTGCCATAAATTCCCTGAAAAGTTTTTGGTTGGTATGCTTAATCCGGTCGAAGATGCTCTTGTGTCCAAAAACGGTAATCAGGCGCCAATCAGCCTTTTTTTTTAAAAAGAGGGTGAGAACAGGCAAGATCCAGTCGATTTCACCGGAGGAGGTTGCAACCGTTAAAATAAGGATAGGATTGTCAGCGGTTATTGTTTTATTCATCGTACACCTTTAATTTTTTGGTTTTTCCAACTCTGCCCCAAAATAGGCTTGCCTTGACCGGTTATCCGTTTATCCGATCAATGGATATCCATGGCTTATCTGTCCATGCTTATGCCTGGATTAAGCTGTAGGTCAATACTCCGCTTCTGCCAGCCGGCTCGGATCTTGCTGAGTAGAACATCCGGTTGATCAAGGTCGTCTTCAGTTCGTATTTCCAGACAAGAATAGGGGTTGTCAATTTTATATACTCCGATATTATCCCCCAAGATTTCCTCATTGCGTATAAACTCAGGCCTGGTTACACAGCAAAGCCCCTTATAACTGAGATATACATGTTTTTTGTACTGTCTTGGAACAAAGCCGCCGTCGATTCTTTTCATCCCATCTTCTCCATCCACCCAGATGGCGTTGTTCTCTATCCTGGCAGGGACAATAGAATCAAGACCTTTATAAACCATTTTGTCGATCATATTATCGAGAAGACCATGGTCCCTGAAGGATAAGTGATTTCAAGGAGCACCAGGATGTCCGGGAAGATATTGGATTCTTCCAGTTTTTGTAAGGTGTATTTATAAACTTTTTCAAGACCTACATAATCTTTTGACAATGAGGGATCCCTGAGAAAAGCAAAATCCGTTCCCATTTCCTTGGCCGCCGTCACTGTCTGGTCGCTGTCGGCAGATACCACTACTGAATTTATATGCTTGGCCATCTTGGCGGAATTGATGGCATATTGGAGCAACGGCACACCACCGATACTGCTGGATTTTCCTTTTATGGGAATAATGGCGACAACATTCATATCCTCCAGCATGGCCATATGATTTGCATCATAGGTATTTTTATTGAGATTTTCCATGATCTTGACGACATTTGTACACCGCTGGATATTGCCGTCCTGGTGGATGCCGTGATAATGGTAAACGCTGGCGGAAGGTTCGTAGATGATTTTATATCCATGATTTAAGACTTCTTGCGCCCAGACCCGGTCTTCAATATTAGTTACCTTGTCATCAAAAGGGAATCGATCCAGGACTGATTTTTTGATCATTGAATTGGCATTGTGGAAAAAGCTGTCTTTTTTCTGAACCCTTCTCTCCGGCCCGAAAACCAGCATAAGGTCTCTTTTGTCTGCGGGTGAGGTAAAGGATAAGGGTTCCTGCCGCCCATAGACTCCGGCAACTTTCGGGTCTTTAAAATTTTTCAGAAGATTTTTTAACCAGCTTTCATTGGTAGGGATACAATGGCCGGACAGACAAACGATAAATTCGCCTTCGGCTTTGGCGATCCCCAGATTTAAGGATTTACCGGGAATATATTCCCGGCAGTGCATGATTTTTTCAACCGGGAATTGTTCAACTTTAAAGAGCGTTGAATCCGTACTCTCATTATCAACAATAATGACTTCGAAATCCTTTTCATTTTGGGCGAAGACACTTTTCAGACAAGCGGATATCCATCGCTCTTCATTTTTGGTCCGGATGATTAACGATGCTTTCATGGCTGCCTCTTTAATTTATTTTCAGCTATTCGCTGAACTCTTATTTACACATATCCAGATGTTGCCTTCAGCCAGGCTCTTTGCCGATGCCTCTAAAACCATGGCGATGCATAAAGAAGATTCAAAGGAAGCCCTCAACCCCTGAAGTTCTGCCGGACTCTTTTTGCCGTTAGTGATATTGACACAGTCATCAATAAATTGGAGAATACTTTCAGGGCCATATCCATTTATTCTCAGGGCCTGTCCGTCTATGTCCTGAAAGAATTGGCAAAAATAAGGATTGATCTCTTCACAGCCATGATCATCAGTCACCAGTGTTACCCCTCTGCTTTTCTGGTCGCTCCGGTATCTTCCCCTGGTGCCGATCACTTCCAGCCGCTGATCCGACATGGCTGTGGAAACATTGGGGTCCACCCATCCCGTCAGATGCGATGAAAAAAAGCAGCCCTTTCCTTCATCCTGCTGCCATTCTATCAGGGTTTGGATCGTGTCATAGGTATGGATACCTTGGCTGGATAAGTATTTTTTCATACCCATGGACATGACTCTTAAGGGTTTTGCGTCGGTTAAAAACTGGATGAGATCAACATAATGAACGCCCAGATACTGGAAGACATTGGTTGTTTCCACCCAATTTCGAAACACAGTAGTTGGGATAAGTTTGCGCTGGCTGTAGTTTATTCTGAAATGAAGCAATTCACCTAAGGCCCCTTGTCTGATAAGATCATAGAGCTTTAGATTCGATTCATCAAACCGCTTGTGATATTCAACACATCCATATATGCCATATTGATTTTTAAGTTCGATGAGCCTATTATTTTCATCTGCCGTCGACACCAGGGGCTTTACGACCTGAACATGTATTTTTTTTTGGATCAGCGCCTTGGTAATTTCAAAGTGGAGGTTATCCGGAACGCTGATAATTCCTGCACAGGGACGGTCTGCTTTTTCAACAGCACAGAGATAAGCGTGAGGATCATCGTCTTTTTTAGGGTAGAAGTGTAGCTCCGGGGAGACCTTTGTAAGGTCTTTCAGTTGGATAGCCTTCTCTTTAGCCAGGTCTGCGCTTTTTTTTGTTGCAGCGGCAATGTGTATTGTTTTGATCCATCCACGCCGGAAGGCTTCAAAGGCAGCCGGTAAAATGGTCCCGTATCCGTTTGTCCCTTTTCCGCAGGCATACATGCCGGCGCCGACAATAATCAGATCAAAAGGATTTGAATTCTCAGCCGCCACTTCAGGATCTCCCTGCAATCGGATCATATTCCAGTTTGTCTGCCGAGCCGTCCGTAAGAGAATTCAGGATGAATTCAGCAAGCTTCAGGTCCTCTTTGCGCTTGATGATAATGGAACTGAGCCTGCTCACCGGATAAAATCCCACCCTGCCGATAAAAAAAGCATGCCCTTGCCGGTCGTATATTTTTGTAAACAGGGAGGTCCGCCACATCATAATGGAATATACAAAGAGTTCAACCGGCATCAAGTCCTGGGTTTGGGCGAAGAGTTCATTGGTTTTATAGTTCAATGGTTTTCCGTTGAAATTGGCATGAACCTGCTGATTCATGACGGTTATTAAACTGTCCAGGCTTTCCTTTTGAAAATGGGTCACCACGTTTTTAATTTCTTCGCCGGTCTGCAAGGGTGAGGTCGGATTGACCCAGCAGACAATATCCCCTGGATTTTTTTTTATGAAATCATATACCACGTCGTCGGATTTTGTGCTTGAGCTTCCCAATTCCACCGGGCGGTGGTAAAATTCAACTCCGTACCGCCCGGCAATATCACCAAAAATTTTGTCATCTGCATTGATGATGATTCTATCAAATACGCCTGATGCTTTCGCGGCTTTGATCGCATAGGATATCAAAGGCTCTTTGTTTATCAGGGCCAGGTTTTTCATGGGCAGCCGGGTGCTGCCGATCCTGGCCGGAATCATGGCGATGATGGTCTCTTTCCCGTTCATTATTTTCCCATCTCCACACCCAACCGGTATTTTTTATTCAACAGTTCAAAATCTTCAAATTCCTGGTCACTGACGGGTATCCCCTCCACATTCCGATTTGAAAAGCAAATTTTTTCCGGATCCCCCGCAACCATAACGGATTGGTTCTGATGAAGTTGGGGCTCGTTTCTCAATTCATCCACCATCATGGCCATTCTCTCCTTGAACTGCTCGACCTCTGTAAAGGCGCTTATATTCATGGCCCCGATAAAATGACCCAGATACCGCTTCCGGGTTAAATCTTCAAACATTTTTGATATATGAGGGCCATAGGGCATACCGGAGAGCATACTGCACAAGACCTCGACCATCAGGCTCAGCCCATATCCCTTATAACTTCCCACCGGCAGCAGCATAGTGATTTCTTCGGCATTGGTGGTGGGGACGCCGTTTTTATCCGTGCCGACATTTTCCGGAGCTTTTTCGCCTCGCTCCCGTAATCTGCGCACGGCATTGAAGGTAATGATGCTGGTTGCCATATCCAGACAAAAAGGGCCTTCTCCTTTAACTGGAGCAGTAAAACAGACCGGGTTGTTTCCGAGAAAGCTGCGTTTCCCGTTAGTGGGAATGATGAGGGAATCGGAATGGGTATAGCTGGTGCCGATCATGTCATGCTCTGCGATTTCCAGAGCAAAATAAGCGGCGGCACCAAAATGAGTGGAATTTTTAACCGCCACGTTTCCAGACCCATATTCTCCTGCCATTTCAATGGCAAGTTTTGCCGCTTCCATGCCGGCAGCGTGTCCAAAGGTGTGATCTGCATCCAACACAGCCACAGTCGGCATTCTTTTTTCTACGGAATAAGATGGCCTGGGATTGATCCGGCCGGATTTGATCCCGGCCAGGTAATGGTGGATAAGTCTTATCCCATGGGAATCCGTGCCCCTCAGCGAGGTGGAGGTGAGCCCTTCTGCCACATATTCGGCCACCTGTGCTTCAACATTTTCCTTGAGCAGGGCCCCTTTGATGATTTTTTTGCTGTTTTGCCAGTGATGGTTTTCATTCTTAGCTCCTTATCCTATGCTCCTCAGTGCCGGGTATATTGAAACCTGTTTAATTTCCGGCTGCCTTGGCGTTATTGTTTTACCAGGTATCCCGAAGGCGCATAGGAGAAAAGAAACCGGTTTTCCATGTCTTTGTCAATTTGAAAGTCGCTATATTTTTTCATATACTCCTGAACAGCTTCAAAGGGTCCTCCTTCACGCATTGTCTGGGTGTGCCATTCAGGAGGCAAGGGGTGGCCGTTCAGATTACTGTCTTCAACAATCATATAATTCCCTTTTGTCAGGAGGGGGCCATAACTTTCCATTTCAGCCAGAACATGGGCTTGAGTGTGGAGGGAATCAAGTATCACAAAAAACGATTTTCCATCTTTGACTACATTTTTAACCTGGGAAACGATATCAGGAGCTACGGAGCTACCGGGGATGAGGATGGTTCTCTCATGGGCTTCCACCTGGGGAAACCAGCGTTCCGCCCTCTCACAAATATCCACTGACACTATCTTCCCCTTGCCTATGAGGCTCAGGGTATCGGCAAAAAACAGAGTTGAACCGCCCTGGAAAGCCCCGCATTCGATAATATAATCCGGTTTCTGGGTAAATAATATTTGTTGATAATTAAACATATCAAAGGGGTTCTTGTGAATCGGCACACCATTATAAAGTTTGGGAGGGCCTGAATGGTCCTGCTCACTGGCATAAAAAAGGGAATGAAACACGTTGACTATTTCTTCATGGGTGATGTTGACCTGAAGTCCTTGTCTTGGGTTTAACTGGAACCTGCTCATAAGCATCTCCTAAATAATGAGTTGGTGAAAGGGGCCATCTGCATTTTGCCTTAAGAATGTTTTCTAAAAATAAAGGTATTGCTTTTATCTAAAAATTTACCATATTTTTCCTGATACTTCTCCGGGGATTTTTCTTTTAGCCTTTTATTGAGTCTGTTTGTCCAGTTCACGACTTGAGCTTCGAATTCATCAGAGGTCATCCCCGGTATCTTTATGTTGGCTTTGGCAAATAAAATATTATCCTTGCTGAACCCGTCCACAAGAAAATTATTTTCAGCCGCGTATTTGTACAATGGCGTTCCGGGTAGCGGCGAATAAATTGAGATGGAGCAACTGTCCACATCCAACTCCTCTGCGAACCGGATGGTATTTTCGATTTGCTTTACAGACTCACCGGGAAAACCAACCATGAGAAATAGATGCACGGCAAGGCCTGCTTTTTTTGCAGCACTCACACAAGGTTCAACGGATTTCAGGTCAAGATTCTTGTTGAGCAATCCATCGAGCAACTCCTGATTGCCGGTCTCAACACCCAGACAGACTTGATAACACCCTGCCTGAGCCATTCTCCTGAACATTTGCTCCTGTTTCCCCTCTCTATTGCCGTGGTAGTCTGCCCGGATTCCGTTTACCGTATTCCAGCTAAGATTCAACGGCCCTATGAGATCACAGAGTTTAAAAAGATTCCTGATATTCAAGGTCAGGGAATCATCTTCGAACTGGATCTCGCCAACGCCGTATTGTTCCTTGAGGAGCAAAATCTCTTGGTATACATTTTCCGGTGAGCGCCAGCGGATATGATTCCCCCAGCGTAGCGGTGTTGTGCAGAAACTGCACTTTTCCGGACATCCCCTGGATGTCATCACATTACCAACTCTGGGGTGTCTGGAATAGGGGTTGTGGAACATACTGATTTTAAAATATTTTTCCATGTTAACCAAGTGGCGGGCAGGAAACGGGAGTTCATCAAGATTTTTAATGATACCGCCCGGAGGATTTGATATCAGGTGCTCTCCCTGGCGATAGACCAAGCCGGGAACCTTATGATAATCATTCCCCGAGAAATAGATCTCTATAAAATCTGCAAAATTCTTGTCGCTTTCATTTATCATGGCAAAGTCAAAACAGTTGTTTTGCATCAGGGCCTCATATTCCTCGGCAACCTGATTACCTCCGACGACTACCGGGACCTCCGGTAAAATACGTTTTGCCAGCTTGGCGGCGTGACCGGCTTGGGCGGACTGATTATAAAAAAGGACTGATATTCCTATGAGATCGGGTTTAAAAGATGAAATCCGTTTGGTTATGGCCTCATCGGAATCACCGATTTCAACAATATTTGATCTGCCCGGGACCTCCAATTGGTTCTCATATCCCTCCAGGGCTGAATCATAAACAGCCACTGTACAGCCCCGTTGTTCAAGAACAGCAGCGATGTACATGATTCCCAAGCCGGGTTGAATACGGTTGATTCCGTTCTTTAGACCCAGAACATTGGGTGAAATGAGTAAGATCCGGATATTTTCCATCTGCTTCATTGGTAACTTACCTAAAATATGTTTTTAAAGGATAAACAGCTATAATTCAACGTACTCACATTAAAAAGGATCTGCCATATCTTTTATGCTGCTGTAAATGGTTAGCCATTGTCTCTGTTGGTAGTGGAGTGTCATGCAATTGTTTTTATATTCCAAATAAGTTTAAAGATTATCGGCAAGGAAATATAGTCACTGTCTGCACCATAGGTTAGAGAAATCCTTTTTGTCAAGAAAAGGCATAAAAAAAGAGATTTATGTCCATCCGGGTGCAAAGCCTACACCATATTCCAAGAAAGAGGGGACCCCTTCCGGATATTCACTTTTGCCTCTTTACCAAGAACACCCCCCATGTATTTAGGCGGCAGACCGTTGCCCGGCCGGATTGACCGGATATTTTTTTCTGTGAACAGATCCCCTTTTTTAATGGTTTCAACAGCAAACAGGGAGCGCCGGAAGGCTTTGCTTTTTTTCTGGTTTTCGGTGAGTTCATAGCTTATTTTCCCCACTGCTTTTTCAGCCGTTCTGATATCCGTCACCATTTGTTTGAATTCATGGGGCTCCATGGAAAAGGATGCGTCAGGTCCCGAATTCTTCCGGTCCAGACAAAAATGTTTTTCTATGATACAGGCTCCAAGCGATACTGCTGCTATGGCAACCGTACTGCCCAGGGTATGGTCCGACAGGCCTGCAGGAACGTTAAAGGTTTCAGACAGATGGGAGATGGTCTTTAGATTGGCTTCTTCAGGGGGGGCAGGGTAGGCGGATGTACATTTTAACAAAGCAAGGTCCATGCAGTTGTTTCCTCTTAATGTATCAACGGCCTCTTTAATTTCGTCTAGGGTTGCCATCCCTGTTGACAAGATAACAGGCTTGCCTGTTGCGGCTACTTTTTTGAGCAGCGGAAGATCAACCAGCTCAAAAGAGGCAATCTTGTATGCCGGTACATCCATTTGTTCAAGAAAATCAACGGCTGACGCATCAAAAGGGGTTGAAAAAAGATCAAGGTTAAGATCGTCGGCAATTTTTTTTAATTCGGGTTGCCATTCCCAGGGGGTATAGGCCTCTTCATAGAGCTGGTAAAGGGTTTTCCCCTTCCATATCGTATCTTTAATCTTGAAGCACTCATTATCAGAATCCATGGTAATGGTGTCCGGTGTATAGGTCTGCAATTTTACGGCATCAGCCCCTGCTTTTTTAGCTTCTTCAATTATTTTGACGGCTTTATCAAAATTTTTATTATGATTGGCCGACATTTCAGCCATGATATAAGCGGGATTACCGGCTGAGATCACTCTGTTATTAATGATGATGCTATTCATGGTTTTTCCTGTGATGCTGTCGGCGATAGTTCTAATTGATAGACAATACTGTCCGATCCGTTTTCAGGTGTTTGATTTTTGATGGAGATAAACCCTGCTTTTTCAAAACTCATTTTGGATGCGACATTATCCTTTTAATAAACCCCTGCATCAGGCAGGGGTTTTGAAGTTTTGTCCGAATGGTCTGGAGGCCGAGCTCAAGAAGATTTTTTCCAAGCCCCAGCCCTCTGAACTTTTGATCCAGAGAATAACTGATCTTGAAGCAGTCATCCCTTCTCTCGAACCTGATCTGTCCGATAGGGTCTCCAATCTTGTTTTCTGCAATGAATACCCATGAATTCTTATCTCTTAATTTTTGGCTGAACCACTCAAGATGCTCTTCCCATGAGATCGGGTCAGAGTTAAAGGAGGATGAACGGACCTCTTGGTCATTGGCCCATTTGAATAATAAGTCGGCATCATTGAATCCGGCAGGCCGCATCATGACTTTTCCAACAAGCATTTGCCTGATGATTCGTTTTGTTCCTTTACCGTCAATTAAATTAATCCCTGATGTTTTTAATCCTTGTCTTGTTTTGATATCATTGACTGTTGTTAAAATGCAATGACTGATCTCATCGGTTATCAATGATTCTTTTTTACCGAGATTTATGGCAACCCCGGCCTGAGTCAGCCCGAGCGCTGAATTGAGTTGATTTTCAGCAATGGTGAGAATCATAAACGGCACCCCCAAAAAACAAAGTTCCCAACAGGTACTCCCTCCGGCGGTGATGCACAGATCGGCCCAGGACATCAATTCCGGCATATCGGCATGATCAATCAAATGAATATGACCGGGGCTGATTTGAACCGCCTCTTTTAAAATTTTTATATGGGGATTGCCGGGGCCTGCAATGATTTTAAAATCAAGCTCAGGATCATCGATTTGATTGACGGCTTGCAGAATTCTTAATGTGATATTGTCAAGGTCTGATCCGCCCATGGTGACGAGTATGTTTTTGGCTTTTTGGGGAAGGGTCTTGGTCCTTTGGGTCATTAAAAATTCAGAACGGAGCATGACATATTTTGTTCCCAATAATTTTTCAGTGCCGGGAAGGCAGGAATAGCTGAAATGATGGGCCCCGATATTCTGATTGAGCAGGATGTCGGCATTGTAATGGTCAAGATGATTGCAGTCATCGATGATCAAAAGCCTGAATCCGGAGTCCATGATCGCTTTCTGGTAGTCGGAGGTGAAATGATAACCGTCCAGAACCACCCAGTTATAATTTGCCGAAGCGCTGTTATGGCGGGGTAACTTTCCATTAAGTATTTTTAAGGTTTTTTTGATATCCTGTATAGAGGGGCAGATCTCTTCCATCTGAATGATGGAGAATCCTTCAGACTCAATTCGTTTTAAAATTGAAGGGCTTGGGCAACGGGTGATAAATGTGACGGCCCCGCCTCGTTTTTTCCAAGCCTGGGCCAGCGCCAGGCACCGCATCACATGCCCGGTTCCCATGGCAGGGGGTGCATCGGAACGGATGAATAAATGATTCATTGATCTGCCTTGGGATAAATGGCCTGATACATGAGTTCCGCCTGTTCCCAGTCCTCAGGAGTATCAATGTCCTGGGCAAGATACCGGGGGATGATGACGGGGCTGGAAATTTCACTGAAAATGGAGGCATTTTCCAAGAAGGCGGAAGCTTTTCCCCAATAAAATTGTCCAACATCATGGTAGGCTTCCGGCAGATCCTGGGTCCGGGTATTCAGGTGCTCCGGGTGAAACATCTTTAGTTTGTTGTCCGCGGTGAGTTGCAGGGCCCGGAAAATGGAAGACGGAAAGGTTGTAACGGGAAAGGAAAAACTGATGCCCTCATTTTTTAACAGGTCATATCCTTTTTTCAGATCCGAAACCCGGACAAAGGGGGCGGTTGCATAAATACAACAGGCATGGTCATAAACCCCGTCATTTTCATTTAACCATTCCAGGGCATGTTTTATGACATCGATGGTGGTTGCATAATCATCTGAAAGAGGCCCGGGCCTCATAAAGGGGACATCCGCCCCCCATTCAAGGGCAACGTCGGCAATTTCACGGTCATCGGTGGAGACAATAATCCGGTCAAAAAGCCGGGTTTTCTGGGCGGCCAGAATGGAATAGGCAAGGATGGGTTTGCCGCAAAACTCCTTGATGTTTTTCCGGGGAATCCGTTTACTCCCCCCCCTTGCCGGGATAATGGCGATATTGGTTGTTTTTTGCTTCTGGGTCATGGCCTTAGGTTTCAGATTTTTTGTTGTATTCCAGTATTTCTTTTGTTGTCAGGAAATATGGATTTGTACCGGAGTTATATTCAAATCCCTGGGGGACAAAAGCCCCTTTTTCTCCAAGATGATTAATATCCGGATCGATTTTTCTATCCCGGAAGGTGATGGAGGGTAAGATAATGTAATGATCTTCGAATTCGACGGTCAGATGGGAATCGTCACAGGGACACATGATTTCATGGAGTTTTTCACCCGGCCGAATCCCAATGATTTTCTGGGGCGTATCCGGGGCCATGGCCGTGGCAAGGTCGGTTATCCTGACCGAAGGGATTTTGGGCACATAGATCTCACCGCCGGACATGCGGGCATAATTTTTGATGACAAAATCAACACCCTGCTGCAAGGTGATCCAGAAGCGGGTCATTTTTACGTCGGTGATGGGCAGGGGCTCTTTTTTTTCATCAATGAGTTTTTGAAAAAAAGGCACCACCGACCCCCTTGAACCCACAACGTTTCCATATCGCACAACAGAGAAAATGGTTCTTTTGGAACCGGCAAAATTATTGGCTGCCACAAACAGTTTGTCTGAGCACAATTTTGTGGCGCCGTACAGGTTGATGGGGTTGGCAGCCTTGTCGGTGGAAAGGGCAATCACTTTTTCGACATTATTGGACAAGGCGGCATGGATCACATTTTCAGCGCCGGTGATATTGGTCCGGATGCATTCCGTCGGGTTGTATTCGGCAGCCGGAACCTGCTTGAGGGCTGCGGCATGAATGACATAATCGATGCCGTTCATGGCCATGGTCAGCCTTTCTTTATCCCGGACATCCCCGATAAAATACCGCATGCAGTCATGATCAAATTGCTGGGCCATTTCAAATTGTTTGAGTTCATCCCTGGAAAAAATAACAATCTTTTTCGGTTTGTAGTTCTTGACCAGGGTTTCCGTGAATTTTTTGCCGAAAGACCCTGTACCGCCGGTGATCAGTATGGCTTTGTCATGTAACATTGCGTCTGAATCCTTTTTTAATCATTATCATCAGAATTTAAAGTTGGCCGTTTTGATAGCCTGGGCCATGCGGCCGCGTCCAGTTCAGCTTTTGTGACCTTGTCCGTCTCATAAAGGGCCTCTTGATTCTCCCACAGCACCCCCTGCCATTTTCCAAAAAACAAATGGAATCATCCGGGTTAAAGGGGCCAGTATTGTCTTTTAAGGATATCATGCCGGCATCCGGCATATAAAAACAGGTATCCCTCTTTTTTCTATAATCGGCTCTAAGGCAGATATCCATAAATGCAAATTTTCCTGTTTTTTCCCGGAACCCGCCCAGCTCATGAAAAAAATCCCTATGGATACAGATAAAATGGTCAAGCATTTTAAAAGAGCGCCCTTTTAGGGCCGGTGGAAAGTCTGAAGCCAGGTGTTTATAGGCAGATACCGGGAAATGGTTTTTGTCCAGGACCATGCCTGCGTGAACCAGGCTTCCCCTTTGATCCATGATTTTGGCCCCCAGGATTTTATCTTTCCCGTATTGTGCGATTCCTTTTTTAAGATGGTAAAGCCAATTGGGTAAAGGCAAAAGATCTTTGCCCAGAAAGAGGAGAGTTTTGCCCGAGGCTTTTTGTGAGGCATGGTTCATCATTTCAAAGCTTGACATCCCGGGTTCCCTTGCCAGTCGCAGGACATCCCCCTTTAATGAATCCAGAATCTCAGAGATCTTTTTTGGCATATCCTCGGGCTCGATGAGGATCACCTCAAAGGTCCCTTCATTCTCTGAATTTAAGGCAAGGGCCTCCAGTTGGGCCAGAACATTTTCGGGGCCATTGGAAAGCGAAACCACCATGGACCAGTCTTTATCCGTTGTCACGGCGGTTTGAATCGGTTTTGGATCTTTTTCCCGGCTTGCTTGAATCAGCTTTTCCGAAATGTTGATGACACTGTCGATGGCGGCGTCTGTTTCTGAAAGTTCGGCTTGCAGATAGGCTTTGACATCCTCCGGATGGATGATTGTGCTGAAATCCGTATGCTGCGATAGGGCCTCGCCCAGTTCCGCCGGGGTCATTTTTACGGCCACCTTAAATTCCGTAAATGAATAGGGAAGTTTATCCCTCATCCTGACATCCAGATGGACAAGGGGTTTGCCTAAGGCCAGGGCTTCAAGGCCCGTGGTGCTGGGTTGAACCAGAAGGCACAAATCACTTAAGGACATGAGGTCATAGGTATTTTCATCGTCATGAAAGGCCCTGATCTTTTTTTATAGCTATCCGGAACGGATGACACCCATTTCTTCATTTGGTCCAGGGGGGTGATGGGGTGAAATTTGATAAACAAGAAGGCTCCGGGTCGGTTGGCAACAGATTCAAAAAGAGGATACAATTCCTGTACCAAGGGAATTTCACCTGAAATAAGAAGGAGCAATGCAAAACTATCCTTGCAACGGTATTGCTTCCTTTTCTTTTCCCGGATGGAATTTTTCCTCTGATATTCAATTTCATTGGCAAGATGGGTATTGCCCACGGGCAGAATCCTATCCCCCGGCGCTTCGAAATCCGTGAGCTTTTTTTTGATCCTTTTCCCCCAGACCAGATTCAGGGTGGTATACTGCACATGGCCGGTATATCCAAAATCAAGGCCGTAATAAAGCCCTTCCTGGAAAGTAATGACGGGAATATTCAGTCTCTTGGACCAGAAGGCGAACATTTTCCCCCACCGGTTGAGTTCATGCAGGGCAACGCAAAGATCCGGCTTCTCTTTTTTTAAGAGGTTTCTGAATCCGATGTATTCAACAGCCGTTGAATACAGGGTTTTATCGATGACGGTTAAAGGAGATGTGCCCAACAGAAAATGATGCTTTAAATGGCCGGACAGGGCATCCCTTAAACGCAGATAATTGCTTTGAATGTCATCCGAGTCCTGGTCCGTCACAAAATCAAAGACATGGGAATAATTCAGGCCCAGTTTAACAGCCGTGATTTCCTGGGATCTTTCAGCCTGCCCGACAACATAGAGCACCTCTGCACCCTGGCGGGAAAGGCGTTCCATAACAGGTGAAATGAACCGGGTATGATGGGGGAGGGCAATATACACAATGATTTTTTTGTTTTGCCAAAAATCAGCCATTTCGTTTTCCTGTTGTTGTGAGCAGCATTAATATATCTGCAAATTCCATTTTATACCGGTGACCTTCAATCTCCTTTTTTACGGAATCCTCCAGGGCTTCCCTGGTGTTCACCCTTTTCTTATGTCCCCTGACCATGGGAGAAGCCTTAGGGTCAAAGATAATGCAGGGAAGGTCTTTTTCCGCAACCTCCGTACTGAAGCAGGCTGAACATGAAACAACAGCGTCGGCCATCATCATTTCCCATAAATGATTGGCCTCGTGGAAGGAATGGGAAGCAAACTGTTTTAATCCTTCTTTATAAACGATTTCAATGGTTTCTTTTTGAGAATAGGCCCCCCTCACCTGGTCCTTGCCGATGCTGAACATCAGATGGAGTTTGTCCCCCAGGGGTTGAAGCGTTCTGATCAATTCCTGGTATTCATAGACCATGGCCACATTGTGGGGAAGATATAAAACAGTCCGGGTCGAGGGGATGGAGAATATGTTCTTATAGTGGTAACAAGCCTTCACTCCGCTCAGGGTAAAACTGGTGGAAACCGAAGAAAAAACGGCGGCCTCATAGATGGGGAGAAGCCAGATGTTTTGATGGTTCAATTGATGTTTCAGGTGATCATAACTCTCATAGTGGCGGGTAATCAACCCGTCAGGAAGGGAAGGGGCAAGGGTCCACCGGGTATCAAGGGGCAAAAGCTCATACCCAATGGCCGGGAGTCTGTTCTGTTTTGCCCAGAGGATGGCGGCATGAAATATTTTTTCTTCCATTTCCGAAGAGCCCAGGGGTGTGGGGATCTGAAGAATCAGACCACAGGTCCCGGAAGGCGGAGTTAGGCCAAGAAGGGTCTCCTGGGCGTTCCCTCCGCCCAGGTCATCCAGCAGCAGGGTATCGGCAAAGGCCAACCCTTCGGTAAAGGTCTTGCTGCCCAAGGCCTCCCGTTTTGACAGATAGGCCGGGCATGAAGATACGGCCGTCCGGGTGGTGGTTTTAAAAGAAACAGGCTTTAGGCCCTGAATATTGGCAAGGATATCAGAGGAGGTCTCCGGCACCATGAATACGAGATCGATATAATTCTCCATCCTTTTCTGAAGGGTCTGCAGAAACTCTGCGATAATGGGTGTGATCTGGTTAGATTGAATCAACCAGATGATCTTTTCTTTCATATAAAATCCCTAGGCCCTCGTCAGGGTTGTCTGATACCCTCAGATGACGTTTTTATTCAGTTATCATTCATTTGCCGATATTAGTGACCAATGGTATATGAAATCCATATTTACTTAAATAGTATAACCAACAAAAAAAGTTAAGTTTTTTCATTATGACATCCAATTTTGAGAATAAACAAGATTTTTTACCCTATGGCCGGCACGATATTGACGAAGAAGACTTAGAGGCGGTGCGGAATGTCCTGCTTTCCGACTGGCTTACGACAGGGCCCAAGGTTGAGGAATTTGAACAGGAGCTGGCAAGGAGGTCCCATGCAAAATTCGGGGCCGCCGTTAACAGTGGGACGGCCGCTCTTCATGCGGCCATGGCAGCCATGGATATAAAGCCTGGAGATGAAGTTATCCTGCCGCCCATGACCTTTGCCGCCACTGCCAATGCTGTGGTCTACCAGGGGGGTATCCCGGTTTTTGCTGATGTCGACCCGGACACACTGCTTATAAATCCTGAAAAGGTTGAAGAAAAAATAACCTCGAAGACCCGGGCCGTGGTTGCCGTGGATTACGCCGGACAAATGTGCGGGTATGATGAGTTGAGGGAAATTGCAAAGAAATACGGGCTTTACCTGGTTGCCGATGCCTGCCATTCCATCGGAGGGACATATAAGGGGTCTCCCTCAGGAAGCTGCGCTGATTTGACGGTTTTTAGCTTCCATCCGGTGAAGCATATCACCACGGGTGAGGGAGGGATGGTTGTCACAAACGATGAAGATCTTATCCGCAGGGTCAAAATATTCAGGAATCACGGCATCAGTGATGATCTGCATCAGAGAAGGAGAAAGGAATCCTGGTATTATGAAATTGAAATGCCCGGGTTTAATTATCGGTTAACGGATTTCCAATGTGCTCTCGGTATTACCCAGCTTAAGAAGCTTGAATTCCGGATTCATAGAAGGAATATTCTTGCAAAGCAATATGACCTGTTTTTTGAAGAGGTTAACGGTATCTCACCTTTAAAGAAAGAGGCTCGCGGGGTGCATGCCTATCATCTTTATGTGGTAAGGTTGGATCCCGGTGTGATTAAAAAGAGCAGGCTGGAAATTTTTCACTCTTGAGGAGCGAAGGGATTGGCGTCAATGTTCATTATATAC
>JAAUSZ010000338.1 GCA_012031875.1 Desulfobacula sp.
GCCGATGACGAAATCCGAGGTCCCGTTGTTTTGAGAAAGATCTGGAGAAAGGTGGATTCCAGGATGACGGGAAATCCAAGGCCCCAGAACAGTTCCACCAGGCGACGCCGGCGGCGTTCCGTCTGAAATATGTATCCTTGAGTGTATTCATGGTCCTGCATAGGGAATTTTATAAAAAAACTGATGCTACAATAATCATCAGAAAAAGTATAGTATAGTAAAAAATTGCCGGACCATATTATTTTTTCATGAAGAGACAATGCAGATTTTTTCTGTTTAAAATTCATACCCAATTCCGAGCCCTCCGCTCAGAGAGGATTCGTCATAAAAACAGATGCTTGAATCATTCAGGAATGCGGACCCGAAAAGGGTGATGAAATAATGTTTGAGTTCAAGGGGCTCATAAAGCGTAAAGGCGCTTCCAAGGCTGATTATCCTATCCTCCCGGTCCCTGTTGAATTCGGGGTGGATGCCGTCATAGCCGTGATATGAAACTGAAAAAGCGGTTCCAAAGTCCCAGCCCCCTCCCCTCAGAACATGGGTCAATTCAATGCCGTATCCGTCATAGGAAAAAATTTTCCCGGCCATGTCCGAGCGTTCATATATTACTCCTGCCGACAATTCACTGGTATCGGTTGCAAAGAGGCGGCTTCCCCCCTTGATGGCATGACGCTTTCCATCCCGTTTCAGGCCCTGGTGTCTTTTCCCGGCCAGATCGTTTTCAATGTCCACATCATCCAATGCATAGCTGAAATTAAAACCGGAATTCAGGATATTATCCCAGGACAGAGCCAATCCTCTGGTCCTGCGGCTGGTTTCTGTCCGGTTTGTTCCAATGATGAAGGGATCCTGCCATACTTCATCCTTCATATAATTCAGGCCAAGGGAAAAGGTTCCGGTTTCAGCAGCGGGTTGGGAAATTACAAATACGCTCGGCCCGCTGCCTGTGCCAAGGCTCACCGTAGTCCCGGTGAAAGCAAAGGTGAAATTCAGTTCTCCGGTTCCCACCGGATTGATTTCCGTGAGGTGTTCCGGAAACTGGGAAAGGGATGAGATCCGCGGGTTTTGATTGGCCGAGGCATTGTCCGGTGAAGGCTTTCCGGCGGTAAAGGCCCCTCCGGCCATGAGATGCCCTGAAAATCCGTCGGCTTCCGGTTCCCCGGCATGGGCGCTGACAAAAAAGAAGATGATTAAGTGAATGATTGCCGAACAAACGATAATCAAAGAAATCGGTTTAAGTATTTTAAGCATGTTGCTTTCTCCATATTGGGTTGACCCATCTTCCTTTCGGGGTGAATGACAATGCCGCTTTTTTTTTGGTCTATCCGGTGCGTTCTATCACCATCAGCACATAATGCTTGTTGGCGGCAAATGTGGCAGGGTTGATGGTATCCATGTTCTTGTTTATTTTCTTTTCTATTTCCGGCAGGACCTCTTCCATGGCGTAGTATATGCCGGGAGCCTTCATCTTTAGTTTGCCGAGCACAAACTCTTTTATGGGCATTCCGATCTGGCTGGCCCACATATAAGCGAATGCAATGGTAGGCAATACGTTGGGGGTGATGTCCCGCTGGTAAGTCATTTTAAAACCGTTTTGCCGCAGCCCGGTATTAAACAACCGCCAGCTATGCCCGCTCTTTTCTCCGGTTTCGCCTTTTTTAAAATAGTCGCAGGCTACCCATTTGCCGCCGGGCTTCAGTATTTTGTCTATAAGAGGCAGAGCCTCATCCAGTTTCAGGTATTGCAGGGATTCGGATGTTACCGCCGTTCCAAAATATGATGTAAAATCTCCCGCCGGCATATCCTCGAAACGGCAGTCCATGACCTGCAGGCCTTTGTATTTTTGGGTCAAATGCCTTATCTGGTGTTTATCCGGTGTCAGTGCAATGACGTTCAGGTTTTTGCCGTTCATCAATGCCGACAGCCCGCCCATGCCGCAACCGATATCCAGCACCGGGCTGTTGTAGTCAGTGATCTGGTTTACGATCAGCCGTCCATAGTCTTCCTGCGCTTTGTAAAGGTGGTTGATGGATATGTCCCAGGGGCTTATGCTCGGGTCTTCAAAATAACCGTAGTGCAGAAAATCCTTCGGCAGCAATTGAGAGTATAGTTTAAGCTGGGCGTCGTCGTACACGCATTCAATTTTTTTGCGGTTGCGTTGCAGCTTAATGACCTGGTACAGGTGCTGCGGATATAAAAAGTATTTTAAAATGCTGCCTATAATGCTCATTCTGGTTCATTCATCCGTCTTAAGGAGGAGATAACGCTGTTTTTTTTAAATTTTTTTCCTGATGCGCCGGGCAAACCAAAGTTCCGCCATGTTGACGTAGGTAAACACCACCGGAACAATCAGAAGGCTAAGGGCCGTCGAGCTTATCA
Source organism: Desulfobacula sp. (assembly GCA_012031875.1). Taxonomy (GTDB): domain Bacteria; phylum Desulfobacterota; class Desulfobacteria; order Desulfobacterales; family Desulfobacteraceae; genus Desulfobacula. The sequence goes on from JAAUSZ010000338.1 coordinate 2,380, forward strand.
ACCCTCCGATCACCGCAATCGCCAAGGGCTGCCGGAAGCCGGCGTCACTGCCTATCCCAAGCGCGATGGGCAGCATTCCGGCGATGGTGGAGACAGTGGTCATCACAATGGGCCGCGCTCGCTTATGGCAGGCGTCAATCATAGCATCAGCACAGGAAAGGCCTCTTTCTTTCATTCCGATGATGGCGTATTCCACAAGCAGGATGGAATTCTTGGTGACAATGCCCATGAGAATGATAATGCCGATTAACGCCGGCAGGCTTATTTGCGCGCTCACCATCCAAAGCGCAATCATTGATCCGCCAAAAGACAGCGGCAAAGCGGAAAGAATAGTAACCGGCTGAAAGAAGTCCTTGAATAAAAGAACCAGAACACAAAATACGCATAGAACCCCGGTGAGCATGGCCATACTGAATGCTGAAAACAAATCGTCCATCATTTCCGAATCGCCCGTTTCGATCAATTGAACGCTGGAAGGCATATTTTTGATGGAAGGCAACGCCATGGCCTCGTCCATGGCCAGGCCCAAAGGCGTGCCGCCCAGATCAGCGCTGAGCGTTATATAGGGCCTGCGGTCGTAGCGGTCAATCTGGGAGGCGCCGGTGTTTGCTGTAATACTTGCGATGCTGGAAAGCGCTGTTTGCCCCAGGCGCGTCGGAATACGAAGGTTGGAAAGCGTATCGATATCCTGCAAGGCATTTTCGGCCATGTGCACCCTGACATAAAGCTGTCTGTTATCAAGATTGAGTTTGGAAAGATACGGGTCAAAATCCCCGGATGTTGCTATACGCACCGTGTCGGCAATGGATTCCGTTGTTATTCCCAATTCGGCGGCGCGGGTAAAATCCGGGTGTATATTTATCTCCGGCCGCTGTCGGCCGGCGGAGGAGTTGACATTGAATATGGTTTTTAAGCCGCGCAGCTCTTTTTCCAGGGCGGCGGCGGTGCCGGTCAAGGCCTCCCTGTTCTCGCCGGCAAGGAGGATGGAAAAACTTTCACCCGGCTCATCGTTTTTCAATGCAAATTTAGCGCCCGGAATATCCATCAATTTGTTCCTGATCTCACTGTTAATGACATTTTGCGGAGGCCGTTCCTTCTTTGGAAGAAAGGTCAAAATCAAGGATCCCTTACACACAGCACCGGCGCTAACTTCGTCGGCACCGTTTTCCCCGGCAGCGCCGACAACCGTAAATATATTGTCGATGCCTTTAATCTTCTCAACCGATTTACGCACGGTTTCCGCCGTTGATACCGTATTTCCAGCGTGCTGCCGGGAGGCAATTCAATGCTCAGATTGGTGTACCCCTGATCGGAAGGGGGGAATAAAACCGGCCGGAAGCCTGGTTGCCATGAAGAACGACAGACCGAAAAAAATCGTTGCCATGACCAGGGTTTCC
>JAAUSZ010000096.1 GCA_012031875.1 Desulfobacula sp.
ATCCCCTCCAGATTTTCCGGATTCAGGCGGCCGCCCTCATGGAACCCCAGAAAGCGGGGAGATGGGAGCCCGGCCGCTGGCCCGTGCATCCGGGCAAGTCTGAAACTCGCGCCCAGGGCCATGGCGCCGGCCATGCGGACAAGGCCCCGGGCCGTGACGGGCCGGACCAGAAGGCGGTCCTCCAGGGGGATGCGGACAAAGGGGATCTGATATTGACGGGCCAGGTCAAAGGTCAGCCCGAGGATTCCGGGTAGGGCATGGAGATGCTGGTGGCTGTCCATATGCGTCACCCGGAGGCCGCAATCCAGGATGCGCAGGATCTGGGCTTCCCATTCGGCCCGGATATCAGACAACCGGATCCGCCCGCAGAAAAAGCGCTTCAGGAATTGATGAAAATCCGCCGGGAAACGTCCGTCTTTCCCGGCCAGGGAAGAATTTTGACCCAGGAGGGCCTGTTCAGCCACAAGGGTTAAATGGATACCCACATCCAGGCCGGGAAAGGCGCGGCACAGGGCCACGGCATGGTCAAAGGCCCTGCCCGCGGCCATGAGGGAGGCGGCGGTGACAATGCCCCGGCCATGGGCTTCGGCGATCCCCTCATTCACAGCTTTGGATATGCCGAAATCGTCCGCATTAACAATCAGACAGGGTGAGGATTCCGGATTTGAAAAAGGGTTACCGTCCATGGAATTCAGGGGAGGCGGGAGCCTGCCCGGTGGAAGATTTTTTTGGAAAGCCGGCGGTATCACAGACAATGAACCGGGGTCGCCGGCGGACCTCGATGATGATGCGGCCCACATATTCCCCAAGGATGCCCAGATAGACAAACAGGATGAAAAACAAAAGGGAAATGACCATCAGGGTCGAGGCCCAGCCGGGTACGGTTCCCTTGCCGAAAATCGTCCCCCAGAACGCGTAGAAGATGCCGCACACCGAGACCAGGCTTCCCATCAAGCCGATCAGTATCCCGATCCGCAGCGGCATGACGGAAAAGGAACTGACCCCCTTCCAGGCAAAGCTGAGCATCTTTCTTAAGCTGTACTGGGACCGGCCGTTAATCCGCTTCCCGGACTGGTAGGGGACCACGCAGGAGGGGAATCCGATCCATTCGGTCAATCCGCGCAAAAACAAGCCCTCTTCGCTGAACCGGAGCAATTCCTGGAGGGCCTGGTGATCCAGGAGCCGGAAATCCGCCAGGCCCGGCCTTAAATTGACTCCGCTCAAATAGGAGAACAGCCGGTAAAAGCTCCGCGAGGTCCATTGTTTAAACCATCCGATTTCGCAATGGTCCTGCGCAGGGTTTTCACCACCTTGAACCCGGAGCGCCACCGTTCCAAAAGGACCGGAATCATTTCCACCGGATGCTGCAAATCACAGTCCATCATGATCACAGCATCGCCCCGGGCCGTTTCCAGCCCGGCCACCAGGGCGTATTGATGCCCGAAATTGCGTGACAGCCGGACGCCTTTCACCCTTGAATCCGTTTCGGCCAGCGCAACGACCTCAAGCCAGGACCCGTCCCGGCTGCCGTCATCGGCAAAAATCAGCTCAAAGCTTTCGGCCAGGGGCTGCATGGTTTCAACCAACTGTTGATACAAAAGGGGAATATTTTTCTCTTCATTAAACACCGGGACAACAACGGACAGGGTGGGCGGTGCGGCCGTGACGGGCGCGGGGGATGAATTTTCATTCATAGGGAATCTGCCTTTTCCAGCATTGTGTTCTTCCAGGGGATCAACCTGCCTCCTGATATATCCTGTTCCATCAAAAGAATCAACCGACCCAGTAATGGTTCAGAAAGGCAATGATATTCATGGCCAGCAAAAGGACCGAGGTCAGCATCCAGGCCCCGCGACCCAGGACGGAACCCATGGAAGCGGCCATGAGGTAAATGGGAAAAAGCATCATGGAATATCGGGTGACTGCAAGAAAGGTCCCGGTGCTCAGGGCAATGCCCATGGACACCAGCATATAAAGGCCGTATGAGATCCGCAGCCGCTTCAGGGCCAGCAGGCCCATCACAATGACCAGGGCCATAAACAACAGATCCGTGACCATATTGATCCAGTAAGGACTGTTCCGCATCATATAATCGGCGGCGGCGAACTCAAAATCCCTGCCCCAGTTGTATTGAATTTTGAGATAAAGAAAAAAATCCCCAAAGGCGGCCCAGTGATAACAAAAGAATCCAAAGGCCCCGGACGGGGCTATTAAGAGCGGCCAGACACGCCGGCTGAACAAGGATTTCCAGCCCCGGCTCTGAATCAATTCAACCAGCAGCAGCACACATAAAAACAGGCCCGCAATGCGCGTGGCCGAGGCCAAGGCAACAAACAGGCTTGCGGTCAGGAATTTCTCTTCCCTGGCATAATAGACCGCGGCCAGGGATAAAAAAAAGAAAAAGGGATTCCGAATAAACGGCATTGAGGATAAAAGCCGTGGGATAGCCAATAAAAACAGGACCGGCATCAGCGGGTCGATTTCCGGGTGAAACCGTTGGGCCAGGCGGACCAGCACGGCTGCAGCCAGAACCAGGAAAACACTGCTGACCATCCATCCGGCCAGAACCGGGTCACCTCCGGCCAGGGGAGTTGCAGCCCGGATTAAAAGCGGATAAAGCGGGAAAAACACCACATTGGCAAGACCCTTTTCCCCGCGCAGATAATACCCTTCTTTAACGATATCCAGATACCAGTAAGAATCCCAGCGGTCTGGATATCCACGATTTCCCAGTTTTGGGCGGGCGGGGTGATCCCGGCCCTGGCCATCCATCGGAAGGCCGTATCCGGGGCAAGATTCAGCCGGTTGAAGGCCACCAGGGCAAAGCCGTTGACGATCACAAGCCAGATGACCACCATTGCCGCGCTGCGCCGGACGGCCGGATTGAATTGTAACAGTCCCTGGGGCCCGCTATTCCCGGTACTGGAGAAATTGACCATCCCTTGTCTTTCCACGCCCCTTGTTAAAGGTGATGCCTTGACCCCCATATCTATGTCAGCTACCCTTTAGGACGGGAACCGGCCCTTTGTCAAGAACCGGGAGAACAAAAAATCAAAAACGAATAGAAATACAGCGCCGGACAGGAGAATTACCTGTAAATTGTTCAAACAATGTCCAAGAGAGCATTAATTTTCCAATCTCAGGCAGATGTTTTGAAAAGCCTCGACCAGCCTATGTATCCCAGCACCAGCGCCAGGCCGCAGCCTGCAAACGTTGCTGTCAGGCGGTCGATCACGATCACCCATGAGGACTCCTGGCCGAATTCCAGCAGCAGGATGACCAGAGGAGTTTGAATCGCCGCATAGATGAGATAGTTGGTTTCGATAAGAATCGGACGAAGGGCAGCCACGGCAGCTATTACAGCAATCACGGCCCAATTGGACGGTTCCCAGAGCATGAGCAGGCTGATAAGCATCACTCCAAGCGTGGTCCCAGCGGCACGGTGAATCGCCCGAGGCAAGGCGGCCTGAAGATCTCGCTGCACTACAATGACTACCGTGACGGCTACCCAGTACCCGTGATGACTTGACCACAGCCAGTCGAAAACTTCAGCGGCACCCAGACAAAGAGTTATTCGAAAAGTATAGTGCCATCCCTGCAGATGGGTGAGGGTTCTCCTCCACCGGCGAAAATACTGCTTCATGGTGTATTGAGCCGATTTGGTATCAGTCGGAACCGACGCAGAAAAGACGGCACGAAACAGCGGCCTTAGCACCAGAAACAACCCGGCCGTCCAGGCGCCTCCCAGTAAAAACAGGATAGCCACACCGATCGTATGGGATTCCCCCCTGCTGATATTTGTAGAGATAATAGTGAAGATAATGAATTGAGTGGTCGCTCTGGCCATCGGCTTGCTGATACTGCCGATGAGTGCGGCTGCGGCTGCCATAACCGGAATGCCATAGGATTGCAAGTCATATGTGGCCAAAACTGAACCGGCCAACATCGCCAGAAAACCGGCTGCCAAGGCATAAATTAAGCTGGGCAACTGTTCATGGAATGTTTCTCCTCTCCCCTCGCCACTCAGTGCGAGGCCGCCTAAAGACGCAACCATCCCTGACTCTGGCTGGCCAGTCATGAAACCTGCGGCAACCGGTACGGCAAGCCCTAACATTGAAGCCGCCCCATACGGTAATTTTGAAATTGCTATTTTCGGACTGCCTCTGAAACGTGATATAAATGATTTCCATAGGTTCACTATTCCTTAGCCTCTCCTTTATTCTATTGATCTGTTTATCCTGTAAATTTTAATGAGATCCAACCAGAGCTTTTTATAAATTTAAATCCCATATCAACATTTCTAATGGTTGCAAAAAATTCCGACACCCCAATCCTAATTGGAAAAGACACCCCTCTACCGGCCCCCCCGAAAGGGGCAGCATGATGGTGAACTTGGTCCATTGGCCTTCTTCGGATTCCACCGTGATGTCGCCGTCATGGTCCTTGATGAACCCGTAGCAGACGGAAAGGCCCAGGCCCACGCCCTGGACGTTTTCCGTCTTGGTCGTGAAGAATGAATCAAAGACCTTTTTGATATGTTCGGGCTTGATCCCGGTTCCCGTATCCCGGATCACGATATAAAGCCTGTCCCCTGAAACCCGGGTGGAGATTTCCAATTCCCCGCCCTCGGGCATGGCATACATGGCATTGGAAAACATATTGATAAAGACCTGGCGGAGCTGGTCCCGGGAAGCCAGGATCATCCCCGGATTTTCGGCCAGATCCAGGCGGACCTTGATACTGTTTTCCCGGAAGCGTTTTTCGTAAAGCAGCAGGAGTTCGTCCAGGACCACGTGGATATCCATCTCCACCCGCTTGTCCTGGTCCGGCCGGGAAAAGGAGAGCATTTTTTTGAGCATGTCCGCCAGGCGGACAATCTCGGACAGGGACATGTCCAGGAGGCGGCGGCGCTTATTATCGGGGGAGATCTCGGTTTTCATCAATTCAAGGGTATTCATGATGCCGAAAAGCGGATTGTTCAGTTCGTGGGCAATCTGGGAGGTGAGCCGGCCCATGGCGGCCAGCTTCTCGGACTGAAGCAGGTGCTGCCGGGCCGCGCTCAATTCCCTTTCCGTCCGAAGCCTTTCCTTTAAATCCACAAACAGGCCCACCGATGCCACCTCCTCTCCTTTTTCATCATAGATCAGGCTGGCGGACAGATTGCCTTCCACCACTTCCCCGTTCTCTTTTGTAAAATTCAAGGGATAGGAATTCAGCTTGCCCCGGCCCCCGAAATTATCATCCCTGAGCATTTCATTGACTTTTTTGGCCACCTTGATGGAAAAAATCTGGGGGATGGTCATTTTCCCCACCACTTCCGATGCTCTCAGCCCGAAGACATTCTCCGCGCCCTGGTTCCAGAGCCGGATGACGCCCCGGGTATCCATGGCCATGATGGCGTTGGGAGAGCAGGAAATAATCTTATCCAGGAAATCATGGGCTTCTTTTAATTCAATCTCATGCTTTTTCCGCCGGGTCTGGTCCACCACGATGCCCTCATACCCGAGAATCTCCCCCCTGGTCCCGTACCGGACATTGCTGGTCAGAAGGATATGGATGATATGTCCGTCCCGGCGGCGCCATTTGACCTCGTAGTCCACCACCTTGCCTTTTTTTTCAATGGTCTGCGTATAGGTTCGCCGGTCCGCGGGGCTCAGGTATACATCCCTGGCCAGGTCCAGAGAAAGAAATTCCTCCTTGTCCTGGTATCCCAGCATTTTCAAAAGCGTAGGGTTGACATCCAGGAACCGGCCCTCCTTGCTGCTGATAAACACCCCGCACCCCACATGCTTAAACAACCTCTGGTAGCTTTCCCTGGAAGATTTGAGTTTTTCCTCCTGCCGGACGGAATGGGTGATGTCCCGGTAGATGGACAGTTTTGACCGGGTGCCGTCCTGGTTGGCCACCGGCATTTCCGAAATGGAAAAAAATTTGTCCACCGTTTCAATATACACCTCGCTGTGATGGGTTTCCCCTTTCTTGAAAATATCCTGGAAATTGCACCAGTCACAGGGCTTATCCGATCCTACGATCACCTCGTGGCATTTATTGCCGGTCCTGTCCCCGAACAAGACCTTCATGTATTTGTTCATATATTCGACCCTATAGTCGTCACTGACAATATAAATGCCGTCTTCAAAGGCATCCAGGGCATCCAGAAGTTTCGGGGTGTGGTCCTTCATGGTCTTCTCCTTTATTTTCAATGGCAGTCCGTATTCAACCTAATACGCCCGGCCTTTTCTTGTCAAGCCATGGATTCAAGGGCGAAAAATGTGCGGCAGCCGCGGGTAAAAAAATAGGGTATCCAGTTTGATCCGGATATGGTAAAAAAATGCCCTTGAACAATAAAAAAGGAAACGCTGATGAATATCACCGTCATTAACGGAAGCCCGAAAACCCGTCAGAGCATCACCCTTCAGCATATCCACCTCCTTGAAAAGGAAAACCCGGGCCACCGGTTTGAGATCATCCATATCGGAAATAAAATCCCGGCCCTGGAGAAAAACCCAAGCCTGGAAAAAAACCCGGCCCTGCTGGACGAAATCGTCCGAAAAATGCAGACCTCCGATGCCGTGATCTTTGCCTTTCCGGTGTATTACGCCCTGGTGCCCTCCCAGCTCAAACGGTTTTTCGAACTCCTGGGGGAAAGGGGCGAGCCCGGCCTTTTTAAAGGTAAATACGCCACCTCTTTTTCCACTTCCATCCGGTTTTTCGACCATACGGCCCACAACTATGTCCAGGCTGTCTGTGAAGACCTTGAATTTTCCTATGTCAACGGTTATTCCGCCCATATGGATGATTTTTTCCATGAAGCGGAAAGGCAGAAAATGCTCGGGTTTTTCAATTGGTTTTCAGAGGTCGCAGCCCTGAAGCTTTTGGTCCAGAAAAAATATTATCCCCGGATTCCCGGAACGGTTGTCTATGACCCGGACATCCCGGACCAGGGCCGGCAACAATCCCTTCACCCTCCCGCCAAGGTGGTGGTGCTGACCGATGAAACCGAAGCCGACGCCAATCTGGGCCATATGACCCGGATGTTTGCGGCCTCCAGCATGGATACGGTCACCGTGAAAAACATCCGTGACATTGGTCTTAAAAACGGCTGCCTGGGCTGCTGCACCTGCGGTTATGACAATACCTGCATCCAGAAGGACGGGTTCCGGCAATTCTATGATGAAAATCTTAAACCCGCCGATATCATCATTATTGCCGGGAGTATCCGGGACCACTATCTTTCTTCCCAATGGAAAAAATTTCTGGACCGCTGTTTTTTCAACGGCCATGTACCAATTCTCCAGGGCAAGCGCCTGGGGTTCATTGTTTCCGGCCCCCTGGGCCAGACCCAGAACCTGAGGGAAACCCTGGAGGCCATTTCCGAAACCTGGCATATGAAAAGTTTCGGCATGGTCACGGACGAGCACGGGGACAGGGATGAAATCACGGCCCGGATCAGGGATTTTGCCCGGAGCCTTGAACTGGCCGCAGATAAGGACCTGGACATGGGCGCCCGGTTTTACCGGGTCGGCGGCGGAAAACTCTTCAGGGATTTTATCTACGCCACCAGCGCCGTGTTCAAGGCCGACCACCTGTTTTATAAGAAAATGGGCGTTTATGAGGATTTCCCCCAGAAGCAGATCAAAAAAGGATCTTCAACGCCCTGTTCTATTTTTTCATGTCCCTGACGCCGGTCCGGAAAAAAATCCATGAAAAATTTATCCAGGGAATGGTGGCCCCCTATAAAAAGCGCTTGAAAAAACTGTGATCTCTGACGGCAAATCCACCGGCGCGGAAGCTCAAAGCCCCTGGGGACTGATCTTCATTCTTTTCGGGGCCGGCATCCTGTCGGCCTTCCAGGTGGGAAAGGCACCGCCGGTGCTGTCGGACATGAGGGCCGATCTCGGCATCAGCCTCTTTGATGCCGGATGGCTCCTGTCTGTTTTTACCTTTACCGGGCTTCTCATGGGAACCTTCACCGGCGCCGTTGCCGATGCCCTGGGCCATCGCCGCCTCATGCTGGCCGGGCTTGTCCTCCAGGCGGCCGGTTCTCTTTTGGGATCATTCTCCCTTTCCTATCCGGGCCTTCTGGCGACCCGGATTCTGGAAGGAACGGGATTTTTGGCCGTTATCATCAGCACGCCGACCCTGATTTTCCAGGTGGTGAAACCCGGGGATTTGAAACTGGCCCTTTCCGTCTGGGCCTGTTATCTTCCTCTGGGCGTCTCTCTTATGATGGTCCTTTTGCCGGTGATTTTGGCAGGCACGGACTGGAGAGGCGTCTGGCAGATCAATGCCGCGGCCCTGTTTGTATATACCCTGTTTCTGTCCCGAAAGACGGCCTCTATCCGGTTCATGAACCGTCCCAAGGAATCCGGTTCAAAAAAATCCTGGAAGATATGGTCATGACCCTCAAAAGCCCAGGCCCCCTGGTGCTCTCCCTGATCTTCGTCACCTATACCCTTCAATGGCTTTCCGTCATGGGGTTTTTACCCACCCTCATCAATGAAAAATACGGATTTTCAAAATCCGGAGCCTCTCTTCTGACGGCGGGCATGGTCTTTGTGAATATTTTCGGCAACCTTGCCGCCGGCAGGCTGCTGGAAATGGGCCTGGCCCGGTTCAAACTCATTGCCCTGGCCGGGGTGGTCATGGGTGCCAGCGCCATGGTCATCTACCTGGATACCCCTCATTTTATCATCAATTATTCAGGCTGCCTGATCTTTTCAATTTTCGGCGGACTGATTCCGGCCTGTGTCCTGGGAGCGGTTCCGGCCTATGCCCCGTCCGGAAACCAAGTGGCCACCACCAACGGGCTGGTGATCCAGTTCGGACAATTGGGCCAGGTCATCGGCCCTCCGGTGCTTGCCTTTTTGGTATCACAGACCGGGTCCTGGACGGCGGGATCATGGTTCCTGGGGTGTGTCGCCGGTCTTGGAGCGGGTTTAAGCTTTCTCCTTTCCCGGATTCATCCGCGGCAAAGGAGCGGGGACAGGATCAGGGATTAGCTTTTTCCGGGTCCTTGTTTTCCCAGATGACATCATCCAGAATCTCTTTAAAATAAGGGGTGATGTTCTCAAACTGAATGGCAATGCCGGTTTCTTCCACCCTGGCAATGCTTCCCTGAAGCTTGAAGGGCTTGGAAGACCCCGGCACGGTGAAAACGACCCGGACGCTTTTATGGGGCTCAAATTTTCCCGTTGCCTGGATAAAAATGCCGGCGGCGCTGATATCCGCGGTCTGGGTCCGGATGACCCGGTCCCCCACCACCACATCGATATCGGCCTTGGTCTGCAGGCGCTGGTATTCCCTCTGTTTTCCGGTCTGCCAGGATTTCAGAATCCCCAGGATTTCTTCCTGCTGCTCCCGGGTCAGATTGCGGACTCTTTTGATAATTTCGTCCTGAAGTTTCATATCGGGTTCCATCATCGGGTTGCGGTCATTGCTGCCGTGGGCCTAGTTTTCTATAAACCAAATAGATGGAATATGCAAGGCAGGGGATTTTTTTATTCGAGACGATGGGGCACTCCCTGACCGGGACCCGGCAGTTGGGCTTGAAAGAGATGAAGATTCATGATACTCCATTCTTCAACGCTGACGGAAAAAGGACACCATGAACGAAGACAAACCAGCATTTGAAGAAGAAATCATCCCGCTTCGCAACGAGATCGACGGCATTGATTCTCGGATTCTTTCCCTTTTGGCCAAACGCCAGGCCCAGGTTGAAAAAGTGGTGCGCCTGAAGAAAAAATACCATATGCCGGTATACCATCCCGCCAGGGAAGAGGATCTGATTTCAAAACTCAGGGCCTCGGCGGAAAAAGCCGGGCTTGAACCGGATTTTCTCGAAGACCTGTACCGGGTCATCCTGAGGCAGTCCCGGGTGGAGCAGACCGATAAAATGGCCCATAAGGGGGTCCGGCCCGGGGCCAGTATCCTGATCATCGGCGGGGCCGGGCAGATGGGCGGCTTTTTGCATCCCTGTTTAAAAAGTCCGGGTATGAGATCCGGATTTTGACGGAATCCGGCTGGGACAGGGCCGGTGAGCTGGCCCAAGGCATCGACCTGGCCCTGGTGTCCGTGCCCATTGATAAAACCGGGGCCGTCATTGAAAAGATCGCCCCCTTTCTTTCTCCGGAAACCCTTTTGGCCGACCTGACCAGCATCAAGGAAAAGCCCCTGGAAAAAATGCTGGGGTCCCATCCCGGACCGGTCTTGGGCCTTCACCCCATCTTCGGGCCCACCTCCACCTCCCTGGACAAACAGATCATGGTGGTCACGCCGGGCAGGCACCCGGATCAATGCCGCTGGCTGGTGGATCAGTTTACCCTCTGGGGAGCGGTCATGGTTCAAGCCGGGGCCAGGGAACATGACGAGGTCATGGAAATCGTTCAGGCCCTGCGCCATTTCGCCACCTTCTGCTTTGGCCGGTTTTTGTATGAAAAGCAGGTCCGCCTGGAAAAAACCCTTGAATTTTCAAGCCCCATCTACCGCCTGGAGCTAGGGATGGTGGGAAGGCTTTTTGCCCAGGACAGCGCCCTGTATTCGGAAATCATTTTTGCCACAGAAGAACGGCGGCTTCTGTTAAAAGAATACCTGGCTTCCCTGGCCGGCCATATGGATATGCTGGAAAAAGGCGACAAGGACCTCTTTGTATCCCGCTTCAATGAGATCGCAGAGTGGTTCGGCCCCTTCAGCGAACAGGCTTTACGGGAAAGCACCTATCTCATCAACCGGCTCATTGAACGGTTCTGATCTCATTTATATTTTCCCGTACTGTTTTAATTTTTTCAGCAGGGTCTTCCGGGTGATCCCCAGTTTCCGGGCGGTCTCGCTCTTATTGCCTTGGGAGGATTCCAGGGTGGACAGGATGGCCTTTTCTTCGATGCGGGAAAGGCTGCCGGGCTCATCCGGTTCACGCCGGTCTTCCACCTTCACCGCCGGGACAAAGGAAAGGTCCTCCGTGCCGATATAATCGGACCTGGCCAGGACCACCCCCCTTTCCACGCAGTTCATCAATTCCCGGACATTGCCCTCCCAGTCATACCGGATCATGGCGTCCATGGCATCGGGGGAAAACCCCTTGATATCCCGTTTGTTCTTTTTGGAAAACAATTCCAGGAAATACAGGGCCAGGGAGGGGATATCCTCTTTTCTTTTCCGCAGTGGCGGGATTTCAATGCTGACCACATTGAGGCGGTAATAGAGATCATGGCGGAATTTTCCTTCTTCCGCCATGATCTTTAAATCCCGGTTGGTGGAGGCGATGACCCGGACATCGGTCCTGATGTTCCGGTCGCTTCCCACGGGCGTGATTTCTTTTTCCTGGATCACCCGCAGGAGCTTTGCCTGCATGGCCAGGCTCATCTCCCCGATCTCGTCCAGGAGGATGCTGCCCTTGTCCGCCAGGAGGAATTTCCCCTTCCGGGCCTTGTCGGCCCCGGTAAAGGAGCCTTTTTCATGGCCGAACAGCTCGGATTCCAGCAGGGTTTCCGTGATGGCCGCACAATTGATCCGGACAAAGGGCTGATCCTTTCTAGGCGAATTCTCATGAATGGCCGCAGATACCAGTTCCTTGCCGGTGCCGGACTCCCCCACCACCAGGACATTGGCGTCCGTGGGCGCCACCATTTGGATGGTGTCCAGAAGGGCCTTTATGGCCGGGCTGTTGCCGATGATATCATGGTTCAGGGATGTTTCCCTGAGCCGGATTTTCAGGGTCTGGTTTTCCGTTTTCAGATAAAGGCTTTCAAAGGCCCGTTCAATGGTCAATTTCAGCTTGTCAAAATCCAGGGGTTTGGTGAGATAGTCATAGGCCCCGATTTTCAAGGCATTCACCGCGGTCTGGACCGATGAATAGGCCGTCATGATGATCACGGGCAGGGAGGGGTTATAGGCCTTGATCTGCTGCAAGGCCTCCATGCCCGACATATGGACCATTTTCATATCCGTCAGAACCATGTCAAAGGATTTTTCCCTGACCCGGGCCACGGCCGTTGTCCCGTCGTCGGCCTCATGGATCTCATATCCCCAGTCCGTCATCAGGGTTTTGAGCATCCTTAAATGGGCCTTGTCATCATCCACCACCAGAATTTTCTTCATTTTTTCCCTTCCTTTCACGAAACCGGCAGACTGATAATAAAACAGGTCCCCCGGCCTTTTTTGCTTTCCACCCGGATACTGCCCCCCAGGTTTTCAATGATGCGGTGAACAATGGAAAGCCCGAGGCCGGTGCCCGTGGGACGGCCTGTCACATAGGGGTCAAAGATCTGATCCAGGAGGGCCTCGTCAATGCCGGTCCCGTTATCCCGGACCCGGATCTCCACCCCATCTTTCCGGTCCGCATCCTTTACGCCGACGGCCAGGGTCCCGCCATTTTCCAAAGCGGCCACGGCATTGATGTACAGATTCAGAAGAACCTGGTTCATCCGGTCCCCGTCGGTATGGATGAGAGTCCTGGCCGTATCGACGGCCACCTCTGTTTTGATTCCCTTTTGCTCCAGGTCATGGTGGATCAGCTTCAGGGAATGGTCGATCATCTCCCGGAAATCCACATCCTTTTTTTCCACGGCCAGGGGTTTGGCAAACTCCAGCAACTGGGTGATGGACCGGTTGATGCGTTCCACTTCCTTCACCATGATAAGGGCCGTTTCCCTGTCGTCCTCGTTTTTTTCAAAGCGTTTGCCGAAATAGGTGGCAAAGCCCTTGATGGAACTGAGGGGATTCCGGATTTCATGGGCCACCCCGGCGGCCAGTTTGCCGATGGCGGCCAGCCGCCGGTTGGTTTCCACCTGCTTTTTCAGTTCGCTGATCTGGGTCAGGTCCCGGAAAAGAAAGACATAGCCGGTGATTTCATCTTCAAAGGCCCGGACAGGGGATGCCGTGACATCGAGAAAAACCCTCCGGCCGGGGACAATTTCAAGATCCATCTCCCGGTTGACCTGTTGCCCGGATCTTTCCATTTCCTTTATCAGGTCCGTCATTTCAGGAAAGGGCCGGGCCAGGTCCCCCAGGATATCCCTGGCCGCCTGGTTCATGGAGGTGATGCGGTTTTCCCTGTCCATGGTCACAAGCCCCGACGGCATGTTCTGGATCACCTGGTCGGAAAAGGCCTTGACCTGGGTCAGGGATGCCCTGGCGGCCCTGTAGGCCTGAAAAGCAAAAAGCGCAATCATGCCGGCGCATCCCAGAATGAACCAGAACAGGCCCCGGAACAGGGTGTCTTTTAAAAACCGTTCCTTGGCTAGCCTTTCCTTTTTCATGGAAAGCCCGGCAAAAATATAATGTTCCGCCGGGTCCGGGAGATTATTTCTGCCGCTTTCCAGATAGGGCCTGCTCCAGTCCCGGCCCTCCTGACCCTCCGGAAGATCCCGGGGCAGGTCCTCATTCATCTGCATGGCCCTCATTCTGCCGCGGTGCAGGCCTTCCCGGCGGACCGGGACAAAGCGCTTATAGACCTCAAATACTTCTCCCTCCTCCTCCGAGGCTTTGATCCTATAAAAATCCGGCCCGGTCCGGGCTGATCTCTTCGGGCCGGGGCATATCCCCCATGTCCCGGCCCACCATATCCATATCGGAATGGGCAAGGATTTTTCCTTCCCTGGAGACGATCATCACATAGACCACTTCAGGCTGCAATGCCGTTTCAAACACCATGGCCTGGATTCGGGGCGCGCCCCAGCGCATGGTCACCATCCCTGTCCTTGTCCCGGCCTCAAAGGTCCGGATCAGGGCCGTTCCCTTTTCCAGCAATTGCTGGGTGAAAACTCCTTTGCCTTTCCAGCCGGTCCAGGGTCATGAAGGTGAAAATCGGCAAAAGGATCAATAAAACCCCAGCCGGCAGCAGGGGTGAAACCAGTGATCGTTTTTTCATTTTTATTTTTCTTTAGTCATCCTATTATATCTTGATAGCCTATGCTCAATAGGTCAAATTTGCCAAACGGGCCAACTGTTTTGAAGCAAGAAAGATACCATGACAGAGAACCCCGTTTCCAGGGGAAACGGAATTTCTTTGCCCCTTCAAACCGGGTATTTTATCCACACCTGGATACGGCAACCTGTGTAAAAAGTATACAACAGGCCCTTTGCCAAAACAAGCCGGATTTCCCGATTAAATAAAAATAACTTTATATTTCAATCTATTATAAATATTTTAGGCCCATGGCACAGCCTTTGCTATCTATGAGTTCCAGACAGTGATCATAAGGATCCAACAACCAATAAACCCAAATGGAGGTTATTATGAAAAAATCAATTACCCTTATCAGTTCAGTCGTTTTTGTCGCTCTTTTTACCGGAAGCGTCTTTGCCTTCGGGCCGGGCATGGGCATGGGAGGCGGGTATTCTTCCTGCCGGGGCATGGGGGGAGGCGCGGCCTGGGATGATCTTTCAAAGGAGCAAAAAGATGAATTGACCGCCCTTCGCCAGAAATTCATTGACGACACCTATGCCCTCAGGGCCTCAGTGTTTCAGAAACACCAGGAAATGAGGCTGCTCATGGAAACCTCGGCTCCCGACCGGGCCAAACTCAGCAAATTATCCGGGGAAATCCTGGACATTGAAAAGCAGTTAAACGAGAAACAGATTGATTTCATGCTGGCTGCCAAGAAAATTTCACCTGAACTCGCCCTTGGCGGAGGCTTTGGACGGGGTCAGGGCAAATCCGGCAAAAGGGGCGGAAACTGGGACTGCCCCCGCAATCCGGACGGTGACCGTCCATTCAATAACTAGAATCTGAACAAAAATCCCTCACCAGCCCGGAAGCCTCCCCCGCTTCCGGGCTTATTCCTCGGACCCCACCTGGTTTTTCAGCACCCCGATATGCGCGATCCGTGTTTCCAGAATATCCCCCGGCTTTAAATAGACCGGCGGTTTCCGGGTGAATCCCACTCCGGACGGCGTGCCCGTCAGGATCAGGGTGCCCGGCAACAGGGTGGTGGATTCGGACAGATAGGCGATAATCCGGGCCACGGAAAAAATCATGTCCCGGGTATTGCTTTTCTGCAGGGTCTCCCCGTTCAGCACACATTCAATATCCAGGTTGTCCGGGTCCGGCAGTTCATCGGGGGTCACGACCCAGGGACCAAAGGGACAGAAGGTGTCAAAGCTCTTGCCCCTGATCCATTGGTTGCCGCCGGCATGCATCTGCCACCGCCGGGCCGATACGTCATTGGCGCAGGTATAGCCCAGGACAACATCCAGGGCCTTTTCCACCGGGACATTCCGGGCTGCTGTTTTTATGACCACGGCCAGTTCGGCCTCGTAATCCACTTCCGGGCCCCGTGTGCAGCAGGCGGGAATCCGGATTTTCTCCAGGTGGGCCGCGGCTGCTCCGGGATTTTTCATAAACAGGACCGGGTATTCCGGCAGGGCCAGCCCGGCCTCCTCTGCATGGAGGCGGTAATTGAGGCCGATACACAGGATGGCTGCAGGAACCACAGGGGTTAAAAACCGGAGAACCGGTTTTCTTGTCCCTGTCTTTATAAAGCTTGAAAAATATCACCGTCGATGACGGCTGCGCTCCTGCCGTCATAGTCACACCCCGTATAAATCCGGTGGTCATCGCCTTCAAATCTAAGGATTTGCATATTTCCTTTCCTCTGGTAATCCGATATAGTGCAACAGACTGATTTGTATTGTATTAAAACCATTAGCCCGAAAGATCAAGGCCCTGTGACCCGAAATCCTGAAATCCTGTTCCACGGACTGAGTGCAAAAAAAGCAAATCTGATCCTCCTGGTTCTGGCCTCCCAGCATATTGAAGCCGGGGTTGAAAAAGAAGGGCGACTCTTTCATATCCTGGTGGATCCCGGTGACCGGGAAAAGGCCCTGGCCATGGTCCGGGCCTATGACCGGGAGAACAGACTCCGAAAAGCCCGGCAGGCGCTTCAGGATTTCAGCATCAACCCCTTCATATCCGTCCCGGCCTTCATGATCATGGGACTTCTTACGGCCGTCCATCTCCTTTGCCTGCACTGTCGCATCCATGAAGACATGGCCCTTTGGTACGGGTCCTCCTCTCTTTTCATCGGCCAGGGAGAAAATTACAGGGCCATCACCGCCCTTTTTCTGCATGCCGATGCAGGGCATCTGTTGGGAAACCTGGCCGGCATCCTCATTTTCGGGGCCCCCTTCATCCGTCTGGCCGGATTCGGGACCGGGCCTTTTATGCTGCTTTTGACCGGAACCCTGGGAAATCTCATGACGGCCGGACTTTACCGGACAGCCCACCTCTCCATCGGGGCCTCCACCTCGGTCATGGGGGCTGCGGGCCTTCTCACAGCCTTTCAGATGACCCGGAAACCAAAATCCCTTTCCCTGGACACCGTCATCCCCCTCATTGCCGGGGCCACCCTGGTGGGGCTTCTCAGCCAGGGAGAACGAACCGATGTGTCCGCCCATGTCTTTGGCTTCCTAAACGGATTTCTCCTGGGCTTTGTCTTCTTTCCCCTGAACCGGACCATCACCTCTCCCTTGAAAGAGCCCCTGGCGCTTTTCATCACCCTCCTGATCCTGGCGTCCTCGGTTTTATCCGGGATTTTTCGGTGAATTCCTGAATTCATTTTTTTTTAAAGCCTGAATATGATAAAGATCTTATCTGACCTTGTGATTTATTAATATTTACCATACCGGTATTGCTGAATATGGGAGGAAAATATGAAAAAACAACCCCGAACGTCCTGATCCTGGGGGGCGGTGTTGCCGGAATGGCGGCGGCCCGGACCCTTGGCGGCCGGGATGTCCTTGTCCATCTGGTGGAAAAAGAAAATTCCCTTGGGGGCCATGCGGCCAAATGGTCCTGCATGGCCACCCATGCCTGCGAAAACTGCGGCGCCTGCCTGAGTATTGAGGCCGCAGACCAGGCTCCACTTCAGAAAAACCTGAAACTGCACCTCAATACCCGGGTCCGGGGCCTTGAAAAAAAAGATTCCGGTTATGAAGTGGTCCTGGAAAACAAAGAATCCTTCACCGTTCAAAAGATCATCATGGCCACGGGCTTTTCCCCCTTTGACCCGAAAAATCCCCGTCCCTTCATCATGGGGACTGCCCCGGGGTCATCACCACGGCGGAGCTGAACACCCTGCTCCGGGAAGAATCCCTTTCCCCCCTTCTCAAGGGCAAACCGGATCCGAAAATCGCCTTTATCCAGTGCGTGGCTCCCGGAACAGGGAACAGGGACGGGACTACTGCTCCCAGGTCTGCTGCAAAATATCCATGCGCCATGCCCATAAGCTGACCCATCTCTATCCCGAAGCCCGGATCACGCTTTTTTACATGGACCTCCAGCTCATCGGAAAAGAGATCAGAACCTTTTTCAACGGGCTTTCCAAGACCATTTCCCTGGTCCAGGGCCTTCCTGCGGAAATCCTGGAACACCCGGAGACCCATCAGCCACAATTGTGACGGAAGACCAGAC
>JAAUSZ010000339.1 GCA_012031875.1 Desulfobacula sp.
ACCAGATGACGAGACCGGTAGGGGATGCCGGGCATTACCCCCAGGGCAAGACCCCCTGTACTTTCAAGCGGCTCTATCCCCCGGCCTTGGCCGGAGATCAGATAGGGGGGGATTATGGCCTGCGTTGGCATATTCCATTTCTCCCGTGGTCACATCCAGGATGCCCAGGAAAAGCGTCACAAACATCATGGACGGGTTGTCCAGGGCCAGGTCATCATTGACCCGGCTGAGGGTGTCATGGGCCGAGAGGCTGTGGGAGGCCTTCGTTTTGATCAGGGTCCGGGTCACTGCCATGAAAAGGGCGGCCGGGACCCCCTTGCCGGAAACATCCCCCACCACCAGGCAGATGCGGTTTTCATCCAGGAAGAAAAAATCATAGAGGTCCCCGCCCACCTCCTTGGCCGGAAGAATGGTGGCATAGAGATCGAATTCAGCCCTGTCGGGAAAGGCCGGAAAGGTTTTGGGAAGGATGCCCATCTGGATATCGTGGGCGATCTGGAGTTCGCTTTCAATGCGCTCCCGGGCTGCCGTGGCCTCGGTCAGGTCCGTGATGTGTTTTTTAAGGGCTCGCTGCATGGCATTGAAGGAAGTGGTGAGCTTTCCCACCTCATCCCCGGATTGCTGTTCCGGCAGAGAAGCGTCCAGGTTGCCTTTAGCGATCTGGTCGGTCATTTCAGCCAGGGCGGTCAGGGGCCGGGTAATGGAGCGGGCAATAAAAATGATGGACAGGGTCATGAGGGCCATCCCGCCGAGGCACAAGGCAAGGACCACCCGGGTCAGCCTTTGGATATCGGCCGTGAGTTCGTCTTTGGGAAATAAGACCCCCAGGGACCAGCCGTTGGAGGCCAGGGGGGCATAGGCCATCCAGCAGGGTTTTGGGTGGGCAAAGGCCTGGAGGGACACAAAATCGGAATGGCCCTGGATCATGTCCCGGCCGATATCCCTGAGCCTTGAATCCTGCATGGCTTCAGCCACGCTGAACAGGGTCTCGTTCATAATGAGGTCTGCCTGGGGATGGGTGACAATGGTGCCGCTTTTGGTGATAAGAAAGGCATAACCGCTTTTTTCAATTTTAATCTCGGAGAGCATTTCCTGGAGCCAGGAAAGGGAGATATCCGCCGTGACGATCCCCTTGATGCGCCGCCTGCCGTCCCGTGTTTCATAAAAAGGCCGGGAATAGGTGGCTGTCATGATACGGCCGCCCCCGTCATCAAAATAGGGCTCGCTCCAGACCGGTGCGCCCATTTCCCTAGGGATCTGATACCAGTCCGAGTATGGGTAATCATAGGCGAGTTCGGTCCGGGCAAACCCTGTCCCCGTCCGGTAAAAATACGGGGCAAAAAGTTTTTTTCCGTTTTCCCGTTCATGGGGTTCATAGGCGGTGCAGACACCGAAGATGACGGGATTTTCTTTTATGGCATCGCTGATCACGGCATTCAGGTCGCCGCTGTCCGGCGGAAAATGTTCAAGGAACCGGGAGAGGCTTTCCGGTATTTTTTCGGCATTTCTGAGGACCTCATCAATGCGGTTTACCGTATTCTGGGTCATCAGCCTTGCGCGCTGCTCTATTTTTTTTTCCAGCATCCGGTGGGTAAAGACATAATTATAGCCGAACACGGCTGCAAAAATGAGGTTGATGCCGCAGAGGATCAAAAGAACCAGTTTAAAGGCAATCCCTCTATTTTTCATCATGACGGCATTCCCCCCTGTAGAAATCAGAAAACGGCGGGCTCTCGCGGATCAGCGCATTCTGTTTCAACCCCGTGGTCACCCGGTCAAAATCTTTTTGAGAAAGGCAGCCCATCCCCTCTGGTTGGCCGGAGGGCAGGATCAGGTCCCGCATCCGCTCCAGCATCCACCGCTGGTGGACCCGGGTGGCCGGGATATGGGCCTGTTTCAGTTGAATCATGATCAGGTCAAGGGCTTCTTCTACATGCTCAAAGGCATATTGCCACCCGGCCATGGAGGCGGCTGCAAAATCCAGGCACAGGCCGGGGTCCCGGCGCCAGGTGTCTTCCAGGGTATAAATGCCGTCCTCGGGATAGTTCAGGCCATGCTCATGGAAAAAAAAGGGAGTGAGTTCATCGGGGTTGATCCCTGAATTCAGGATGGTGTGGTATTCGTTATACCACATGCAGGAGGCCACATCCACGCCTCCCCTGAGAAACAGGTGGATGGAATAGGACTGTGGAACAATGGTGACATCCAGGGTGTATTGCCGGAAAAAAGCCTCGGGCTGGATGCGGAAGATTTCTCCCCAGAGCCCCACGCGTTTTTTGTTCATGTCGGCCGGATGCAGGATGCCGCTCTTTTTAAGGGCCACCATCATCAGGGCGGAGCGTTGGCTGGTCTGGCCGATATTGACGACCCTGGCTCCCTGGTCCCACATCTGAAGGGCCGTGGAAAGCCACAAGGTGACAAAGTCGGCATGTTTTTCCGTTAAGAAATTTCCGGCCGGTCGTTTCGGCCCGCCGTCAATAATAGTCAGGTCTATGCCCCGGCTGCGGTAGAATCCTTTTTCAAGGGCCATATAATAGCCTGCAAACTGAGCCTGGGGCACCCACTGGGGAAGAAGGGTCACGGGTTTGAGTTTCTCGGCTCCCCAGGCCCCCGTCGCCGCCAGCAGCAGAGCCGACCAGATCACCATCATTCGGGTGAATCCGGGTTTCATGGTTCCTCCTTTTCGGGATGATTCAGTTGTATATCCAGGATGTTTTGAGATCCCTGCCGGGTATAGGAAACGGTATCGGCCATCTTCAGCACCAGGAATATCCCCAGGCCCCCCGCCGTTCTGTCCTCCAGGGACAGGGTCAGGTCCGGGGCCGGTTGAAGGGTGGGATCAAAAGGGCTGCCGTTATCCATGACCCTGAGATGAAGCCGGGACCCGTCCATCCGGCAGTCGATGCCCATCTCTCCCCCGGTTTCCGCGAAGGCGTGGCTGACCATATTGACCAGCAGTTCTTCGATAATCAATTCCGCCTTCCCGCGCAACTGGAGGTCAAGGCCATGGTCCCCGGCCCAGGATGAAAAAAATTCCGTTAACCGGGCAAGGCCCTCTTTTGTGGCGGGTTCAGTGCGCAGGGTCATGGGAATGCCTGAATTCGATTCTAAAGACCGGCGCAGGCCGATGGAATGTCCGGGTAAATCCGGATAATGGTGCTGAACCCCGACATGACAAAGACATCCTGGACCATTTGGGTCAGGGAGGCCAGGGCAAAATTGCCCTGGTTTTCCCTGACCTTTTTAGCGGCGATGAGAATACTGCGGAGTCCGGCGCTGCTGATGTATTCCAGATTTGAAAAATCAATGACCAGGTGTTTTTCCGCCTCGGCCAGGGGCGTCATGGCCTCATCAAATTGGCCGGCGGTATGGGTATCCAGCCGTCCTGAAACGGAAACGATCATCACAGGGCCGTCTTTATGGGTTTCTATTTTCATTTTTCTCCTTTTATTTCTGAACGGTTGACAACACTTCCCGGAAGGCATTGATAAAATCCGTCATCACCGGCGCCTGAACCAAGGAAATTCTGATCCAGTTGGGGAAACGGAACCCGGTCATGGTTCGGACCATGATGCCGCGTTTCATGAGCATCCGGTAGAGCAGGGTGTCTGAAATGGGTGTGTGAACCATCATATAATTGCCCTGGTTTGACAGGTAAGGGATGCCCAGGCCGTCAAAAAAGGGGCAGAGCAATTGCCTGGCCTCTCTGACCATTTTCCGGGTGGCCAGGATGAAGTCTGCATCATGCTTGACGGCCGCGGC
>JAAUSZ010000097.1 GCA_012031875.1 Desulfobacula sp.
GCTTCACCCTATATCGGCCATCGACCCCCTTTGTGGCAACCCCGATCTTCAGCCCGAAGAAAGCGAGACCTGGGATGTCGGCCTTGACCTTGACTATCAGGCGCTTTTCCTGTCCCTGGGCTATTTCAGCACCCGGTATGAAAACATGATCACCTATGAGACGGTCACGGGAAAACCCGGTTTCCAGCCACCATATACTGGTATTACAATGAAGACCGGGCCTCTATTGATGGCCTTGAACTGGGCGCGACCTTTGACCTGGGAGAGCATCTGGATCTGGAGTTCAAGCTTGAACCCTATATCTACTGGACCCGGCTGCTCAAATATGAAGACAGCAACGGCTGGAATCTGACAGACCGGTCCCGGGACACCCTTTCCTGGGGCCTGCAGTTCGGCGGCAGGGATGAGGGCCTGACGGTCAATGTCAACGCCACCTATTACGGATCCATTCTCAAATCCAGCACCAGCTCGGGCAGTACGGTGTCTCAGTCTGAAATTCCGTATACCTCGGCCACGGTCTGGGATCTCAGCCTCATGAAACGCCTCTGCAATTTTAAGGATTACGGGGATGTGCAATTGAAGCTTTCCGTTAAGAACGCCTGTGACACCTTTTATGCCGGGAGTGAAGACAGTTATATGCCGGGCCGGACCTTTTACGGGGGCCTGGTCTATCGTTTTTAACATTGCCGCTGTTTTATCTTTCGGGATAAACCTTGAAAAAATCGGTCAAGCCATTAGTATAGTGAAAAGAACAAGTCAAGAAGCATGTGTGAATCATTCAATCCTTACAAAGGAGGTATCCCATGGCCGAGACAAAACTTGCCGGAAACCCGGTGAAACTATCAGATGGCTTTCCCGAAAAAAAAGCAGCATCAGGGAATTGACGGCAGTCAAACAGGATCTGTCCGTCATTTCCCTGGACGATTTCAAAGGCAAACGAAAAATTTTAAATATTTTCCCCAGCATTGACACCGATATCTGCGCCACCTCGGTCCGGACCTTTAACCAAAAAGCCTCGGAACTGAAAAACACCCGGGTCATCTGCCTTTCCTTTGACCTTCCCTTTGCCCACAAGCGGTTCTGCGGGGCCGAAGGCATTGAGAACGTGGTGACGGCCTCCCTGTTCCGTAATCCCGAATTCGCCAAAACCCATGGGCTTTTGATGATGGACGGGCCTCTGAAGGGCCTTGCCGCCCGGGCCGTTATTGTGCTGGATGAAAACAATACCGTGATTCATGCCGAATTGGTGGAGGATATCAAAAAAGAGCCGGATTACAGCGCGGCGCTTTCTGTTTTATAGACCGGAAAAAGAGATTTTTTAAGCCATATCCAATAAATCCGGGAGGTCACCATGAAAGGCATAGTGAAGTGGACAGGCGTCATCGTCGGCGGGATCATGGTTCTGATCATCGCCGCAGCCCTTATCATTCCCAGGGTGATTGATATTAAAAAATATAAACCTGTTATCCAGGAAAAAATCGCATCCGCCACCGGGCGGACCTTCAGCTTCGGCGATGACATGGATGTGTCCGTCTTTCCCTGGGTAGGGGTGAGCCTTACGGATCTTCACCTCGGCAATCCGGACGGGTATCAGGAAAAAGATATGGTGACGGTGAAGCGATTTGAAGTCCGGCTCAAGGTCATGCCGCTTTTGTCCAGGCGGATCGAGGTTAAAACCTTTGTCCTGGACCGCCCGGAGATTTACCTGGAAAAAATGAAAGACGCGGCCGCAACTGGGAGGGGATGGGAAAGGAGGAGGGGAAAAAACCGGGATGCCGGGCAAAAACGGCTGAAGCCCCTCCTGTGAAGCTGGAAGCCCTGAACATCGAGTCCTTTAACGTGACAGACGGCCGGGTGACCTATATGGATGCCAAAGCAGGCCTGAAAAAAGAAATCTCGGATCTGAACCTGAAGTTCTCCGACATCAGTTTTGAAAAACCCGTGGGGGTATCCTTCGGCCTTAAGATTGACGGGAAACCGGTTCTGCTTGAAGGCAGTGTGGGCCCCGTGGGCAAAGAGCCGGGCAAGGGAACGGTCCCGTTGGATTTAGTGCTGAAAGCCGTGGACCAACTGGAGGTCAAAATCAAGGGAAGCCTGACGGACCCCTTGGCTGCCCAAGGGTTTGATCTGGATATCCGGGTGGCTCCCTTTTCTCCGAAAAAGCTGGCCGGGGTTTTCAACCAGGCCATCCCCCTGAAGCCCAAGGACCCGGCCGTCCTTGAAAAGTTCTCCCTGGCGGTAAAGGCAAAGGGCAATCCGGCCGGCATTTCCCTGTCTTCCGGGGAATGGGTGCTGGATGACTCGAAACTGGCCTTTTCTGCAGATGCCAAAGATTTTTCCCTGCCGGATGTAAAATTTGACCTCCGGCTGGACAATATCGATCTGGACCGGTATCTGCCCCAGGCAAAAGAGGGACCGCCGTCATCCGCGGCCCCCGCATCCGCGGCGCCGGATTCAAAAGCGAAGAAAACCGACTACGGCCCCCTGCGGAAACTGATTCTGGATGGAAAGATCAACATCGCCAAACTGAAAGCCAGGGACGCAACCGTTGAAAATATAGTGGTTCATATCCTGGCGAAAAACGGGGTCATAACCGTTGATCCGTTAAGCCTGGACCTTTACAAGGGGAGTATGGCCTCAAAGGTTGAGGTCAATGTGCAAAAAGAAGATCCAATAACCCGGATGAACCTGGATGCCCAGGGGATCCAGGCCGGCTCCCTGATCAGGGATACCCTGAAAAAAGAATGGATTGAGGGAACCCTGAAGGCGGGCTTTGGGCTTACCATGACAGGGGATGCCCCGGACAGGATAAAAAAATCTTTGACCGGCCAGGGTGAAATCCTGATTCACGGACGGCGCGGTCATCGGCATTGACCTGGCCGATACGGTCCGGAGCCTCCAATCCATTCTGGGCGGGGGAGAAGGAGTGAAAGAAAAACCGAAAACGGATTTTGCAGAATTTAAAATTCCCTTTACCGCCAAAGACGGCCTTGTCAATATCAACGGCACCAGCCTGTCTTCCCCCCTGATGCGGGTGACGGCCGGCGGAACGGCCCATCTGGCCACCGAGGCCCTGGATTTAAAGATTGATCCGAAGCTGGTGGCCACATTAAAGGGCCAGGGGGACACAAAGGCGCGTTCAGGCTTGACCGTGCCGGTTCTGGTCACGGGTTCCTTTTCTTCCCCCAAGGTCGGCCGGATATCAAGGGCATGATCGGAGGCGGTGTCAACCTTGACCCTGAAGCATTGAAAAAACAGCTCCCGGGCGGAGGAAGCGATTCTCAGCAAAAAACGCCATCGCCCGATGTAAAACAGCAGATCAAAGGTCTGTTGCCGGGTTTTGGCAAATAACAAGGAAGGATGGAGACGCATATGACCGTATTCACTTATAAAGCAAAGCAGATGGGGGGCCTGTGTTTTCTGGCCCTGGTGATGGTGAGCCTGCCCCTGGCGGCGGCTTTGGCCAATACCTCCCTTTTAAATAAGGGCAGTGACCTGATGAAATCCATGGGCGCAGGGAGCCCGGCCACGGGCCTGGGGGCCGATGAAATCGGGGCAGGCCTGAAAGAAGCCCTGAAGGTCGGTTCCGGAAATGTGGTGACGCAGTTGGGAGCAACAGACGGCTTTAATACGGATTCCAGCATCCATATCCCTTTGCCGGCCGGCCTGGATAAGGTCAGATCCGTTCTCTCCAAGGTGGGGAAGGCTTCTCTTCTGGAAGACCTTGAATTGAAACTGAACCGGGCCGCGGAAATAGCAACGCCCAAGGCCAAGCAACTGTTCTGGAATGCCATTGCCGCCATGACCCTGGAGGACGCCAAAGGCATCCTGAACGGGCCCGACGATTCAGCCACCCGGTATTTTAAGGGGAAGATGACGCCTGAACTGGCCCGGGAAATGAGGCCCGTCGTCGAAGAAAGCCTTTCCGGTGTGGGGGCCGTCAAGGCCTATGATGATGCCATGAAAGAATATAAGGCCATTCCCTTTGTGCCGGACGCCAGGGCCAATTTGACGGATCACGTGGTTGAAAAGGGTATGGACGGCATTTTTTATTATCTGGCAAAGGAGGAGGCGGCCATCCGTCAGAATCCGGCCAAAAGGACCACGGACCTGTTGAAAAAGGTATTTAACAAATAGACGCGGATGTTGAAGATATGCTTCCGGAAAACTGAAAAGGAATTGAGATCATTATGGATGTGACGTTCTATGGTGCGGCAGGCGAGGTGACCGGGTCCATGCATCTTCTGAATACGGGTGCGGACCGGATTTTGTTGGATTGCGGGATGTACCAGGGCAGGCGTAAGGAAAGTGCGGATAAGAACAGGGATTTCCCTTTGGACAGAAAGGATATTACCAATATGGTCTTGTCCCATGCCCATATTGATCATTCAGGCCGGATTCCCGTCCTGACCGCCAAGGATTTTTCAGGACGGATCATCACCACCCGGCCCACGGCCGGAGCCCTCCAGTATATGCTCATGGACAGCGGCCATATCCAGGAGTCGGATGCCCAGTACCTGAACTATAAATCCTTGAGGTCTTTTTTATACCAGCAGGAACAGAACAATACCAAAAAGCAGATTTCCGAAAAGGGAAAAAGCGATATCAAAAAACTCCTGAAAAAAAAACGCCTATGACCTCAACAACGAGTCCATCAACGATCTTCAGAAAAAAAACGGGCTGGATATCATCACCCCCCTGTACACCATGGAGGAAGCCCGCCAGTCCCTGGGCTTCATTGACGGGTATCCCTATAAATATCCGGTGACCATCGGAAAGGACACCACGGTGAAATTTTATGTGGCCGGCCATATCCTGGGCTCGGCCTTTTCTCTGGTGACCATCAGAAAAGACGGGAAAACTTACCGGGTACTTTATACCGGAGATGTGGGCCGGTTCGGAAAACCCATCCTGCAGAACCCGACCCTCATCTTTGATGAGGAAGACCGGGACATTGATCTCTTCATTACGGAAAGCACCTACGGGGACCGGGAACATGATCCCGTGGCCGACCTGGGACCCAGCCTGAAACGGGTCCTCATCGAGACCTTTGACCGGGGAGGGTCCGTCATCATCCCCGCCTTTGCCTTTGGCCGGACCCAGGAACTCATTTATATGATCCATGAATTGTATGATAAACAGGAGGTGCCCAGGATGCCCGTGTTTGTGGACAGCCCCCTGGCCTCCAACCTGACCCGGGTCTTTGGGGAGCATCTGGAAAGCTATGACATGGACACCCATGAAGCCTTCCTGAAAAAAGGCATCAATCCCTTTTATTTTAACAAGATCCGGTTTGTCCAGACCGTGGAGGAATCCATGCGCCTGAACCAGGATGAATCCTCCCATGTGGTGATTTCCGCCTCAGGCATGTGTGAGGCCGGGCGAATCCTGCATCATCTCCGGTACAAGGTTCATAACCCGAAAAACACCATCCTTCTGGTGGGGTATATGGCGGAAAATACCCTGGGAAGAAGGATTGAGGAGTTTGGCGAGGCCCAGGCCCAAAATGAAAACCAGGACCCGCCCGAGTTGAAAATTCTGGGGAAGACCTATCCTTTGCGCGCCAGGGTGGAAAAAATCGGCGGATTCAGCGCCCATGCGGATAAACATGAGCTTGAACAGATCATCACCGGCTCCAACCTGAGAATCAAGAAAATAGCCGTTGTCCACGGCGAGGCCTCCCAGAGCGCCGCCTTTGCCCGGACCCTTCAAAATAAGGGCTACAATGTGGTTGTCCCCAGATCAGGAGAAAAGATACCGGTTGAATGATAAAAGATTGTCTCCCCTCAGTTGACGGATGATGTCAAGGGTTGACCGGCTTCTGTTCATGGTATAAAAATGAAGGCCGGAAACTCCTTGTTTGAGCAGCCCTTTGCATTGATCCACGGCAAAGTCAACGCCCAGCCTTAATACGGCTTCGGGATTTTCAGCATCCACCGCATTCAGGCGCTTCTGCAATGCAGTGGTGATCTTCGTTCCGCAGATTTTTGATAAGGCCTGGGTCATTTTTACCGTATAGACCGGCATGATGCCGGGGATGACCGGAACCTCGATTCCGGCTTTCCGGCATTTTTCGACATAGTTGAAAAAATAATCATTGTCATAAAAATATTGGGCCACAATGTATTCGGCCCCCTGGTCCACTTTCAGCTTTAAGAAATCGATATCCTTTTCAAGGCTTGGGGCTTCAATATGGCCCTCCGGATACCCGGCGCAGCCCAGGGTGAAATCATACCGTTTCCGGATAAAGGAAATCAGGTCCGAGGCATGGGCAAAGCTGTCCGGGTGGGGGACAAAATCTTTTTCCCGGGGCCGGTCGCCTCGGATAACGAATATGGTTTCAATGCCGAGGTCCCGGTATGAATCCAGAACAGCGGTGATATTATCCGGGCTCAGGCCATACCCGGCAATATAGGCCACACAGGGCAGGCGTTTATCTTTAAAGACGGTTTTGACCGTTTGAAAAGAACCGTCACGAGTTGATCCGCCTGCGCCAAAGGTCACGGACATATAATCCGGATGAACGGCAGAGAGTTCGTCAATGGTGGTTTTGAATTGTTCAGCGGTTTTTTCGTCCCGGTAAGGAAAAAATTCCATGGAGATTACCGGTTGATTTTTTTGTATATATCCGTGACTCGCATGAATGAATTCCTTTTTATTTGAATATATCCTGGGGGATATAGGGATGGGCGCCTTCGATCACCTCAATCCCGGCCTTGGCCCTGATCTTTTTGAGGATCACCTCCTTATGGGGGCAGTGGTCGGTAATACAGGGCCGATATGGATTTTGGTGACCTTTTCTTCCATGGGCTTATTCCACAGGTTGACCTGGGCCAGGCGGGTGACAATGGTGGCGCCCGGGCAGTCGCCGCAGTTCAGGAGGCCCATAACCTGGGCATCCTTGTCTTTATAGGCCGAAAAGGCCCCCTCTCTTCTGTTGAATCCCACCAGACACCGGCTGCATCCGATGCAGACGTCATCCATGGCTTTTTTACAGCCGATAATGAGTATTTTTTCCATTTTTTTTCCTTTTTTGCTAACAGGTGAACGTTGAAAGCCGTAATGCAAGGCCCATGCCTTTACAAAAAAGCAGGGAAAGAATTCTGTATGACAAATTATTTCAGAGGGTTAAATATATCCGGATCTCTTTGCGGCCCATCCTGTCCCGGCATAAGAGGCGCTTGTTCGTTGCATTGTTGCGATCCTGTCTCATGGAAGAATCACATCAATATTTCAGGTGGACAGGGCAGATCCGATATTATAGGGTATGAATTTTATGAACCCCTGTACAATGAAACAGGACGAAGAAAGGAGATAAAATGACACAGGCCATCCAATCCGGAGATACCATCTCCGTTGATTATACAGGCAAATTTCAGAATGGAAAAATTTTTGACACCTCAAAAGGCCGGGCCCCGCTGAAATTCACGGTGGGATCAGGCATGCTGATCCGGGGGTTTGACAGGGCCGTCATCGGTATGAAACCAGGGGAAAGCAAGACCGTGGTCATCGAACCCGAAGACGGTTATGGCATAAGGGATGAAGAACTTTATGTGGATGTCCCGAAAATGCATTTCCCAAGGATATCCCCCTGATGGAGGGCTTGCAGCTTGAACTCCAGGACCCGGAGGGAAGACCGGTTCCGGCCAGTGTTGCTGAAATCCGGGAAGACGTGGTCCGGATGGATATCAACCATTTCCTGGCCGGCAAAACCCTTGAATTCGACATTACAGTGATGGAAACCGGACTTGCGCCCGATTCCCACGATTGCGGTTCGGGATGTGATTGTGGGTCAGGCTGCGGCTGCGGCTCGGACTGCCGCCATTAAGGAGAAGAGAATGGAGGGGCGATATCGAATTCCGTTGGAGGACCTATGTAAACCATATCCATCTGATTGGTTTCATTTTAAGGACACGTCCGAACTCCCGCCCCTGACCGGGGTCATTGGCCAGAAACGGGCCATTGAGGCCATTGATTTCGGATTGAACATGAAGGGTCCGGGATATCATATCTTTGTGACCGGGGTGGGCGGAACAGGAAAATCCAGTATTGTCCGGGAACTTCTGGCAGGGCATGCCGCAGGTGAAAAAACACCGGAAGACCTCTGCCTGGTGAATAATTTTGAGAATGAATACTGCCCCGCGGCCATTGAGATGCCGGCCGGTTCAGCCGTGTATTTCAGCGAAAGCATGGCCCGGTTTGTGGAGGTGATCAAAACCCGGATCCCCGAGCTGTTTGAAACCGAGCCCTTCCAGGAAGAGCAGAAAAAGATCAACAAAGACTATTCGGGCCGCCGGAAAGCCATCCTGGATGAAGTTGAAAAGCTCGCCTCTCAAAACGGGCTGGCCATTCTCAAGTCCGACACGGATTACCAGGTGGTTCCCCTCAGCCAGGGGGAGCCTTTGTCCGAGGAGGCCTATGAGGCCCTGGAAGACTCCGAGCGCGGGGAAATTGAAGAGAAGGCCGCCCGGATCGAAGAAACATTGAATGACGCGCTTCTGGAAATCAACCGGCTCGGCGAAGAAATGAAAACCATTTTAAAAGACCTGGCCGCGGAAATGACGGGCCGGATGATTTCAGAGCAGATTGATCCGGTCCGGTATTATTTTAAAGACTGCGAGGGGATCCAGACCTATCTGAAGAAGGTCCGGGAAGATATCATTCATAATATCGCCCTGTTCCTGGGGGTTAAGGGAGATGCCCAAGGACAAAACGTCTCGGAAATGGCAGGGTCCATTGTCAAAAAATACCAGGTCAATGTGCTGGTGGACAGGCGCCGGGAAAAAGGCGCGCCCGTGGTGTCCGAACCCAACCCCAGCTTTCAGAACCTTTTTGGCAAAATCGAGAAAAGACCCGTGGCCGGGTCCTTTGAAACGGATTTTACCATGGTCCAGGCCGGGTCCCTGCTGAAAGCCAACAAAGGGTATCTGATGCTGAATATTGAACCGCTGCTCACAAACCCCCCGGTATGGGAATGCTTAAAGCAAACCCTCCAGGATTCCCTGCTCCAGATTGAAGATATGCCGGACCAGGCCGACTACGGCATGCCTTCCCTCAAACCGGCCCCCATTCCCTTGAATGTCAAGGTGGTGCTGGTGGGCGGGTATGAACCTTTCCGGGTCTTGCAGGCCGCGGATTCGCAGTTCAATAAAATCTTTAAGGTCCGGGCGGATTTTGATTATGAAACCCCCTTTACCCCTGAGACGGCCCTTAATTATGCCCGGTTTATTGCCAGGGTCTGCAAAGCCGAAAACCTCCTGGATTTTTCCCCGGACGGGGTATGGGCAGTGATTGAATACGCCTCAAGGCTGGCCGAAGACCAGCGGAAGCTTTCTCTCCGGTTCGGCCATATCCACGGGCTGTTGAAGGAGGCCGATTACTGGGCCAAAAAAACTAAGGCCTCCCTGGTTTCAAAGGATGATGTGATCCGGGCCGTCAGCCAGCATCGGTTCCGTCACAATCTCTATGAAGAAAAGGTCATGGAGGAATTCGAAGACCAGTCGGTTCTCATGGATGTCACGGGCGAGGTCGTGGGCCAGGTGAATGCCCTGGCCGTTTATGACATGGGTGAAATCGCCTTTGGAAGACCCACGCGGATCACGGCCGAGTCCTATATGGGAGAACCCGGCATCGTCAATGTGGAGCATGAATCGGATCTTTCCGGCGAAACCCATGACAAGGGGGTAATGATTATTTCAGGCTATCTGGGACGGATGTTTGCCCGGAATTATCCCCTGTCCGTGAGCATCAGCATCACCTTTGAGCAGAGCTATGAAGGCATTGACGGGGACAGCGCCTCTTCCACCCAGTTGTACGCGGTGCTGTCAAGCCTTTCAGACCTGCCCATCCGGCAGGAAATCGCGGTCACCGGGTCCGTGAACCAGAAAGGGGAAATCCAGGCCATCGGAGGGGTAAACGAAAAAATCGAAGGCTTTTTTGATATCTGCGCAAGAAAGGGCCTGACCGGAAAACAGGGGGTTATGATCCCCGGGGCCAATGTTAAAAATCTGGTGTTAAGACAGGATGTGGTCGAGGCCATTACACAGGGGAAGTTTCATCTTTACCGGGTCAACCGCATTGAAGAGGGGATAGAAGTTTTAACCGGTGTTCCCGCGGGAAAGCCGGATAAGGCCCTCCGGTATCCCGGGGATACGGTTTTTGGTAAGGTCCGGGCAAAGCTTAAAAAATATCACGAACTCTCCCTGAGATACGGGAATTAAATAGCGAGTCCCTCATGAAAAAACTGATATGGGCATTTTTTCTTGTCTGTCTTTCAGGCTCGTTTTCCGGAGCAGATGACTGGCCATCGCCGCGGTTCCAGCCCCCCCTCCCTACAAATGCGCAGAACAACAGCCTGATCCAGGACAAGGGGACTCCCATGCAGGCCATTGCAACGGTCCACCCGCTGAAAAGCTGGTGGATGATCATGATCTATATCATCGCCGGTCTTGGAATGGTGGGCTTTATCGTCCGGCTCAAAACCGAAGGCTATGAAAAAAAACTGGCCAGGGAAAGGAAGATATCGGAACAGCTCAGATTCATCGACAAAATGCGGTCTGAATTGTTTGAGCAACATAAAATTGTTGAAAAAGAGCTGATCCGCGCCCGGGATGACCTTGAAGCCATGGTCATGGAGAGAACCTGCGAACTCAAGACGGCCAAGGAAGCGGCTGAAACGGCCAACAAGGCCAAAACCCAGTTCCTGGCCAATATGAGCCATGAGATCAGAACCCCCCTGAATCTGATCCTCGGATTTTCCAAGGCCCTGGAACAGGAAGTCCGGGATGAAACCCAGAAGGAGTATGTATCGGCCATCCGCTCCAGCGGGAAAACCCTTTTGGCGCTTTTAAACGATATCCTGGATCTTTCCAAGATCGAGTCGGACAAATTCACCGTTCATCATAAGGCCTTTAACATCCGCGGGTTGTTTCTGGAAATCAAAGAGATGTTTGCCAAACCAGCAGAGCAAAAAGGGTTGGCATTTGAACTGGATCTCCCGCCCCGGGTCCCGGACATCCTTATTTTGGATGAAAACCGGCTCAGGCAGATTGTGGTGAATATCACAGGGAATGCGGTTAAATTTACCGACAATGGAGGTGTCCGCGTTGGCGTGGACTATCTCCCGGATGCCTCCGGGAAGGGGCCGGGAGATCTTTTGATTTGTATTGAAGATACAGGTATGGGTGTCCATGAGGAGGAGAAAGACGCCATCTTCGGGATGTTTTCCCAGCAGGAACACCAGGATGCCAATAAATACGGGGGAACCGGCCTGGGCCTCACCATCTCAAAACGCCTGGCGGAAATCATGAACGGGTCCATCACGGTGGAGTCTGTCTTGAACCGGGGCAGCCGGTTTTTGATCCATATCCGCCAGGTTGAACAGGCTGCCCTGACCGGGTGCGACCCGGACCCCGGGGATGCCGGTGCCGTGGACCTTGCCTTTGAGACGGCCTGTATTCAGACAGCCGGAATTTCAGACAGCCCTTTCTCTCCTGACACACTAGGCCGGATGCGGCAATTGCAGGACCGGCTCATGCATCTTGAAAAAACCGTCTGGGCCGATCTGAAGCAAGCCATGGTGATTGATGATATTCTGATTTTTGCAGATTCCCTAAAAGAGCTGGCAAAGCAATTTGATTATCCCTGTCTTGACCGGTATGCGGAAAGTCTGGCCCGGCAAGCCAAAAAATTTGATATGGTTCAGTTGCCGGCCGGCCTGGATCATTACCCGCAATTGATCCAACACATTTCAACCCTGGTCAATGATTCAACCGTGCAATCTTAATTTGGAGGAGATTCGATGAAAACCGGAAAAGCCCTGGTGCTGGTCGTGGATGACAACCCCCGGAATCTTCAGCTCCTGGGGAAGCTGCTGTCGGATAACGGATATGAGGTGGGCATGGGGCAAAGCGGCCCCCAGGCCCTGACCTTTGTCAAAAAAAATGAGCCGGACCTCATCCTTCTGGACATCATGATGCCGGAGATGGACGGATATGAGGTGTGCCGGCAACTGAAATCCGATTTTGCCACGCGGCATATTCCCATTATCTTTCTGACGGCCAAGACCGAATCCGCAGATATTGTCAAAGGCTTTGAGGCGGGAGGGGTGGACTATGTCACCAAACCCTTTAATTCCGCGGAACTCCTGGCCAGGATCAAAACCCATGTGGAGATTAAAATACTCCGGGGGCTTTTGCCCATCTGCGCCAAATGCAAAAAAATAAGGGATGACGAAGGGTTCTGGAAACAGGTGGACACCTATATCGAGGAGCATTCCGGGGCCACCTTCACCCATGGTATCTGCCCGGATTGCCTGACGGAGCTTTACGGGGAAAAGGACTGGTTCCGGAAAAGAAAATAAATCCGCTCATTCATTGCTTTTTAAATAGACGGCGTTATGTTAATACAGCATGATATTCAATAACGAAATGTGGAGCAGATATGAGCAAAATTATCGCCTTGGCCGGAAAGGGCGGGGTCGGCAAAACAACGGTGTCGGCCCTGATCACCCGCTATTTTACAAAACATCACCATGAACCGCTGCTTGCCATTGATGCGGATCCCAACAGCAATCTCGGGGAAACCCTGGGGCTGACCATCGAAAAAACCGTGGGAGACATCCGTGAAAATTTTATGAAAGACCCCCAGGGGGTTCCCTCGGGTATGGATAAGATCCTGTATCTTGAAATGCTTATGAACCAGGTCCTGGTGGAGCATCAATCCTTTGATCTCCTGGTCATGGGCCGCCAGGAAGGGCAGGGGTGTTATTGTATGGTCAATAATATCCTGAACCGGTTTGCCGGTGAGCTGGAGAAAAACTATACCTATCTTCTGGTGGACAACGAGGCCGGCATGGAGCATTTGAGCCGGAGGACCAGCGGCCGGGTGGATATGCTCCTGCTGGTCACGGATTATGCCCTGAGGGGGCTTCGGGCCGTGGGCCGGATCAATGAAATGCTGGGGGATCTCAAGCTCACGGTGGAGCACAAGGGCCTCATCGTCAACCGGGCGCCGCAGGTCCTGAGCCCGGCCTTTCTTGAAGAGGCGGAACGGATCGGGGTTCCCATCCTGTGTACCATCCCGGATGATCAGAATCTCCTGGAATTCGACATGGAGAGAAGATCTCTTCTGGATCTGCCCGAGGATTCCCCGGCCGTGGGGGCCATCCGCGCGCTCATGGAAAAGGTGAAAGAGATCATTTAGGAGATCATGGATTATAGTTTTGATTTTAAGGATGCAGAGGCTTATGACGCCTGGTTTTCCAAGGCCAAGAATCAGTATTGCCTCAATCTTGAAATCAATTTATTGATGCGCCTTCTGGCCCCAGAAAAAGGGCAGAGAATCCTGGATATCGGCTGCGGAACCGGCGTCAGCCTTGACCCCCTTCAGGATAAGGGGCTGAGCCTGACAGGCATTGATTCCTCTCCCCATATGCTGGCGCTGGCCTCCCAAAAATTCGGGACCCGGGTGGATCTTCACAAGGGCCTTGCCGAGGATCTGCCCTTTGATGACAATTATTTTGATTCCGCCTTTTTTTTCACCAGCCTCGAATTCATGGACCGGCCTGCCAAGGCCGTTGAGGAAGCCTGCCGGGTGGCCAAGGACAGGGTGGTGATCTGCGTGCTCAACCGGTATGCGCCTTTGAATATGGCCCGGCGGGTTAAGGGATTCTTTGTTCCCGGCATCTATTCCCATGCCAATTTTTTCAGTATCTGGGAATTGAAGCAGCTTATGTTCGGCATGCTGGGCAATGTGCCCGTCAAATGGAAAACCACCCTTCAGTTTCCCTTTGCATGCAGCCGGACCGCAGCCTGGATTGAAAACAACAGATTTGTCCAGAAATCCATTTTCGGAACCCTCATCGGTATGGAGATCAGACCCGTCCCCAAATTCAGAACCAAGGCCCTGACCCTCAAGCTCAGGACACAGAAGGCCTATAACCCGGCAACGGGCCTTGCCACCCGGATGAGGTCCTGATGCATGGAAACCCTGATCTATGAAAAACTTTCCGACAAAGCCGTTCGATGCGGGATCTGCCGACATGCCTGCGTGATCCAAGAGGGAAAAAGAGGGCGTTGCCATGTTCGTGAAAATCAAGACGGCCGGCTTTTGTCCCTGGTCTACCCCCGGCTCATCGCCAAGAGCATAGATCCCATTGAAAAAAAACCCATCTTCCATTTAAAGCCGGGCTCCTTTTCCTATTCCATTGCCACGGTGGGATGCAATTTCAAATGCGTCTTTTGCCAGAACTCGGAAATTGCCCAGATGCCCGCGGACAGCGGCATGATCCAGGGCGCGGACACGGCCCCGGAAAAGATTGTGGAAGAGGCCCTTAAGGCCGGATGTGAGAGCATCTCCTATACCTATACCGAGCCCACGGTTTTTTTTGAGCTGGCCCTTCATACGGCCAGGCTGGCAAAGGAAAAGGGACTGTATAATATCTTTGTCACCAACGGGTATATGAGCCCCCAGGCCCTGGAAATGATCTCTCCCTGGCTGGATGCGGCCAATGTGGATTTAAAAGCCTTTACCGAAGAGTTTTACAGGACTTACTGCAAGGCTCGGCTTGAACCGGTCAAGGAAAACATCCGGCATATGCTGGACCTGGGCATATTCGTGGAGCTGACCACCCTTTTGATTCCGGGACTCAATGATGATCCGAAGGAGCTTACCGCCATGGCTGAGTATATTGCCCGGGACCTGGGCCCGGAAACTCCCTGGCATATTTCTCGGTTTCATCCCTGTTACCGCTTGACGGACAGGCCGTCCACCCCGGTGTCAAGCCTTATGACGGCCTTTGAGGCAGGTCAAAACGCGGGCCTCTATTATGTTTATACGGGAAATGCGCCCGGCCTTGCATCTGAAAACACCTTTTGCCGGTCCTGCAAGGCCCTTCTGGTGAAACGCCAGGGATACCGGGTTGAAAACCGCCTGCTTCCGGGCGGGGCCTGCCCTGAATGCAAAACCCCTGTCCATGGTATCTATTAACCCTTGAAGAGAAAGATCCGAAACCTGACATGATTGAATATATAAAAGAAAAACTGCCGGTTTACGGCCGGATGATCAAATTTTCCCATACCCTGTTCGCCCTTCCCTTTGCCTTATCGGCCGTGGCCATGGCCTTTGAATCCCATCCCTTTTCCCTGTGGGATCTGTTCTGGATTCTTCTGGCCATGGTGGGGCAAGGTCCGCGGCCATGGGATTCAACCGGATCATTGACGCGGAACTGGACGGAAGAAACCAAAGGACCGCGGCAAGGGAGATCCCCTCGGGCATCTTGTCCAAAAAAGAATCCCGGCTTTTTGTTATCGCCTCTTCCCTGGTTTTTGTCTTTAGTGCGGCCATGCTGTCCCGCCTCTGTTTTTTCCTGTCCTTTCCGGTCCTGTTTTTTCTTTTCTTTTATTCCTATACCAAACGCTTTACCTCGCATTGCCATCTCTTTCTCGGGTTTGCCATATCCCTTGCCCGGCCGGGGCCTGGGTGGCCGTGACCGGGACCCTGTCCGGGGCGGTCGTTTTCCTAAGCCTCGGCCTTTTGGCCTATATTGCCGGGTTTGACATCCTCTATGCCTGCCAGGATATCGAGTTCGACCAAAAGGAGGGGCTCTATTCCCTGCCGGCAAAGATCGGCCCTGAAAAAGCCATGAGGGTGTCCGCTTTTTGCACGGCCTGGCCTTTGTCTTTCTTCTGGCCATGTATCTGAGTTTCGGTATGCACCCGGTTTTCCTTATCTTCCTGGCCGTGATCGGCCTTCTCCTGATAGCGGAGCATTATCTGGTCCGGCCCCATGACCTGAGCCATATCCATATTGCTTTTTTCCATATCAATTCCCTTGTTTCCGTCCTGCTTTTCATGGGTGTGCTGACCCAGGGGTTTTTTAAATGACGGAGGCCCTTTTTATCCTGAAAAGGCTCCGGGAGCGCGGGTTTAAATCCTATCTGGCCGGGGGTGCGGTCCGGGACATGCTCCTGCACAGAAAATCCGGGGATATCGATATCCTGACCCAGGCCGCCATTCCTGAAATCGAATCGGTTTTTCAGGACCAAAAGGTCAGGGTGGTGGGCAAATCCTTTTCCGTATGCCTCGTCAACGGCATTGAGGTGTCCCCGGGACGGGCCGGTCCGCCGATTTCCCGGAGTCGGACCTGGCCCGGCGGGATTTCACCATCAATGCCATGGCCTTTGACCCGATTTCAGAAAAGATCATCGACCCCTTTAACGGTCGAAAAGATATCCGGGACAGGATCATCCGGTTTACCAAAGACCCTCTGGAAAGAATAGGGGAGGACCCGGTCCGGATGGTCAGGGCCTGCCGGTTTTCCGCGCTCATGAAAGGGTCTTTTTCCCTGACCACCCTCAACGCGCTGCATGCCTGCCGGGACCGGCTTGAAAAGGGGATTGCAAAGGAGAGGGTGGGCCATGAGGTCATGAAGGCCATGGCCCTGGAAAACCCTCCCTGTTTTTTGCGGCCCTTCAGGAGACAGGGCTGTTGCCCTATATTTTCCCCAGCCTGGACCGCTGCTTCGGTCTTGACGGCGGCCCCCACCACGGGGAGAGCGTTTTTGAGCATTGCCTACTGGTGGGGGATGCCCTGCCCGCAAGGCTTCCGGTCATGAGACTGGCCGGGTTCCTGCACGATGCCGGGAAATTCGATGCGGCAAGGCCGGAAACGGAAGCCTCTCCTTTGTCGGGCACGAGGACCATACCGGTGCGGTGATGAAGGACCTTTCAGCCTTAAGGTTTCCAATCCGGGACAGGGAGTATATCAAGGCCCTGATCAAGACCCATATGCGGCCTTTGACCCCGGACACCACACCCAGGGCCGCGCGCAGGCTTTTGTCCATGCTTGACCAGTATGGTCTCTCGTACAGGGATTTTCTGCGGATGCGGATTGCAGACAAAAAAGGGAACCTTGCCAAATCCCCCTATACCCTTTTGGATATCCGGGTCCGGCTTAAAAGGCTCCTGGATGAGATCCATGGGTCCTCCGCCTTCAATATCAACGATCTTGAGATTTCAGGCCATGAGATCGCCGGCCTTTTGAATCTCCCTCCCTCGCCTAAGATCGGAAAAATAAAAGCAAGGCTGTTTGAAAAAGTCCTGGATGATCCCCTCTTAAACCGGAACGCGGAATTGAAAAAATTATGTCTCTCCTTTCAAACCGAAAAATAATCCTTTTTTTCGGCTGTTTGGCCATTTTTTTCCCCGGCTCATTCGTCTTCGGGTTTCCCGGCGTCATGGCCTCCCAGTGGCAGACCCTTTCCAGGTCAATAAGGCCGAGATCGGCCGGCTC
>JAAUSZ010000098.1 GCA_012031875.1 Desulfobacula sp.
TGGGCAAGGATATTGCCAAACTGTCTTCCTATGCCATTGATTTTTTGAACAAATACAGTTTCCCCGGCAATGTCCGGGAGCTTGAAAATCTCATCGAGCGAAGCGTGGCCCTTTCATCCACCAATATCATCCTGCCGGAAAGCCTGACCATTTCCATGCATAAAAAGCGCCGCTGGGTGGAAGGCATTGAAGGCCGTAGGTTTGATCTCAATGAAGTCGAACAGGGCGTTGATCTGGATGAGATCATGAACACCATCGAGCAGGCCTATCTGAAAAAGGCCATGGAACTTGCCGGCGGCAATAAAAGCAAGGCTGCGGAATATCTGAATCTGAGCCTGCGGTCCATGCGGTATCGGCTGGATAAAGGCGGGCCGGTAATGGAAGAGAGTGAATAGCCGATCTTGATTCATGGGGTTCGTTCACAAATTTTGTCATGGCAGAACAAAAATTGTTTCTTTTTGTTCCCAGCCACAAACTCAAATATGGACATAAATTGATAAGGTTAAAAAAAACCTTCTATCTAAAAGCCTCGCAGCCTATTATAGGAAAATTTTCAAACCTTGGTATGTATATTGCTATAACTGGATCATGACTTGGAATAGAATCATTCCCATTAAACATTAAATTTAGGAGGCCCACATGAAGAAACTATTTAAAAACAATAAAGGTTTTACCCTGATCGAATTGATGATCGTTATAGCCATCATCGGTATCCTGGCTGCAATAGCCATCCCGAACTTTATTTCATACAGGAATAAGTCCTATTGCAAGGGGGCTGAAAGCGATGCAAACAATGTTGCAGGTCGTATTGCAGATTATTTTTCCGTTCCCACACGGGTTAATCTTCCGACCACCACCAACCTCGGTGGCTTTGCCGTCCTGACAAATTTGAATACTTATGCTATTGCCGGTACAGCCAATGGGACTATTACAATAACTGTTACGGATGCAAGCGGCAGGTGTCCTGCTGATTATCGAACGCCCATGACTTCAGCTGCAAACCCGGCAGGTTATTGGGCTGGTCAAACCTATGTAAAACTTATACAGTAGGTTCTTATTAAGGCTTTTATTTGATTATAAAGAGGGAGAGAGATTGCTTTCCCTCTTTATAATTTTAAATCAGATTATCATTTTGTATTATAGTTTTTTCATTCGGAATTATTAATGGCCCTTTTGCAAAAGACCTTCCCTCTTTTAAAACCTTCGATACTCCTGTTCAGTTTCATTTGCCTCCTTTACTCTCAAACCCTTAATAGTCCATGGCAGTTCGACGATTACGATAATATTACAGAAAACCTAAAAATTCATATGCATGTATTAAACTGGGCTTCAATTAAAGCCAGTCTTTACGCCACCCCGTCTTGCGAAAATACCCTCTATCGTCCGGTTTCTAATTTTTCCCTTGCCTTGAACTGGTTTTTAGGGAAGGATGATGTTACCGGATATCATCTGGTCAATATCGCTATTCACATACTAACCGCATTAATTCTGTATTTAACGGTTATTCAACTAATGAAGACTCCCAATGCCGGGAGCTGGGATCAGGAAAAGATATATTCCATTTCCCTGCTTTCAGCTATTCTCTGGGCCATTCATCCGATTCAGATTCAGGCCGTGACTTATATCGTCCAGAGAATGGCATCTCTGGCAGCTTTTTTTTATATAATGGGAATATTTTTGTTTTTTAAAAGCCCGTATGGGCAAAGGTCTTTCGTTTCGAATAATTTTTACCGGACTATGTGGTCTTTCTTTTTTTATTGGGGCTCGGTTCAAAAAACAATGCCATACTCCTTCCCGCATTCTTATTGCTAATAGAATTTGTTTTTTTCCAGGATCTCTCACAAAAGACTGTTCAGAGAAAAGCAATAATCATTATCATCACGGTTGCCATATTGATAGGGGGTGCTGGAGTCGTGCTCTTTTTTGAAAAAGGGCTAACTCAAATTCTGGATACCTATCGGGCAAAGCCTTTTTCCATGGGTCAGCGGCTGTTAACCCAGCCCAGTGTACTTTTATTCTATCTTTCGCAGATTTTTTATCCGATAGCTGAACGATTCAGCATAACCCATGATGTCACCTATGCCGTATCTATATTTCAGCCCTGGCATACCATATTTGCGATCAGTATCGTAATTCTTATGATCGGGTTATCGTTATGGTGTATCAAAAAGAATCCGATTCTTTCTTTTGCAGTTCTTTTTTACTTTGGTAATCATGTTATCGAATCGACCATTCTTCCTTTGGAAATGATTTTTGAACACCGGAACTATCTGCCAAGTTTGTTTTTATTTTTGCCCGTATCAATGGGTATTCAAAAGATGTTAAGCCATTATCAGACCAGCCGGAAATCCATGTATTACCTGCTGATATGTTTTGTTTGTGCCTTAATGACTGGTATTGGATTCAGCACTTATATCCGCAACTGGGATTGGCAATCCACCCAGAGCCTGTGGCAGGATGCGGCTGAAAAAGCACCAAAATCAGCCAGGCCATTATCTTTCTTAGCTCTGGGCTATTACGAACCGAGTGGGCAATTTGAAAAAGCAATTGAGCTTTATCAGGCAGCTTTAACTTTAAGAGACGATCAGGCCTATTATAAAGCAGGATTATACAGTAATATAGCGTCAATCTATTGTTATAGATTAAAAAATTATGAAAAGGCTGTTGAAAATGCACGAAAGGCTCTTGACATACGGCCGGAATTTTTGCTCGCACAATTGGTTCTGTCTGATTCTCTTGCCATGCTGGGAAAATATGAAGAAGCTTTGGGAGGTTTGAGCCACCTGCTGAAATCCAATCCGTCCAATCCGGATCTCCATTTTCTAAAAGCATTCATTCATATGAAAATTAAAGAATTTGACTCTGCTGTTACGCATTTTAGGCGATGTATTCATTCGGATCCGAATAACTGGACCTATTTGGGAGGTGTGGTGTTTGCCTTACCAATATGGGATATTTTGACCGAGGTTATTGGTTTTTGAATCTGGCTTGGGTACAGAACCCTAAAAAAGAATCTATCTTGCTGGCGCTTGCCGATAACCGGATGAAAAGAGGTTCTTCTGAAGAGGCCTCCAAATTCATTCAGCTTTTAATCCAGGTCCCTGGATTAAAACAATTTGAAAATGTTTTAAATGAGGTATCAAAAGAACCAATGGGTGTTCATTTTGACATCCCAGGCCTGTCGCTTCTTATTTCAACCCAGTTGCAGGAGCTGGCAAATTCATATAAAAAAGTTTGCCCTTGATTGATCAGAAAGCATGCTAAGATATTAAGCATTAACGACCAAATTCGTTGGAATAAAAACCATGACAAGGCTGAAAAATAAAAAACCTGTTAACCCCTTAGCCTTTTCATATTATTTCTTTGCCGTGGTTTTGATTGCAATAGTGGGTTTAGGAGATGCCGTATATCTTGCAATCTCCCATTACCAGGTATATATGGATATCGGGTACCAAAGCTTTTGTGCCATTTCTCGCTCTCTTAACTGTGACACAGTATCCCAGAGCCGTTGGGCTATACTATTGAACGTCCCGGTATCGGTTTGGGCGATATGGGGGTATGGTTTTTTTTTGGCTCTGCTGTCCTTTGCATGGACCAAGGAAGCTCTTGGCAAGCGGGTATGGACGATTCTGTTTTTAGTCTCTGTTTGTTTTGTTTTATATAGCCTTTTCCTGGCATTTATATCCACCTACCGGATTAAAAGCTACTGTATCATGTGTATTCTCAGCTATGCAGTGAACTTGTTTCTTTTGTATTTTTCATGGCTGATCCGCAGAAGGTTCCATTACGAGCCGATTTTTAAATCATTTCTTTTGGATGTACGATATCTTTTATCCTATCCGAAAATAACAGGAGGCCTTCTGATAATTTTTGGAACAATTGCTGTTTTGTTGATTTTTTATTTTCCGGCCTATTGGCATTATTCTCCTCCAGGTATTTCCAGTGAAATCGTAACTGGTACTACTCAGGATGGACATCCATGGATAGGGGCAGAAAATCCGGACCTGGTCATTGAAGAATTCTCAGATTATCTGTGTTTTCAATGCAAAAATGCATTTTTCCTTTCGTACGGATGGTTCAGGCGTAGTCCAGATAAAATCAGGCTTGTTCACCGGCACTTCCCCATGGACCACACTGTTAACCCTATTGTAAAAGAGCCTTTTCATGTTGGATCAGCAAGACTTGCCTTATTCGCACTTTTTTTACCGGGAAAGAAAAATTTTGGGA
This sequence comes from Desulfobacula sp., assembly GCA_012031875.1. Classification (GTDB taxonomy): domain Bacteria; phylum Desulfobacterota; class Desulfobacteria; order Desulfobacterales; family Desulfobacteraceae; genus Desulfobacula. Next base: position 4,228 of record JAAUSZ010000098.1, read on the forward strand.
TATTAATGATATCCTTTTCGATATTTCCCACAAAACAGAGTCCGTCAATATCAGAGATATTGCCGATCAGGCAGGAATTACATTGGATGATATTAATCCCGTTTTTCAGGATCCCCGGTTATGGACCCAACTTCAACAAGATATTCAGACCGGGATAGCATATCATTTGACAGGAACCCCTGGGTTTGTGATTGACGGGAAATTGTACCTCGGGGAGATTCCAGCCGAGGTTTTTCACAACCACGGTATCATGAAAACAAAGGAATGAATTGAATTTTAGTCCCATGCTTTTTTTAAATCTGAAGATTCCCAAACTCAATATCTTTTATGCAATGCTGATTACAGGAACCATATCCTGTATTTCTCTTCTGGCCAGTGTCCCGCCAGTAAACCGGGATGCCCTTACCCACCATTTGTTTATTCCAAAACTCTATCTTCGGCATGGCGGGGTGTATGAAATTCCACATCTGATTGTTTCGTATTATCCCATGAATCTTGATTTGCTGTACCTAATCCCTTTGTATTTCAAAAATGATATTATACCCACCTTTATCCATTTTTCCTTTGCTTTAATAACGGCTGCAATGATTTACCAATATGTGGCCCGCCGGATTAACAGGACCTATGCTCTATTTGGAGCTTTGCTTTTTCTCAGCCTTCCTGTGATTGTCCGGCTCTCATCAACAGCTTACGTCGACCTCGGGCTGATCTGCTTTTTATTTGCTTCCCTGCTTTATCTATTCGACTGGGTTGAATCAGGATTTAAGCTGAAATATTTAATCCTCAGCGGAGTGTGGTGTGGTTTAGCTGTGGGGACAAAATATAATGGTTTGATTGGGTTGTTTTTGTTAAGCCTTTTTATAGTATTTGTATATGCACGATATCATACCGGACAAAACCGATATGCTGTAAAAGCGATCGGATATTGCGCTGCTTTTGTCGTTACGGCAATGATTGTCTTTTCTCCATGGATGGTGAGGAATATAGCATGGACAGGGAATCCGGTTTATCCTTTATACAACCAATTTTTTAATTCAACGGAATCTAACTTGGAAACAAAACCGGATGTTCAGATGGAGGAGCAAATTCCGATATCCCATATTCGGATTCGCCGAGAGATCTATGGAGAATCTTGGCTGCAAATTGCCTTGATCCCTTTGCGGGTATTTTTTCAGGGTCAGGATGATAATCCCCAATATTTTGACGGCAAGGTAAATCCTTTTTTACTATTGCTGCCTTTATTCGCTTTTTGGCGTATTCGATATGGAACACGGCAGGAAAAAACGGAAAAGCTGCTTCTGTTATTTTTCTCAGTACTTTTTCTTCTCTATTCCTGTGCGCACACGGCCACCCGTATCCGTTATTTTTCAGCAATCTTGCCCCCTCTGGTTATTTTGTCGATGTATGGCCTTTACAATTTTCAAACACAACTATTGAACCGGGCTTGTTTTACATCTAAGTTCCTAAAAAAATAGTTCTTTCCGGGCTTTTTTAGTTATGATGGGACTTAATTCTATTTATCTGGTAAATCGTTTTAAGCTCGATAAACCAATGGATTTTATTTTTGGGGATATCACTCGGGATGAATATATCCAGACATACCGGCCAGAGTACGCTGCATATCAATATGCCAATGCGCATCTGGGCTATGATTCAAAAATTCTTGGAGTATATCTCGGCAATAGAGGATATTATTCGGATCGACATATTGAGTTTTCTATTGAACTTCTTAAAGACTTTGCTAAAAATGCTGAATCAGGTCTTTATGTTGCGGAAAAACTTTATGAAAGAGGCTTTACCCATCTTCTTGTTAATTTTCAGCTTTTTAATACCTGGGCTCAAAAATATACTGATCATGAACAACAAATGATGGAGCATTTTTTTTGAAATCCCATACAATCCTGGAGTTTTCACAGGATGGATATTATCTTTTGCGATTAATAACCTCGGCTGGATGAGTTCTACCATAATATATTTAGCACATGTGCCACTTAAATAGGTTGAGTATTGTATATCGATAAAACAATAAGAGAAGAGGTGCGAAACTGAAACCACTAATCAGCGTTGGTATGCCGGTATTTAATGAAGAAAAATACTTAAAGGAAAGCATCGTATCAATACTTGATCAGGATTATGAAAATTTTGAACTTATTATATCCGATAATGCTTCAACAGATCAAACTGAGTGTATCTGTATTGAATTTGCACAAAAAGACAGCAGGATCAAGTATATCAGGAACAACGTGAATATAGGCGCCCATAATAATTTTTTTAAGGTCTTTAAAAAAGCAAAGGGCGAGTTTTTCATGTTTGCCGGAGGTCATGATTTATGGTCCAAAAACTTCATATCGACCTGCATGAAAACACTTCAGGAATCTCCCGGCACAGTCCTTTCTTTTGCAACAACCATATGGATTGATAAATCCAACCAGCCGGTAGAAAAAAATCTCCATTTTATGACACAAGATGCTCTGACCCAGTTACACGCTTTATGTTTGTTTTATGGGGGGCGATGAACCCCATATACGGATTAGTGCGTATGGATGCCATGAGAAACGTCCGACTCAATACTCAGGTAATGGGAGCAGATCTTATCATATTGTCTGAACTATCATTTATGGGTCAATTTGCATGCAATCCGGAGGCAATATGGTTTAGAAGAATGCAACATGGGGAAGAGACAATACGGCAAAAGGCAGAGAGATATAAAACAAATTTGTTTTCAAAAACAATAAAGATATTTACCATTCTCTTATATTTGAAAATCCTTTTTGAATTGTGGAGATCCATTGCCAAGGCCCAGCTCAGCTCAAAAGATAAATTGTGTATGTTTGCGATATCAATAGTCGCATTCCCTGTTAAATTTCTTATTTCACATAATCGTTAAAAGAATGAATGGAAAAAGCATTTTAAGATGTTTTCTGTTATTGGGTTTATTGCCATGTATTTATTATATCAGCCCCAATATACTTGAACATATTAAAGATATAAAAAATATCAATATGGGAAGTTTTTTAATATTATCTGCTTTATATATTTTAATTCAGTTTCTGTTGGGAATAGAAATCAAGGTTCTTTGCAAAGTTTTTGGAATTCATTTGTCGATTATGGAATGTTTTGGACTATCTGCAGTAAGGTCTATAGCTAATTACCTGCCCATGGGAGCTGGAGCTGTTTCTAACGCCATTTACCTTAAAAAGAAAAAAAACTCTCCATCGCCAATTATACATCTTCTCTCTCAGTAAGCTTGATATTGATGTTAATGACGTCTAGTTTTTTAGGTTTTTTGACGACTATATATCTTACTTTGAGTCTGCAGCCCATTCGCATAGAACTCAGTTTTTTGTTTCTTTTTATTTTCATAGGAAGCCTGGTTATGACGTTTGTCAAGATCCCTTCGTGTAAACCCAATAATTTTATAACAAGGCATTTAAAGAATTTTCAAAATGGGTTTTCCATGTTGCAAAAGAATAAAAGGACAATTAAAAATCTTGTTGTTCTAAAATTTGTCATTTTATTCATATCGACACTTCAAACAAAAATCATATTTGATTCGATAAATTATCCCATTGATTTAGAGGTTGTAATTTTAATCGTCATGAGCATCAGTTCCCTTACGATGATTACAATATTGCCCGGTAATATTGGTTTTGCAGAAAGTCTATCCGGAATTATCACGACTATTTCCGGAAGCACATTTGCATATGGTTTTATAGGGGTTACTACAGGCCGAATAATTCAGATGGTATGGATTTTTGTGCTTGGGGGTTTTTTTTTGTTTTATTTTGCATATAGATTAGGCTGTAAATCAGGGGAATGATTTTTACAGAAAATGAATTTTTGAAATCCTGTGCTTTTATTCTTGGAGTGAGGTGACTTGTGTATAAAAATCAGACAGTTTGTGTTGTGGTTCCGGCACATAACGAAGCCAGTCAGATCAGAAAAGTTATAGAAAAGATGCCTGATTATGTGGACGCAATTTTAGTAATCAATGATGTCAGTACTGACAATACCGCAAAAGAGGTTAAAAATTGTCAGAAAAAAATTTGATCACCTGTTTTTAATCGAACACGATATAAACCAGGGCTGCGGCGGGGCACTTGCGACGGGTTATAAATGGGCCCGTGACCATGGCATGGATCTGGCGGTTAGAATGGATGGCGACGGCCAGATGAACCCCTCGGACCTCCCGGCCCTCCTTGATCCGGTGGCAAGCGGGGCAGCGGATTTATTCAAAAGGCAATCGCCTTTTCACCGGCGAGGCCTTTTAAAAAAATACCCACGGTCCGTTATCTGGGGAACGGGGTTTCTCTCCCTCATGACAAAAATTACTTCAGGGTACTGGAACATTGCCGATTCCCAGTCCGGGTATACGGTGATCAACAAAAAAGCCTTGGCCGCCATTGACTGGGATAAAATGTACAAGAGGTACGGGCAGCCTAACGATATCCTGGTCCGGCTCAATGTGGAAAATTTCAAGGTCACGGATGTACCGGTGGAACCGGTCTATAATATTGGTGAAAAGTCAGGCATCCGGATTCATAAGGTCATTTTTACCATTGGCTGGCTTCTGATCAAGCTTTTTTTCTGGCGGATGAAGGAAAAATACATCATCCGGGATTTTCATCCCCTTGTTTTTTTTTATTTCCTGGGATTTATTTTTGGTCTATCCACCCTTGTTCTGTTTTCAAGGGTTTTCATTGTTTGGTCACTCACCGGGCACATTCCTGCCGTCAATGCTTTGGCTGCCATGTTCTCCTTTATGAGTTCAAGCCAGTTTTCTTTATTTGCCATGTGGTTTGATATGGAGGCCAATAAGCACCTGAAGGTGTGATATTTCATTTGCTTTGGTGATATTTAATCAAAAATGGGTTGTGAATCATGATTTCTCATTTGGATGGCAACCTGATTTTATGCCTTGCAAGCCTTGTATTTCGAATGTTTTTAGTATAATTCTTAATCATATTGCATCATTCTTGCAGGATAAATGATTATGGCAATCAGGTTTAGAAATAATAGATCAGGGTTTACCTTAGTGGAATTGATGGCGGTGATCGCGGTCATTGGAATTATGGCCGGTATCGCCATTCCCAATTTTTTTTCTTTTTTGCCTAAAAGCAGGCTAAAAAGTGCGACCCGGGATATTGTGTCCTGCTTCCAGGAAATGAAACTCAGGGCCATCAAGGACAATGCCACCACCGTGATTGTATTTGACCTGGCCAATGATCGATATACCGCCTTTGTAGATAACGGCCCCGGCGCAGCCGCAGGCAACAGCGCCCTGGATGCTTCCGAATCCATTATCAAACAAGAGACCTTGGCTTCTGACCTGGATATGTACAATACCAGTTTTGTCGCCAATACCGGAGGGTTTACAGCCCGGGGCCTCCCCAGAAATGCAGGGACCGTGTTTATCCGCTACAGCAACACGGATTACCGGAGGGTTATCGTGAATACGGCCGGCAATATCCGGATTGAAATGAGTACCGATGGTGTAAACTGGAATTAATGATGATGCAGGGATATCAATTCCATAAAAACAACAAAGCCTTTACCCTGGTTGAGCTTCTTGTCTCCATGGCCGTATTCGGCATTATAGTCGGCCTTGTCGTCAATCAATATACCAGCCAGCAGGACTCGCAGATGACGCAGAATCAGGTGGTTGAGATGCAGCAGAACATCAGGAATGCCCTGATCATCATGACAAGGGATATCCAGATGGCCGGGTTTGACCTTAAAACTCCAAAGACCCTGGGAATTGTCAATGCCGGTGACGGCTCCAACGGGAATCCTTTGAGCTTTACCTATTCCGTGGCTGATGACGGGCTGGATAATGACGGTGATGGAACCACAGATGAATCCGATGAGTTTCAAACCATTCAATATTCCTTATTTGACAGTCTGGCCGACGGCGATATGGATATCGGCCGGGCCGTCGGCGCAGGGGCCAACCAAGCCATAGCCGAAAATATCCAAACCCTTTTGTTTACCTATCTTGACGGAAGCGGGAATCCAACTGCTACCCTTTCGGATATACGGGCGGTTCAAGTGAGCATCACAGCCACAACAGATGCCCGGGAGCTTAGAAGGGCAGCGGATAACAGAGCGGTTACGGCCGTTATCAAATTTCGAAATATTTTTTGAAAAATGCATCGGGGAAAGATCATGAAAAGGCCAGAATCAATTTTTAACCGGTCCTTTGAAAAAGAATGGGGTTCAAATGGGTCTGCGGGTTTTACCCTTATCGAAATTCTCATTGCCATGGCTATCTTTCCATTGGCATCCTGGGGGTTGCCACCATGCAGGTCTCTTCGGTGAACGGCAATGCCCGCGCCAGAAAACATTTAGAAGCGTCCGCCTTTGCCCAGGGCCGGCTTGAGTCAACCCTCCTGACCCCGTTCAACAATGTGGTCAACAGCGATGTTGTGAATGCGGACGGCTACCGGGTTCAGATGACCATACAGAACCAGTCGGATCTGGATGCAGACGGAACCAATGATGCCATGAGAATTCTGGTCCAGGTCTTTGACCCTTCCGGTGTTGAAAGAAGCAGGGTCTCATTTTTAAAAGCAAGAGACATCTAAAATCCTAAACCGATTTGGAGCCGCTATGAAAACGATTATCAGCCCTTTGAAGAATGAAAACGGTTCCGCCATTGTTCTGGCATTGGTCATATTGGCGGTCCTCACCATCATCGGCATCTCCGCCTCCACCACCAGTACGGTTGAGCTTAAAATCGTCCGGAATGAGAAAATCCACACTCAGAATTTTTATTATGCCGAGGCAGGCGTTTATGAAGGCGCCCAGCGGATAGAACAGGAAGCCAATCCTGAGGTGCAGCTCATTGCCGAAACAACCGGGCATGATTGGCTGAACGATAATACCGTTGATTTCTCCACACCGGCAGCTTGGCAGAATTTGGGCCCGGCCAGCGGGAATGTCAATGACAATTCCGATCCTTCCGTTGTTGATCCCAACGCTTTCTTTGCCGCCAATTTAAGAAAGGTAATAGGCTCTTTAGATATATCGTCCCCAAGGACCTATGAATATTCCGTGTTCGGCTTGTCCCAATGGAATGGTGGGCAGTCCATCATTGAAATCGGTTATAAAAAAAAGTTTTAGGAGGAATCATGGATATAATTGCCTGGTCTTGGTGCGGCTGTAATAATCTGATTTCCAGATCACGATATCTTGCTTTTGTCCTGATTCTTCTCTCTGTCCTGATCCGGAATGCCCAGGGCGCCTGTATTGTGGATATCAGTGATGTTCCCATGGAAACCAAGGCCCAGTCCGCGCCGTCCAATATCATGTTTGTCCTGGACAATTCAGGCAGCATGGACTGGGAATTCATGACCCAGGAAAATGAAGGGACTTATGAGGGCCAATATTATTTATATCCGGATTCGGCCTATATCAATGGAAACGACAGGGTCTATAACAGCTCAGATGCAATTACTGGAGACCAAAGAAAGGAATGGAAGTCCCAGTGGCATGGCTATAATAAGATTTTTTATAATCCAAATGCCCATTATGCCCCCTGGCCCAACAAGACCGACGCCAGCATTGACGAACCCTGGTCCAACCCCAACAATACCACGGCCACCAGTTCAAAATTCAACATGGACGGGGAATATTTTTTTATTTCCAAACATGACACTGTTGACATTGTTGTTGACAACAGTGATGCTGGTTTTCTTTGAACACGCCAGCAGCCTGGAATCTCAATACTGGTAATGGTTGTATTGGGGTCAATTATTATTATACTTCAGCGGCTAATGATGCTGTTAATGACTGGGTCAAATGGACTCCGAATCTTCCTTCTGCCGGAAAATATAAAATTAAGGTCCATTGGACATTAAATGCCGCTAGAGATACTACGGTCTATTACAAGGTTTATCATAATGGCATCACCGATACGGTAGGCCCATTAAATATGCAAGACAATGATTGGTACGATCTGGGTGAATTCGATTTTGCTGATGATGGAACGGAATACGTGATGCTTGATCCGGATATCCCTGGCATAAGCACCTACAGCGCCGATGCGGTCCGGTTTTATACCGAAACCATCAGCATCAAAAACGCTCATTATTTTATGGCCAATGATCTGGATGGCGACGGCACATGGGACCCGGGAGAAGTCTATCTGGTAAATTTTGTAGACAGGAACAGTGACGGCCATCTGGACGGCAGGGACTATTACCGGTTTGATGATAATAACTCGATTGGTGCTTCGAAAGATTATATTGATGGGCCTGAGGAATTATTTTTGGTAAGCCATGTCTCTGTCCCGAATTGGGCAAAGGCCGGCAAATACGATGAAGACGGGAATCTGACGGGCTATGCCACCGATGTGGAAGACCTCCAGAATTTTGCCAACTGGTTTTCATTTTACCGGAAAAGGGAGCTGACGGCCAAGGCAGCCGTTGCAGGGGCCATTGACGATCTTTCCTGGGTTTATGTAGGATTTTATTCCATCAATGCCGGTTTGAGACAGCCGGTTCTGCCCATCCAGGTGGAAACCGACAGCATCATCATTGACAATAAGGATTCAAGATACCAGGAAAGCGGGTCCTGGGGGGAATCCAGCGCCAGCAATGAATACGAAAGCAGCTCCCGGTATACCAGCAATTCAGGCAGTTACGCCACCTGGAGGCCGGACATTCCCTCAACAGAGAATTATAAGGTCTATGTCTGGTATACCTATGCCAGCACCCGGGATACCAATGCCAAGTATACGGTGCATCATTCCGGCGGGGATTCCATATTCAGGCTTAACCAGAAGGTCAATTACAGCCAGTGGGTTGAACTGGGTGAGTTTAATTTTACGGCAGGCACCTCGGGTTATGTCAGGGTGACCCGGGATGGTTCCAGCACCCAGAGTTCCACCAGCGCCGATGCCGTAAAATTTGTATCCACCAGCGGAGCCGGCATTGAAATTGATGAAACCAACAATCTTTTGTCCATGCTCTATGCCATGGATTCCAGCGGTGGGACTCCTTTGCGGCTGGCCCTGGACAATGTGGGGAAATATTTTGATGTGGATGACGGGAATACCGGTGGGCTTGGTGCTTCTCCCTATGCTGCGGCCGAAGACGGGGGCGGGTGCCAGCAATCCTTTGCCGTTGTCATGACCGACGGCTACTGGAACGGATCCGATCCTTCCGTAGGCAACCAGGATGCAAATACAGCCTCACCCTATGACGGATCTCCCTATGCGGATTCATATTCCAATACCCTGGCCGATGTGGCCATGAAATATTATAAAAACGATATTGCCGATTCCCTGGATAATATTGTCCCGACCAATTCCTGCGACCCTGCAAACCATCAGCATATGGTGACCTATACGGTTTCTTTCGGCGTCACCGGGACCCTTACCCCGGGCAATTACCATTCCTGTCTTTTAGACGGCAGCACCCCTCCCTGGCCAAACCCCACATCCGGTGACGCGCAGAAGATCGATGACCTCTATCATGCCGCCATCAACGGACGGGGGCTTTTCTTCAGCGCCGCGGATCCCCAGGAGCTTGTTACCGCCCTGGTGGATGTCACCTCTAATATTGCTTCCAGGATGTCGTCCGGCGCATCGGTGTCGGTGAATGGGGATGAATTGAATACGGATACGGTCCTGTATCAGGCCAGTTATGTTTCCGGTTCATGGATCGGTGATGTTACAGCCTATCCGGTTGATCCGGTAACAGGGGAAATAAAAAAAGACGAATCCGATATTCTCTGGCATGCATCGGATGAATTGCAGCTCATTGACTGGGCCGACAGGAATATCGTCACCTACGACCCGGTGGCGGACACCGCCATTGCCTTTGATTATGCCTCCCTGAACGCGGCGCAAAAAGTTTTGTTGAATTCTGATGCCAATGTGGTGGATTATATCAAGGGAAAAGAGATTACCGGCTTTCGATCCCGGACCAAAAAACTGGGGGATATTGTTCACTCCGCACCGCTATTGATCGGGGACACCCTTTATTCCGGCGGCAATGACGGGATGCTCCATGCCTTCAATGCCTTGACCGGACAGGAAAGATTCGCCTATGTCCCGAATCTGATCCTGGATAATTTCCATAATGACAGTGACCCCACCCGGAGTTTTTATAAGTCCGGCTATGAACATTTGTTCTTTGTGGATCTGACCCCCTTTGCCAGAAAAAATGTGGACGTGGACGGGGAAGCCGGCAGTAATATCACCCTGCTGGTGGGGGGCCTGGGCAAGGGCGGAAAAGGATATTACGGCCTTGATATTACGAATGCCGATACCAAAACCTATAATTCAGACCTGGATGACATCAAAAGCATGGTCAAATGGGAATATCCCGTTGCTGCCGATAATGACATGGGGTATTCCTACAGCATGCCGATTATTGTTAAATCCAATGCAACCGCCAATGAAGATATCAGCAAGAAAAAATGGGTGGTTATCTTTGGCAACGGTTATGGATCCACAAACGATAAAAGCGTGCTGTATATACTGAATGCCGATGGGACCCTGCTAAAGAAAATCGATACGGGAGCGGCCGGTTGCAACGGGCTCTCAACCCCTTCCGTGGTGGATGTGGATTTTGATCTGATCGCAGACTATGTCTATGCCGGTGACCTCAAAGGCAATCTCTGGAAATTTGATATCAGGGATACGGACCCGGCCAACTGGGAGGTCGCTTTTAAAGATGCCGGCGGCAACCCTGTTCCGCTGTTTTCCGTTCCCGGAAAACCGATTACCTCCAAACCCGATGTCATGGCGCATTGCCATTCCGGCTATGAGAATAATACCCTGACCTGTGCAGGCCACAGGGGAAACAAAGGGGTATATGGTTTTTTTCGGGACGGGAAAATTTCTGGAAGAGGATGACCGGACGTCCACGGACAGCCAGTATGTATTCGGAATCTGGGATTTTGGCGATGATACGGATAATTCCGAATATCCGGGAACATTTATAGAAGGAGGAACCCCCCAGCTTTCCAATTTGAATCAGAATATTCAATTGCTGGAGCAGACGGCGATTTTCGGCGGGTATATCCTGGGGGATTATCTGCGGGTTCTGAGCAATAACACACCGGACTGGACAGTGGCCTGTGATGCCACCGCCGGGCAGGACCCGGACCCTGATCCGACGATCCATTCTCCTAAGACAACGGGAGCCAATGCGGGCTGGTATTTTAAACTGCCCATTGCAGGAGAAAGAATCATTAAAGATGTCATTGTGCGGGACAACAAACTGATATATATCACATTTACACCGGATACCTCTCCCTGTTCCGGCGGCGGTAATTCCATCGTCCATGTGGTGGATGCCTGCTCCGGCGGCCGGTTGACTTCGGCGCAATTTGATAATAGCAAGGACAGATTGATCGATTCCAAGGATTTGATCGATATCGGTTTGGTTGACGGCAACGGAAATGCGATTCTTGTTGCGCCCACCGGCATCAGGAAATCCGGGATGCTTCACAACCCTGTCTTTATCGGATTTGCGGACCGGCCGGTGGAATTGATGATCTTTTCAAGTTCCGGCGGGACTACTGAAGAGATGCCTAAACTCGCTGAACCTATGGGGATGTTTTACTGGAGGAACAATCAATAAAAGAGGTTTAAGAATGAAGCAGTTTATCATCTGTCTTTTTTTCTGGCAATGATGCCGTCCGTTATGGTTTTTGCCGAAGGCCCGGTTTTGGAGACCATCAATGAAATTCCGGGAACCGGTGAAATCCGGAAAAACAGCCCGTCCGGATTGGGGAATATAACGGCAGCGGGGTGATCGATGAGGTTCATGAAAAGGAAATCATTGTGAATGATTCTTCCCTGGACCTTTCTTCATCTGTTGAAATCATGGATCTGAATGGGAACCGGATTTCTGCAAAACTGGATAAAGGCTGGTATATCTATTATTTTTTGAATGAGAAGAATCAAATCATCAAAATTTTTGTAGAAAAATAATCGATGGCAACAGGTGGACATATGAGAATTAAAATAGCGTATCTTTGTATCATTTTCTTGGGGTCGATCCTGATCTCCCCTGACGGGGAAGCGAAATTTTATCAGTACAAGGATCAAAACGGGGCCTTGGTGTATACGGATGATTTGTCTAAAATCCCTGCGGACCAGAGAGAGTCGGCCAAAAGATATCATTCCTCTCCAACCCAAAATCCTTCTGAGAAAAAAGAAGAAACTGCTCCGCCCGGTGAAACCAGGGTGTTGAACCCGGATCTGACCCTGGAAGAGTTTAAGGTCTGGAGAGAGGCCCTTTATAAAGAAAATGAAGCGCTTGCCAAGGAAAGAGACCAGTTGTTGAAGGAGGCAGATACCATCAATACCTCTTCAAAGCTGGATGCCTATAATCAAAAAGTAAATCAATTGAACCAGCGGATTGAAGATTATAAATTACGGGTAAAAGAATTTAATATCAAAGCCGGCCAATAATTATTTCAATAAGGACGCCATTTCTTTTCTTCAGCAAACGCTCTGATTTGACATTTTATCTAAATAAGTTTATCTCATTACATCATGGAGCTTGAGCACAAACATATCCTTCTCGGGGTTACGGGAGGCATAGCCGCGTACAAGGCGGTTGAACTCCTGAGGCTTTTAAAGAAAGCCGGGGCCCAGGTCACCGTCATCATGACGGAAAGCGCTAAGAAATTTGTGGGCCTTACCACCTTTGAGGTCCTGTCTGAAAATCCGGTGTTATCCGATCTGTATTTTGATACGGACGCTTCCGTCAAACACATAGAACTTGCCCAAAAGGCGGATCTGGCCGTGATTGCACCGGCAACCGCCAATACTATTGCAAAACTTGCGGCCGGCCTTGCCGACAATGCCCTGACCACCACCCTTTTGGCCGTCACCTGCCCGGTCATGGTCTGCCCGTCCATGAATACGGATATGTACCAGAATATCCGGGTCCAGAGAAATCTGGACATCCTTGAAAAAGACGGCTGGCACATCCTTGATCCGGATAGCGGGGTCCTGGCCTCAAAACCACGGGGGCCGGGCGATTGCCGGAACCCTGGTTCATCCTGGACCGGATGGAGGCCCTGCTGA
>JAAUSZ010000099.1 GCA_012031875.1 Desulfobacula sp.
GCGGTTTTAATCAGTCCATGGAAATAAATCCGCCAGGGATTCTTCCAGAATCTGCCCAAGGATTTTAGGCCTGCTGCCGTTGCTGTCAAGCTTGAGCCGGTAGCCCAGGTCCTTGATTTTCCGGCAAAAGGGGAGGAGGTCCGCCTGAAGTGTGGGTTCTCCCCCGGTAATCACCACCCCTTCCAGGAGGCCTTTGCGTTTTTCAAGAAAGTCAAACACTTCCGCTTCATCCGGGAGCCGGCCGGTTCCCGGGTTGGAACCGGCCACCAGATCCGGGTTATGGCAGTAAGGACAGGAAAAATTGCAGCCCTGGGTGAAGATAACGCAGGCAAGGGTCTTTGGAAAATCAATCAGGGAGTTTTTCTGGAATCCGCCGATTTTCATTTCGTTTTTTTTCATCCCGCCACCTTATAGGTTTTCCGCATGCAGAATTCCGTCTGCTTGCCGCTGTTCCATTGCCCCACCGGTCTTAAATATCCCACCACCCTGGAATAGACTTCCGTTTCCGCATGGCAGGTGCCGCAGGTCTCATGCTCCCCGGCAAGGTATCCGTGGGAGGGGCAGACGCTGAAGGTGGGCGTCAGGGTGAAATAGGGCAGTTTGAATGAATTGGACACCCGGTTGACCAGGTTCTTGACCGTTTCTATGTCCGTGACTTCCTCTCCCAGGAAAAGATGCTGGACCGTTCCGCCGGTATATTTGGTCTGGAGCGGGTCCTGGAGTTCCAGGGCTTCAAAGAGGTCATCGGTATAATTGACGGGCAGATGGGTAGAATTGGTATAAAAGGGGGACTTGCCCTCTTTGTATTCCGCCTCATTGGCGCAGAGGATGTTTTCGTATTTGGCCTTGTCCATGCTGGCAAACCTAAAGGTGGTGCCTTCGGCCGGGGTTGCCTCCAGGTTGAAGATCTCGCCGGTTTCCACCTGGATTTTTTCGATCTGCGCGCGGATATGGTCCATGACCTTTACGGCAAATCCCTGGCCCTTGGGCGTGGCAATGCCTTCCTTCAGGAAATTGAGGCAGGCCTCGTTCATGCCCAGGATGCCGATGGTTGAAAAATGGTTTCTCCAGTATACGCCGGTGCTTTCCTTGATTTTGCGCAGATAGAATTTGGAATAGGGATAGAGATCGCCCTCGGTAAATTTTTCAAGGATTTTCCGCTTGATGGCCAGGGATTCGGCCGCGAGCCGGATCAGGGTGTCCAGCCGTTTAAAAAAGTCGGTTTCATCCTCGGCAAGATACCCGATTCTCGGCAGGTTCAGGGTGACCACCCCGATGGAGCCGGTGAGGGGGTTGGCGCCAAAGAGGCCGCCGCCCCGTTTTCTGAGTTCCCGGTTGTCCAGACGCAGCCGGCAGCACATGGATCTTGCATCTTCAGGGTCCATATCGGAATTCACAAAATTTGAAAAATAGGGGATCCCGTATTTCCCGGTCATTTTCCAGATATTTTCAAGGTTGGGGTTGGTCCAGTCAAAGTCCTTGGTAATATTGTATGTGGGGATGGGGAAGGTAAAGACCCGGCCCTTGGCATCCCCCTCCATCATGACCTCGGCAAAGGCCGCGTTCAGGATGTCCATTTCCGCCTGGAAATCCGCATAGGTCTGCTTCCCATATTCCCCGCCGATAATAATCGGTGAGTTCTTCAGCGTGGACGGGACGGTCAGATCCATGGTGATATTGGTGAACGGGGTCTGGAATCCCACCCGGGTGGGGATATTGATATTAAATACAAATTCCTGGAGGGCCTGTTTGACCTCTTTGTAATTCAACGCATCCTTCCAGATAAAGGGGGCCAGGAGGGTATCGAAATTGGACATGGCCTGGGCCCGGCCGCCTCCCCCTGGAGGGTATAGAAAAAATTCACGATCTGTCCCAGGGCGCTTCTAAAATGTTTGGGCGGGGAGGATTCCACCTTCCCGGCCACGCCTTTGAACCCTTCCAGGAGAAGATCCTGGAGGTCCCAGCCCACACAGTAAACCGATAAAAGGCTCAGGTCATGGAGATGAAGGTCTCCTGAATAATGGGCCTCTCGTACAGGCGGCGGATAAATTTTATTGAGCCAGTATTCGGCCGTAATATCCGAGGAAATATAATTGTTGAGCCCCTGGAGGGAATAGCTCATATTGCTGTTTTCCTTGACCTTCCAGTCCATTCTCCGGATATAGGATTCCATGAGCCCCACATTTTCCTTGATGGCGATCTTCCGGATCTGGTTGTGCTGTTCCCGGTAAATGATGTAGGCCTTGGCCGTCTTGTAAAAGGGGGAGTCCAGAAGCACCCTTTCCACAATGTCCTGGATTTCCTCCACCTCCGGAATGGGACCGAGCCGCAGGTCTCTTGCCATGGAAATCACCTTCATGGTCATTTTTTTGGCTTCTTTTTCATTGAATTCACCAGTGGCCTCGCCCGCTTTTTGAATGGCGCGGGTGATTTTTGACGGGTCAAAATCCGCTATCCGTCCGTCCCGTTTCCTGATTTGGTCAAACATGTATTCACCCCTTGAAATCTGATTGAAATTAACGTATCGTCTCTAAGTTTTGTAAAGGTTAATGATAAATGAATCCAGACCGCAGGATCATATTTAATCAACATATGGTTGCTTGTCAAGAAAAATAATCTAGATATTGTGGCTGTTGAAAATAATTTGGAGATATCCATGCAGTTAGATCAGAACCCTTTTTTCAGAAAACCCATAACCTCCTGGTATGACTCCAATTTTACCTGCTGGACCGTTATGATCCTGATGATCTTTGTTTTTATCTTTGCCATGGCCGGGATTATTGTCGGGTCAGGCACAGAGGAATTCCGGGAATATGTGGGGTTTCCCACCCTTCTTTCCTTTTTCAGCCTGTTTCTGGTGCTGAAAATCGCCCTAAGACTTAAGAATCGTTCAAAAATCAGTTAGGCGCCCTTTAAGACAGTTTCAATGAGATGATACAGGATTTTGGCCGTTACCCCCCAGATCGTGACATCCTCATAGGGGTAAGTGAGCTGCATGACATTGGGCAGGCTTTGGTGAAATCCCTTTTCCCTGTGGATATCCGTCAGGTATCTCAGCGGGATATGAAAGACCCTGGCAATTTCATTTGGATCATGGCGGATCACATCCTTTTGGTTCCAGACGCCGATAAAGGCTTCAATGTCCTTGTTGTTGATGGTCTGGAAGTGGCCGAGGGACCCGATGACCTCCACGTTCTCCGGCAGGATGCCCATTTCTTCGGAGAGTTCCCTTAGGGCCGTGTCCCGGGTGGACCTGTCGCTTTCATCCCTGTGCCCCCCCGGAAAGGCCATCTGGTTGGCCCAGGGATATCCTTTTTTATCGGCTTTCTGGATAAACAGGAGCCGGATTTCCCCGGCCATCGTGAGCAGGGCCATGACGCCGGTGGGTTCAAAGAGATCCTTATCCGGGGGTTCCGGGTGGGGGCTGTTTTGAACTGCAGACCGGATAAGGTCCATACAGTCTTTTTGATTCATGACTTCCTTTTTTTTTAAACTCAATTCACTAATGCCTTGGAAAAATACAGGCAAAGGCCCTCATTGTCAAATTCTAACCTCTTTTGAATCATATGCTAACACAACCGGGGTATAAAAGACCCAGAGGAAAAAACCATGTATTTAAAGGAGTTCATATGCATGCCCTGTATAAAGGTTTGAACAAAGACGGATCTGATGAAACCACCCTTATGGATGGCGTTCCCCCGCTTCATTCCGTTGACGGCGCCGGGGCCGGTGCCCTTCACAGTGTTCTGTATTCCCGTGAAAAAATAGATATCCCTTCAATCCTGAAAGAATATATCACCCTCATGAGGCCGAAACAGTATGTGAAAAATATCTTTGTTTTTGCCCCCTTGTTTTTTGCCCTGCCCCTGGGGAACCCTGCGCCGCTGCTGAACGCATTGGTCGCGTTTATCGTGTTTTCAATGACGGCCAGTGCGGTTTATATCCTGAATGATTATTGCGATGTTGAAAATGACCGGCTTCACCCCAAAAAAAAATTCAGGCCACTGGCTTCGGGCAAGGTGTCCGGAACCGGCGCCCTTCTTTTGATGGCGGGCCTGCTGCTCATCAGCGTCGCAAGCTGTCTGGCCTTTTTAAATGTTCAGGTACTGGCCCTGATCCTGGCCTACCTGGCCATCAATGTCGTTTATACTTTAAAGCTAAAGCACATCAGCCTTATTGACATCTTCATCATTTCCAGCGGATTCGTGATCCGGCTCTTTGTCGGGTCCTGCGCATCAGGGATGGAATTGTCCTATTCCATCATCGTCATGACCTTTCTGCTCTCCCTGTTTCTGGCCTTTGCCAAACGACGGGATGATGTCTTGATCCTGATGGAAACCGGACAGAAGATGAGAAAGAATATCGGCGGCTATAACCTGGAATTCATCAATTCCGCCATGAGCATGATATCTTCCATCATCCTGGTCTCCTATATCATGTACACCATTTCCCCGGACATCATTGCCAAGCATCACACCGATAAACTCTATCTGACCAGCCTGTTTGTCATGCTGGGGATACTCAGATACCAGCAGATCACCTTTATCTACAAAAACAGCGGGGTGCCGACGGAAATCCTCATGAAGGACAAATTCATTCAACTGAGTATCGTCTTCTGGGCCATTTCATTTTTAACCATCAAATATGCCGGTCAGTGGTTCGCATGAACAATTATGCCTATCTCCTCATTTCCGTTTGCCTGGGGGCCGGGGCCCAGGTGGCCTTGAAAAAGGGAATGCAGGCCCTGGGCCAAATATCCATGGCCACCCTGGTGCCCAATCTGGGCAGCATTTTTTTCAACCCGTATATCATCGGCGGGATGGTTTTATACGGGGCAAGCCTCATGGTCTGGCTCATTGTCCTGTCCCGGATGGAGCTGAGCCGGGCCTATCCCTTTGTGAGCCTGGGCTATATGATCACCTTTGCCTGCGGCATCGTTCTTTTGGATGAAAAAATGTCCTATTATAAAATTTTCGGGCTCATCTTTATCGTTACCGGAATCCTCATCATGTCCCGGGGGGAAATAGCCGCGTGAAGACCTTCAAGGATTATATCTTTTTAGGGATTAATTCCTATATCCTTTACGGAACCATCCTGGTGGTGTTTTCCTTGTCCAGGGCCTTCAATGTCCTTAGCGTCAAAGAGGTTTTCATTATCAGCGTCATCATCAGCGGATTTTTGAAATACCTGCTGTATAAAAAAGAAGGAAAAGAATTCTCCGTCCAAAAAAGGGTAGTTCTGGAAGCGGTTTATCTGGCCCTCTTTTTGATCAGTGTCGCGGTTTCATCACAATTCTATGACACCACCTATGACGGCCGGGCCTACCACCAGGAGGCCATTATCGGGTTGGCCGAAGGATATTATAACCCGTATTACCGGCAACTGGACGAGAATGAAGAGCTGCACGCGCTCTGGATCAACCATTATCCAAAGGCAATGGAGATTGTTTCCTCGGCAGTGTATGCATTCACGGGAGATATTGAAACCGGCAAGGCGTTCAATCTTTTGTTCATGATTTCCAATATCCTGATGGGTGTCGGCGTTTTTTTTAAGGTGGGGGTGGCTGTCCCGGGGGGCCGGGCTGATATTGAGCATGATCCTGGCCCTGAACCCGGTGGCCGTCTGCCAGTCCCTGACCTATTACGTGGATGGCCAGACCTGGTCCCTTTTGCTGGCGGCCGCCTATCTGATCTTTCTTTTTGTCCTTGAAAAAAGAGGGGCCTGGAATATGATGCTCTTCCTGGTCATCCTTGCCCTGGCCAATATCAAATTCACCTCCCTGGTCTATCTTTTGGTGATGCTGGCCGGCTATTATCTCATCCTGCTGGTGACAAGGCCGGGAAAAGAGCTGATTCAGACCGTCCGGGTCACCGGAGGCGCCGTCCTCATCGCGGTTCTTTGTATCGGGTTTAACCCCTATGTGACCAACAGCCTCATCAACGGCCATCCCTTTTATCCCGTCTATGGGGAAAACAAGGTGGATATCATTACCGGCAATGCGCCCCATGAGTTTAAAGATAAAAACCGGTTTGAAAAATTCTATCTGTCCTTTCTGGGCAGATCCGGCAACCTGATGAGGACCTGGTCCGATGAGAAGATCGACCTCAAAGTCCCCTTTACCCTTGATTTAAAAGAAATAAAGGCCATGGCCGGATGCGATGTCCGGGTGGCGGGATTCGGTCCGTTTTTCAGCGGGATCTTCCTGGCCAGCGCCCTTTTGTATGTTTTGAGCAAAGCGGGCAAATGGGGAAGGGGTATGGGGGAAAAAGAAAGTGACCGTTTTTCAGGCAAGGTCTCCTGGATTGACGCCCTCCTTTTTTTTGTTGTCTTTTCCGTTGTCATCAACCCGGAATTCTGGTGGGCAAGGTATGTCCCCCAATTATGGGCCGTCCCTGTCCTGATGCTGCTGAGTTCCGGGTTTTCCGGCAAAAAACCCGGATGGCCCCTGGTGCCGGTGGCCTTTTATCTGGTGTCGATTTTCATGATTTCCACGGTTTATATTGAATCCAATATCAAAGAGACCCGGGCACTGAACCGGGAGTTGGGGCTGCTATCGGAAGGCAACCGGGAAATGGCCGTGTATTTTGAAAATTTCCGGAGCGACAGGCTCAAACTGATGAAAAAAGGCATTGCCTATATTGAAACAAAGGATGATGCCCAAACGGTCTGGGCCTATGAGAATACCCTGCTGGGGCACGGGGCCGTCCTGCACAATGATGAATCCCTGTATGCCGCATTAAAGGCCATCCATTGAATCCCTTTGATAAAATGAGTTTGGAGTTTGAATTTTCGCCATGAAGACCCGGCTGGCCATCTTTGATTTTGACGGCACCATTACCCGCCGCGACACCTTTCTTCCCTTTCTTTTCTTCTGCTTTGGCTATTACAGGGTGTTTTGCACCGGCCTCACATCCCTCCCCATCCTGCTGATGTACAAACTGAGGCTTGTTTCCAATTCCCGGGCCAAGGAAATCCTGTTTGGAAAATTTTTCAGGGGCATGGGAGAGGATGATTTCAACCGGCTCAGCAGAGGGTATTCCCTGAAAAGAATAAGCCCCGGCCTGAGAATCAAAGCTCTTGAAAAAATAATCCGGCATCGGGGCAGGGGGGACAGGGTGATGATCATCTCCGCGTCCATGGAAAACTGGATCAGGCCCTGGGCCGAGGCTCACGGCATCGGCCCGGTCATCGCCACCCGGGTTGAAATCAAAGACGGGGTATTGACGGGAAAATTCAGCTCTCCCAATTGCCATGGGAAAGAAAAGGTCAAAAGGCTGGTTGAAGCCATGGGAAGCCTTGATCAATACCATATCTGTTCCTACGGGGACAGCAGGGGAGATCAGGACCTGCTTGCCCTCTCTGATGAAGCCTTCTATAGGATATTCTAAAGACTATTCTAATTTTCACAATTCTCTCACACCGCACAAACACGGGTCTGCAAAAATCTGCCTGACTTGGGTCAATAAAGATGAAGATTAAAACCAAGAGGAGATTAATATGCGGTTCATCTCGCCCCCCCGCCCGCCGGCAGGCCTGCACTGGTTCATTTTCTGTTTTCTTTTCTGGGCATGGATCATGGCTGGTCCCGCGCCGGCCCATGCCGGGGCCCCTGCCGTAACCGCGGGTCCGGAAAACCCCAAATGGCCATTGTGTGAGGGTTCTTGCAGCTCCCAGAATATTTCCTTTGTCCATATTGCCGACCTGCACGCCCGTTATAATCCCGATAAAGACGGCTCCAGCCCCGCAGCGCGGATCAGGGGAATTTATGAACAGGTCAAAAAGGAAAACCCCTTTACCATTTTCACCAACGCGGGAGATGACTATGAAAAGGGATCCCTGGCCGAAGAGCTCTCCCGGGGAAGAACCACCAGGGAAGTCGTGCATGCCCTTCGGTTTGATGTCCGGACCCTGGGCAACCATGACTTTGCCTGGGGCCTTGAGGAATTGTTCAGGTTCAGCCATGACCCTTCCGCCGCAGTTCTGGCCGCCAATATCAGGACGGTTTCTGGAAAAGACGGCTTTCCCCTGAGCCGGGCGCCCGGTTGGACGGATTTTACAATCCTGACCGTGGGCTGTGTCAGGATCGGCTTTTTCGGTCTGGTGACCCGGCCCTGGGGCGAGGCCGACCGGCCCTATGATGGCCCCTATTTCCGGGAATACCCGGCCCTTCAGGCGGATTTTAAATTTGCCGAACTGGCCGGGGACATCATTGCCCGGCACCGGCAGGACGTGGACCTGCTGGTCCTGGTCAGCCATCTGGGGCTGGAAGAGGATATGGCCCTGGCCAAGGCCACCCGCGGCATCGACCTGATTCTCGGCGGCCATACCCATTCCACCACGCCAACCCCCCTCCTTGTGAACCAAACCCTCATCGTCCACAGCGGGGCCTTTGGTGAGACCGTCGGCAGGATGGACATGGAATATGATGTTTTGAATAAACGAATTGCCGATACCCGGTTCCGTCTGATTGCCAACCGGCCGGGCGAGGCGCCCGAGGATGAGCATACCCGGGGTCTGGTGGCCGGCATTCTGGAGCCTTACCAACAGGATCTTTATGAACCTGTCACCGATATCCGCCGGGACCGGGAAAAAGACACGGTGGCGCTCATTGCCGCCCGCGCGGCCATGGAAACCCTGGATATTGATGCAGCCTTTGTGCACAAGGGGACGGTATGGCAGGACTGGCGGCAGGGCGAGCTGACCCGGCAGGATATCCTGGACGCCTTTAAGGTAGAGCGCCAGCCCTCCGGGACTCCGGGATGCAGCAGCCTCTACCGCATGGAGGTGAGGGGGCGGGATTTAATCCATGCCCGGACCGTGTTAAAAAATTGTGTCTACCAGGGCCCGGCCGGGATCCGCCCCGATGCCCTTTACACCATTGCCCTGCAGAAACCCCAGGCCTTGAATCAATTGGAAATCTTCGGGAAAAAGATCGGCTGTTCCGAGCCAAAACCGGCCGCTGAACTCTGGGAAACCGTGGTGGCCTTTGCCCAAAACCTGAAATCCTCAGGACTCTCCCTGGATCAGGGCCTGCAGGAGAATGCCGGTTCGCCCCTGGTGGCCCTGCTCAAGGCCAATCTTTTGACCCGCCCTTCTTCAAAACCGTCTTCAGCGTTTTCTTCAGAGCGGTAAACGCCCTTATCCGGGCGGCTTCATCCGCTTGGACATCAGGCCGCCTCATCCCAGGTTTCCTTTACCAGCCGGGCCGTGGAGGTAAAATTTCCAGCCATGATCCACCCGGCAATATGATCCGCCACATCCGGGTATTTCCTTTTTACCGTTGTTGTCCGGGACAGCCATTTCCCCACGCATTGTTTGTCCAGGGACGACATGGTGAGCCCCAGGTTCAGCAGGGTTAAGGCCATGGCATTGGAAATCTGTTCAAACTGGCCTTTCAGGGGTTTTACCAGGATTTTTTTCCCCAGGGACAGGGCCTCGCTGGGCAGTTCAAACCCGGCATTGGAGATCACGCCGCTGCATCGGGCCAGGTCCCTGTAAAACAAGGTTTTTGAAAAGGGATGCCACTGGATGTGTCCTTCCTGCACCGGCTCCTCCCCGCTGTTCAGGGCATAGACGGCAAACCTGAACCCTTTAAAGGGAAGCAGCAGGTCCCGGATCTGGTCCCTGCTCTCAAAAGGAAGATAGACCAGGATCAGGGACTCGTCCACCGTATCCGAAGGGGCTATCGCGGCGGGAATCACCGGGGGAACAATGGGCCGGCCAAAATGGTGCCAGTGCATGCCGATGGCGATATCCGCGGGTGCAAAATACTGGATGATCCATTTGGACAGGGGATTGGACCGGTCCATGGGGATATCATGCAAAAAGGCATACTGGTGGCCGATACCGATACAGGGCCGGTTGATTTTCCGGGCGATCCATGCGCTCACGGGTTCAAAATCCGTGATCACCAGATCATAGCCTTTGGCATCAAACCGGGCCACATCCTTGACAAAGCGGCCCGGAGAAAGATGCTTCAGGGTGCTGAACAAACCGATGCGGCCGTTTTTCACGGAAAAGGTGAACCCTTTATAAAATCCCGGCCTTTGGATGACCGAGGCGTCGTAGACCTTGTCTTCGCTGCAGCCGCTGAATATCACATCCACTTCTGATCCCCGATTTTTGAGCCGGCCGATGATCTGGGTGGCCCGGGTCACATGGCCGTTTCCGGTTCCCTGAATACCATATAGAATTTTCATGTTCTCCTTTCAGGCTACGCCTTTAAACGGTTCGTCGCCATCATCCATGAGGATATGGCCCGGCGCATGGTCCTGCTTGATGCCGGGCTTTGAAAAGGCTTCTCCCAGAAGGTCGTCAAAGGCTTCATCCCAGGAATATCTTTCCTTGATGCGGTTCCGGCAGGCGGCCCGCATGATGGCGAATTCATTGGGCCGTTCCGTTTTCAAAAGGTGAATCTCTTCTATCTTTTTTATCCAGGCCCCCTTATCCGACAGGCTCAACACATGGCCGGTCCTGCTGGCCTCGATAATTTCCCGGGGCCCACCCACATCGGTGACAAGGGCGGGAAGCCCTCTGGACTGGGCTTCAAGGATGACCATGCCAAAGGTATCGGTTGTGCTGGGAAAGACAAACAGGTCCGCCATTTCATAATATTGAAGGAGTTCCGCATGATCCACCCTTCCCATGAAATGGATTCGCCCATGGGCCATGCAGCCGGTCCGGCAGAGGTCCTTTTCGGGACCGTCGCCGCAGAGAATGAGGTTCAAGTCCGGAATGGCTCGCCGGGCCCCGTGATAGACCTCCAAAAGGAATTCGATATTTTTGTCAGGACTCAGCCTCCCGGCCCACAAAAGGGTGGTTCCCCTTTTTATACCCTTTTCGGCCATGAACTGTTTTTTCCCGGCAGGGCAGGGAATGAGCGGAGCGGCAACCATACCCCGCAGAAACAGGCTCATTTTTTCCAGGGGAAAACCCTGGTCTTCCAGGATACGGATATATTCCCGGGTGGGCACCTTGATCCGGGTGGAAAAGGAATAGAACCGGTGGATGAGAAACCGGATCATCCCGGCCAGGTCGGCATCCTTAAAAACCCAGTCGGCCTGGGCTGCAAAATCCGTATGATAAACGGAAATGCATTCCAGGCCCATGAGGTTGCCCATGATCATTCCCAGCATGCCCACGGGTCCGGGCGTGGAAATGATTATCCGCTCGGGCCGGCAATCGTGGATCATTTCCATGGAGGCAAGAAGCGAGGGAAAATTCAGGGTAAAAGAGGAATAAAACTCCGGGGTAACGGAATATATCCATGGCAGGTACAGGATATTCACAGCCCCGTCTTTGTTTTCATCCTGATCCCGGACACAGGTGACAAAGGTGAGATTCAGCCCTCTTTTCAGGCTTTCCTTTTTAAAGCTGTCAAGGGTTGTGGATACGCCGTTCAGATCCTTGAGGGTATCGGTGAACCAGAGTACCCTTCCCGGCGCGGTATCCTCCCTGCCGGCATATTGCTGTTTGAGGCGGATCATCAATTCCCGGTCCCGGGCCAGATGGCCCAGGGATGAAAAAAACGGGATGCTGATAAAAAGAGCCGGAAAGGAAGACATGAGGTTTCTGAAAAGCTTGCCGATATCCCCTTTTGCAAAATCCCTCACAAAGGAGTCTAGGAGCATCTTAAAAAATTCATCCAGCAACAGCCCCATGCTCTGGTAGGTATTGGTCAGCTTGGCTTCCACATCCAGGCTTTCATGATGGGACCAGTTGTAGACATCCTCAAAAAATTTCAGGATGATCTTGTCCTTGACCTCTTTGCCCTTTTTTATCCTGCGCAGGGTCACCCATTCCTTTAACCGGCTTTGCCGGTCCTCAAACACCACATGGTTGATCACCGATAAAATACCGCCCGGATCATTTTTCCCGGCATGGGAGGAATAGTCGCAGAAGATCTTGTAAATGGAAAAGGCAAAGGATTTGTAATCGTTACACCGGCCCAGGCTGAGGGTTTTCCTTTCCCGTATCTTTTGAATGAAGGCGGCTTTTGACAGGCCGCCCTGGGCCCTGGTGGCGGTCCGGCCGATAAAAAGGCCGGCATGGTCGTCGGAACCGCCGGTAAAACCTTTGATCCAGGAATCGGAACCCATGGGGTCAATTTTGTATTTTTCCCTGAGGATCTGGATTTTTTCCGGGGTCAGGCTCTTGAGGATGTCCTGCCAGGTTTCGTTGTAATACCGGTTTCTGGCCCCGTTCAGGCCCTCAAACACATCAAACAGCAGCATGAGCTTTTCCAGGACCTCAACGGTGAGGCGCTGATTGATGCTGTAAAATCCGTGGGCCACGGAATAGGCCAGGTCATGGGTTCGGATAAGATCCCGGAGTCGGTAGATATCATGCCTCACCGCCTGGATCTGTTCAAACCGGTCCCTTGTAATATCAAAGATCAGGATATGGATCTTGCACCCGTTTTCCGGGAAATAGGTGGTGGTCTCGACGCTGATGAAGGTATCTTCCGGATATTTTTCAACCAGTTCCAGGGCCCCTTCGATGGTGTTGTGGTCGGTGATGGTGACAAAATCCATTCCCGCAGCCTTGGCCGTTGAATACAGGGTATCGATATCGGTATAGGATTCCTTGGCCCCCACTTTCTGCAAAAACCATTCGGACGGTCTTTTGGATGCCTTGGAATGAACATGCAGGTCTGCACGCGCCATAATTTTTTTCCTCTGTTTTAAGGGGTTCGACGGCTTCCCTTACCTTAACAATAGCCGGATTCCATCTCTTCCAGGGCTTCAATGGAAAGATTGGCAAAGGGCAGGGCTTCCAGCCGCTCCAGCCCGATGGGCTTGCCGGTAAACTCACAATACCCGAAACTGCCGTCGCTGATCCTTTCCAGGGCCTCGTCAATCTGCCGGAGGACCTGGCTGTACCGCTCATAGGTGCGGATTTCCTGTTCAAGGTCCATGGCATACAGGCTCCTGTCAAGGATGTCTGCATGATTGGTCTTCAGGGATTTGATCTTTTCCCGGTGCAGGGATATTTTTCCCAGCAATTCCATTTTCCTGCTCACCAGTTTATTTTTGAAATATTCAAGCTGGGTTGCATTCATATATTCCTGGGGATTGAACCCCATGCCCTTGATAACATACTCTGTTCCCATGGATAGCCTCCTGCTCAATGGATGGTCATGTTTAATTTGAATTGTGCTTCCTTTTTGAGGACGGGTGCAGTATGGCAGGCCTTTATTAACAAATGATTACCGGAATGCTAAAAAATGGTTTGGATTGATGATGCCCGGGCGGGGAAACACATATAATTCTATTCAAATGCTAAAGCCGGCCTAACACAGGGCCTGTATTGATCTTCTCCATGATGATGAATCCCGCAAAAACCGGTTGTTCCGGATTGAATACCTCTACCGGCCCGGATTATACTGGACCGATCAAGAGATGGCCTGCCGCCATGCCGAACTGGAAGCTGTCGCCGGGGACTGTTTCAGGCAGGTTCCCCGATATCAATGCCTTTCCGGCGCCAGGAAGGAACTGGAGAGAAATGTTATTACCCTGGCCAGAGATCCCGAGGCCGGCTCCTAGGCTTTTGCTCCGCAGTCATCCTGGATATCGACGGATATAAGAATGTCCTGCATCTGGGCTTGACCTGCGTTAAAAAAGAGGCCAGAAGCCTCGGCCTTACCCATCTTCTGACCTCGAAACTGATGTTCCATTATCTGATCCGCACCTCCCCCTTCAGATCCATCTGGGTCACCAATGTGGCCTGTGTGATCTCCAGCCTGGGAAATGTGGCCCTGTATTTTGAAAAGGTGTATCCTTCTCCCTTCACTCAATCCGGGCCCAGCCCGGACCATATCCGTATCGCCCGGGCCGTTGACCGGAAATTCCGGTCTCCCATTGCCATCAACGCGGATGCCCAACTGGATCTGGACACCTTTGTTTTCCGGGGGAGTGTCGGCAACACGGCATTTCAGAAATCCCGGAAGGACAAACAGTATTACCACCGGGATGCGGCTTTAACTGAATTTTATCTGAACCGCCTGGATTTTGAAAAGGGAGATGAGGTTCTGCAGATTTCCAAAGCCAGCCTCATGTCCTATCCCAAATATCTGATCCGGCTCGCCCTGCCGGCCCTTATGAAATCCCTGCCGGTTCCCTTCCGCCGCAAGCGGCGCAGCCTTTATTTTAGAAAAATGTAACCGATGACATTCAAACCTCATATTAAACTGTTCTACCTGGGCCTGCTGGTGATGGCCTATATGGTCTGCTGCCTGCCTTTTTTTCCGGTTTTCTATCTGAGCCCCCAGCGGTACCGGAAAACAAACGCCCGCATGGTGTCTCGTGTTTCAGGCATCCTGCTGCGGGTGCTGGGCGTCACCGTTCACCGGAACAGGACCCCGGTCCGGTTGAAACCGGGCTGCTTCATTGTTTCAAATCATCTGTCCTATATTGATGTCCTGATATTGTCCACCTTATTCCCGGGTTGTTTCGTGACTTCCGTGGAAATCCGGCAGACCCCCTTTCTGGGCCATATCACAGCCCTGGCCGGTTGTCTGTTTGTCGAACGGAGAAGCCGCCGGTTTCTCGGGCGGGAAACCCGGGAGATCCGCTCGGCCCTGCAAAACGGACTGAATGTCATTGTTTTCCCGGAAGGCACCAGCACCAACGGGGATACCGTGCTGCGATTCAAACAGCCCCTTTTTCAGGCCGCCCTGGATGCCGGGAAGGACATCCTCCCCGTGGGTATTTGCTATGAAACCATCAACCATTGCCCCGTCACCCCCCAAACCGGGACCTGGTCTTCTGGTATGGGGACATGACGTTTTTCAAACATTTTGCCGGCCTTTCCCATATCCGTGATATCCGGGTCAGGGTGACCGTGGCCCCGGCCCTGCCGACGTCGCGCCGCCAAAGCCCCGCCGGCCTATCGGCAGCCGCTCATCAAGCCGTTAAAATGGCCTGTCTGGAATCATCCCCCATCCGGTTGATCTCTATTTAAAGCGGAATCTGCTATGGGATCTGGATAAGCTTGAGCGCTGCACCGATCAGCGCGGCTTGTTCTTTGCTCATCTCACCCAGGCTGTCTCGCCGTTCCGTCATGCGCCGGAAGCGGGTGAAATCTGTCGGCAGGCCTTCGGTATCCACAAGATAGGCAATTTTCTGTATGATAATCCGGATTTCTTCCGGATTTTTTATCCGGCCTTTTACTTTTGGAAAATAGGTCATTTTCATCCGGCCTCTGGCGCTGTCGAATTCGATATCGATAACCCGATGTATGGCAAGAATGGCATAATCACCAAGCGATTGCCAAAATATCTCATTCTGGTTTTTCCAGGCCGGAAGGTAAAAGCGCAATATGGCGGGCTGTTTTTTCCCGTTTGGTATGATGCTCTTATACAGGATAACCAGAAAATCATGGATGTCCTGATTATCGATCGTTTCGAGCTTTTCAAACAGGTTGATTCTTTGCTGTTTGCGATAGATCTTATCGACCTGATCAAAAACACCGCCCTGTCCGACGCCGTCCTGAACTTTCCCGAGTACCGCGGTTAATGAGTTTGTCATGGGTTGACGCCTTTATTAAATTCCGACTTTGGTCATGGATACTGCAATAAGATATCATATAGCCGGACTTAAGAACAAAATCAAACCAAAAACGCCGGTAAGATTGTCCTATTCATCCGGATTTTTAAAAAACTCCAAATTATAAAACGTGCCAAAATTTTTTATACCTCTATGGAAAATCGAACCGGATTATTTTACTGCCTTCATCCGAGAATCCGGATAACCTTGGAACCATCCGGTATGATTACGAAATTACGAAACGGCAATTCGTCATGGCGGGGGGACTCCTCATAAAAATTTAACAAAATTCTAATACTATTTGAAATTACAGGATATTTTTCTAATAAAAGCCTAATAATTTGCTTGACACGGCCCTCTTTTTTTTCGATGATGAACTCCATGCAACAGTGAAAGGGTTATTTCTATTGGAGGAAATTCAATTCCTGACACAATTCTAACAATTATTTTTTCAGGAGGTATCAAATGAAATTCGTTCCCAAAGGCCTTACGGTTGGCAATGTGGCCATCGGCGTGGGCATCGTATTGCTGGCCCCCATCGTACTGCCGGTGATCGGCAGCATTGTAAAACCGGTGGTCAAAGCCGCCATTAAAGGAAGCCTGGTGGCCTATGAAGGGGTAAGGGTGGCCTTTGCTGAAGCCAAGGAATCGCTGGAAGACCTGACGGCCGAAGCCAAGTCTGAGATTGCCGGAGAACCGGCGGCAGAAGAATAATGATATTTTTAGCACAATGATCATGACACCCCAGGCAATCATCAAGCACCGGTTGGCCGGCCGTATCCGGATCAGGATAACAGGCCCCGGCAGACGCAAAAATGAATATTTCGGGACCCTCGAGGCCCGGATCAGGCAGGAATTTAATTTTCAGACCGTTCTCATCCGCCCGGAGACCGGCAGCATGGTCCTGGCGGATCCGAACCTGGACCTGGAAACCCTCGCCCGGTTCGGGCAATCCCAGGGCCTCTTCCTCCTGGAGACGGGGAAATCTCCTTCCCGGAATCTGGTCGCCGGCCATTCGAAACGGTATATTGAAAAATTGAACCATGGTATCCGGAAAATCAGCCGGGGCCGGCTGGATATGTCCGGCTCGATCTTCTTTCTTCTGATTTTCCATGCCATGGGTGAAATTATCCGCGGAAACCTGGCGCTGCCGTCCTGGTTCACCGCCCTCTGGTTTGCTTCAACCCTGTATAACAGGGATCTTTTAAATTCCGGCGATGCTGATGGCCACCCCCATGCGGACGGCCATGACGGGGACGCAGCCGAATAGTCAAAAAATTATGATGTGTGATGGAAATGCGATGATGACCATAAAGCCTGTTCATACACGGGTAATCGGCAGGGGAAGGTATTTTATTTCCGAGCTCAGGGGGTCCGGAGATTTTAAGAACGCCCTTGAAACCCGGCTTATGACCTGCCCCCGGGTTACCCGGCTGTTCCTGAACCCGGTGACCGGGACCCTCCTGATCTATTTTGATGTGTCCTTCAGTCACCGGGATATGACGGCCGTCATCCGGAAAACGGCGGAAGAGATTCAACAGAGGAACGATGCCGGGGGAAAAGATCCGGTGATCCGGCCCAAGGAAGGCAAGCTCAAGTCCACGGCCCGGCGGACCCTGGACAAGGTCAAAAACCTGATCCGCCCCCGAACCGGGGATGAGCCCGGAACTGGCTTCACCCGGCCCGTGACTGAGGTGCTCCATGCGTTTGAAACAGATCCG
>JAAUSZ010000100.1 GCA_012031875.1 Desulfobacula sp.
ATATTCCCCATAAAGGGCGCAATCCCTCAAAAGGCAAGGGTTTTGTCGTCAATATTCTTTGATCACCTTATCTTTTTCGTCATAAATCAAGGGCTTGTTGCTCTGGATATGACGCATATAGGTGCCGTCCTCTTTAATCAGGTACGGGAAATTGGTTTTGGCCTTCAGATAAACCAGGTCCATCTCACCGCGTATGTTTACGATATAATTGGCAATGGCCAGCCCCACGGCCGTATCCGTACCCGGGAGAATGGCCACCCATTCGGTGGCCTTGCCGCCGGCAAAATTGCCCATGGGATCAAAGACGATTTCCTTGATGCCGCGGCGGACCGCATCGGCCCGAAGCCGGGCATTGGTCATGGCGGAATGTCCGGAACCGGTGCCTTTGCTGGAGCCCCATTTCAGCACATATTGGGTATACCGCCAGTCCGGTGCAATGGACCAGGCACCGTGAATCAGCCCGCCCAGCATGTGGCAGGCATTTCCGCAGTGAAGGCTGCCGCCGCCGATGATAAAATTCCCGTTATTCTTGACCCCGAAGGCCTGGGCATAAAAATAGGGGTGGTTATGGGGCCCGTCACTGGCCCTCATGGTCTGATTGGTAAAAAGAATTTTGTTGGGGTCATCTTCCATGATTTTTTCATCTTGGTGGCAATGATGTCCAGGGCCTCATCCCATTCGATTTCCTTCCATTTCGGGTCCACCCCGATCCCTTTTTCCGGGTTGGTCCGCAGAAGCGGCTTTTTGATCCGGTTGGGATCATGGTAATACATGAGCCCTGCCGCACCCTTGCCGCAGAGTCCGGCATTGTTCCCTCCCATGGTGCTTTCCTTGATCCCCTCAATTTTGACGGGAACCCCGTTGACCACCCTGACTTTTGCGCCGCAACCGCAGTAACATACGCCACAGGTGGTATTTACCCATTTGTCTTCCCAAATTTCATCTGTTTTATAGGTCATATTTCCCCCTGTAAATTAATCAATGTAATAGACTGCCGGTTCAGTACCGAATTCTTTCCGGAGCTGTTTGCCTTTGTTCTCCATGATCATCCGGTTGATTTCACTGTTGGGGTCATCCAGATCCCCGAAAACCCTTGCATTCACTGGACAGATATTCACGCAGGCAGGAGAGGCGTCCCCATCCTTGCCCGGTGTAAGACCCTTTTTTAACCCCTCATCAATTCTTTCCGAACAAAAATTACATTTAATTACGGTTCCGAGTTTGAAAGGATATAGTTTTTCCCCGATCAATTCCATTTCGGTTTTGCCCTGGCCCGGGAAATACTCCTTATCTTTTACTTTCCGGTCATAGTAGGTTCTTTGCTGGTAGGGACAGGCCACAAGACAGGCCCTGCACCCCACACATTTTTTATCGTCAATGGCCACGATCCCGTCTTCTCTCACATAGGTCGCCCCGGTGGGGCAAGCTTCCACACAGGCGGCATCGGAACAATGGTTGCAAAGAATCGGATAAATCAGTTTGCTGGATGACGGAAATTTTCCGGTTTCTCCGATGAGGACCCTGTTAAAGAATACTCCCGGAGGAAGAAAATGCTCCTCTTTACATGCAATGGTGCAGCCCCAGCAGGCAATACACCTTTTGACGTCAATTACCATTCCCCATCTAGGCATAAGAACTCCTTTATAAAATTAAAGTGATCCCCTTATTGACCTTAATTATCCCCCGGCATTAAAGATCAAATAATTCGACTTCTTCAAACCCTCGTTTTGCACATACGATATTGGCGGCAAGTTTTTTCCCTGAGAAATAATCTTCCAGGGCCTCGCAGCACGGTTCGATATCCAATAACCCCGACATCTTGGCAAAGGCGCCGACCACCACCGTATTGGGTATGGACAGGCCGATTTCTTCCACGGCGATTTTGTTGGCATTGATGATCCCGAGTTTTCTTAGATTCTCGTGGGAGATACCGGCCTCATTGCCGGCATCATTTAAAAGCATCATACCGCCCGGCAACAATCCCTGGAACACGGCAGGAGAATTTTTCTGGCTCGGATCCAGCACCACAATAATATCCGGGTTGTAAATCTGGGTTTTTTCTCTGATCGGCTTATCGGAAAACCTTCCAAAGGCGGTCACCGGTGCGCCTCTTCTTTCAAATCCGAACATGGGAAAACTGGCGCCGAACTGTCCGGTCCGGGCAAATGCATTGGCTAGAATTTTTGAGGTGGTGACCACCCCCTGCCCCCCTCTACCATGAAATCTGACTTCACTCATTTTGCATTTCCTCCTCTAATCTTCCAGGGATGCCGGAAGCCGGCACTCCCCTTCCAGTAAACTCAAGCCGCCCAGCATGCAGTATTCATAATCCACGTCATCCTGAAGAATTTGAAGATCCTCTTGGCTCAGATGAGCAAATTTTTTGATCAGCTCGGTATAGGTGGATACGGGTTTGGGTTTTTTAACGGTTTTGGTCATCCTGATTTTGCCGTTTTCCGCTTCCCAGAGCGGGAAATAATTGGTCTTCACCGCTCTCCGGCAGACCTCAATGGTATTTTCCGGGGCAAATCCCCAGCCCGTGGTGCAGGGTGCAAAGACATGAAGGAAGGCAAAGCCTCTTTTTTTGGCTTCTTTGGCTTTCAAGAGTTTTTTGGCCAGATCGTCCAGATCACTCAAAGTCGCTGTGGCGGCATAGGGAATCTTGTGCATGGCCATTTTCAAGGCCAGATTCATGCGTCTTAAGTTCTTTCCTTTGGAAGCAGATCCAAAGGGTGTGGTGGTGGTGGTGGCGCCAAAGGGAGTGGTTCCGCTTTTCTGGATACCGGTATTCATATAGCCTTCATTGTCATAGCAGATATAGATAAAGGGCTCATTTCTTTCGGCTGCGCCGGACAGATTCCCAAACCCGATATCGGCCGCTGTTCCGTCCCCGTTGAAACAAACCACCGTATTTTTGATCCCGGCCTTCCGGTAATACCGGGCAAGACCTGTGG
This sequence comes from Desulfobacula sp., assembly GCA_012031875.1. Lineage (GTDB taxonomy): Bacteria > Desulfobacterota > Desulfobacteria > Desulfobacterales > Desulfobacteraceae > Desulfobacula. Next base: position 2,955 of record JAAUSZ010000100.1, read on the forward strand.
CATTGGACGCGGCACCGGTCATCAAGGTTCCGAAATAGGACAATTTATGCCAGGATTGATTGTTCTGGCCGAGAAGAACCGGTGCTGAACAGGACGGGGTCCCGGTAATCACGATATCATTGCCCATGACCTGGGGGATAAATCGCAATAAAAGCTCAAGACCGCAGCCGGGACAGAATGCCACCCCTTTTGAAAACGGGTCCTCATGCTTGAGGTAATCCATCACCTTGGTCAGATTGTCTTTCTTTTTTTGTGTCATGTTAACGCCCTCCCTCTTCCTGGGCCTCAGGATATGAAACCCAGGTGACTTCACGAACGTTTTTCCTGCAGCAAGATCACAAGTCATATCAATCATGGTTGCCACATTGATTTTTGTGATGTCCGTATTTGCAATGCCGTCGATAAAACTGATCATTTTTGACCCGCCCAGCTTCGTTTCAAAGGACTTGAGTTCGGTATAAATCGGACCGCCCTTGAATCCGAAGCAAAGGCTTCTGTCCACCACGCCAATGGCTTTTTTGCCTTTAAGCGCTTTAATCATGGCTTCGCTGGGAAAAGGCCTGTACATTCTCATTTTTAAAAGGCCCACCTTAACCCCTGCCTCGCGTTTTTCATCAATCACCGATTTAATCGTACCGCACATGGAGCCTGAGCCTACCAGAACCACATCGGCATCGTCCATCCGGTATTCTTCCAGAAGACCGCCGTAACTGCGGCCGAAAATCCCTTCATATTCTTTGTCAATCTGTTCAAATTTAGTCTTGGCCCTTTCCATGGCAGAAACATGTTTGTGCCGAAGTTCCAGATATCCCCCCAGGATGCCGTGGGAACCGCAGCCCAGCCGTCCGCCGGGCACCAGTTTGGTTCTCTCGGGTTGGGTTTTCAGCACGGATAAAAAGCGGTCCACATCTTCCTGGAGGGGCACATCCACCCCCTCGGACAGATAAGACAGGTAGAACCCGTCATAATGCACCATGACCGGCACCTGGATATCGTAATCCTCAGCCAGGCGGTAAGCCTGGAGAACCAGGTCCAGAACTTCCTGGCAATCTTCGGCAATGAGAAAGATCCATCCCGCATCCCGGGTGGAAATCATGTCCTGCTGGCCTGAGGACACCGCTATAATCCCCGGGGTTTCACGGTTCACATTTACCATGACAACAGGGGCCCTGGCTCCTGCCGTGGCCAGAATCGCATCATACATGAAAACAAGCCCCCAGGAAGAAGTGGCGGTAAAGACTCTTCCGCCTGCAAGAGAGGCAGCGGTCACGGCATTCATGGCGGAATTTTCGCCTTCGACCGTAATCAGCTCGCAATCCATTTCTCCATTGGCATGAAACTGGGAAATCTGTTCAATTACTTCGGTTTGAGGAGTAATCGGGTAGGCTGCCACCACATCCGGCCGGGCAAGTTTTGCAGCAATGGCGGCGGCTGCATTCCCTGTGATAACCTTGATCCGTGATTTTTTTTGTGCTTTTGTAATCATTTTTTAAAATCCCCCTCCGGCATCATGGAAATTGCATTTTTGGGACATTCCTTGGCACAGATCCCGCATCCCTTACAAAAGTCCAGGTCGGGAGAAAAATAGGACTCCTCAACCATCTCCATCACCTGAATCGGACAGTAGATTGCACAAAAGCCGCAGAATATGCATTTGTCCTTGTCAACGACAGGCCGTTTGGTTCGCCAGTCCCCCGTATCCGAACACATCAGGGGATCATTGGAATCCGACCACGGTCCTTCATGCTTAAAATACTTGTGTGATGACATACAACCCTCTCCTCCTTAAGAATAAAGATAACCCTTGTGAAATAAAACCCGTTTATGTCGTCTATTTCATAGCTGATAAATAGCGGCAGCGTGATTGCAATGTCAAGCAAAAAATTTCTTTTTTTGAAAAACAACATACAATTTAAACAATAAGAAGTAGTAGTTATAAGGTATAAGATGATTTTGAAATTATACACGTGGTTGATCGATCAACTAAAAAATTAGAAACCCATTTACAGCCTGCCGTGTCTTGTGTTCATCTCAACTTCAAGATATTACAGCACCCCGGATTTATTCCGGAAATGAAAACCAAATGAACAAATCTTTACAAATATAAAGGATTTTGATAAAAATCGATAGATATTAAAGATAAGGAGCACCCATGAAAAAGGCCATTTTACTGACTGCCGTCCTGCTTGTTTTCGCGGGTTGTGCCACCAGAGCCAACTACGAAAGTGCTTTAAATTCCTGGGTGGGCGCCATGGAAATAGACCTTGTCAGGAAATGGGGGGTGCCGCAGCAGTTCTATGAGACCGGCGGCCGGAAATTTCTGGTCTATTCCTCGTCCCGGAATATGATCCTTCCCGGCTCCCCTCCTTCCTATACCACCACCGTGGTTGGGAATACCACTTACAAAAACCGTGTGGGCGGGATCCCGGATCAATATATTGAACTGAACTGCAAAACCACCTTTGAGCTTGAAAACGAAAAAGTCGTATCCTGGCGCTGGCAGGGAAATGATTGTACCGCACCTGAATAAAAAGTGACCCCGGCCGCTTGTTTTTATACTCGGCACACCGGTATCCAACGGTTTCCGGCGTTTCAGCCTTTTGTGAAGCCGGGCTTATTCCACGTACCAGAATCTGCCGTTCATGGTCCGGGCTATCCTTGGTTTTCCCGAACCGTCAACCACAACCTCTTCATTGACCGAGGATTTCTCCTCGTGTTTCAGATTTCTTTTGTAAATCCTGCTGGTGATGGTCACATCATAACTGACCAGGTATCGCCCCTCGGATTTCAGTTCTATTTTCAAATTCTGGATAGTGTATTTGATCTCGTCAAAGGTTCTGAAGCTTCTGCTGATATTTTCCTCTAAATCCGAAAGCGTGGTCCCGTCACCGGCCTCCCAGGCATCTCCCATAAAGCTCATAATCCGGGAGTCGTTTCTGGATTCATAGGCCTGCCTGAATTGGTCGTAGAGGGCGGATACGGCAGAAAGGGATACCTCGGATCTTTCCTGTTTCTGCTGATCTTCAGCCTTTAACCTTGCCTGCTCTTCTTCATATTCCCGCCAGCGCCCCTCTTCCTCTTCTCGGGCCTGTCTTTGGAGCGCCTCCCATTTTTCCAGCTCTGATCGGTAATTGCCGATCAGATTGTCAAGCTGGGCTGCACTGTTACTGGCCGGTGGAAGAAGGGAGATCCGTAAGACCGTATTTTTTTTGTCCAGGTAGCCCAAAAGCCACTGGGCTGAATTATAAAACCGGGTATAATCGGATTGGACCATTTTTTGTGACAGCCCCGGCATCTTGCCCCAGATTTCGAAAACCGGCGTCATTTCTTTTTGCGCCTCATCCGTCGCATTTCCGAACTGGTCCTTCAGGGATTTGGACTGGGCCTCCCATTTTCCACACAGGGGCCGAAGCCCTGCCCATTTTTCTTCAACGGGTTTAATGACATCCTCCGGGACAGGCAAAAAATAACCGCTTGAACGGGACTGAACATAGGATTTCATCTCATTGTTGATCCGAAGGAGAAGAATGGATAGGGCGGCATTAAGCTTTTCCCCGGGAAGAAGCCCTGCCCAGGGCTGAAATCCTGCCCAGGGCAGGGTTTTATAGTCAGTTTCCGTGACATATTTTTCGATTTCTCCGGCGATGCCTGCCCATTGAGAATCGGAAAATTCATCCTGAAGAAACCCCTGGGGTGTTTTTGAGCGGACCGAATAAAATGCCTGTCCGGACGTATCAAGCGATATTTTATTCAATCTGTTTGCCGCTGCCGCCTGGCGGTTGACATACTGTTCCACCCAATCCATATAAGCGATATACTCGCCGGCCTTTGTTTCATAAATCCGGGCAAGCCCTTCCCAGTCCATCTTTTTCGCTTCTTCAACATAATCCGGCACCTCATAACTCAAATATTTTTTAATATATTCTGAAAGACCATTCACCCGTTCAGAGGTTCCAGCGGTATCCGGGACAAATTCCTCAAAAGAAGACCATCCCATATGGTACCTGCCGGCCCTGGGGTAATTAATAAGATTCCCATGGCTTGCAAGGTATTTCATCAGATCCGCCTGCCCGGCATTGATGATCCTGTGTACCTCCAAAAGTGAGTCGTCATAGGCCTTGAGCCCTTCCTTGGCGTCCCGGCCGATATTTTTCAATTGGTCTGCCGTTGAAAGAAGGCTTTCCCTTGCGCTCAAAACATCTGCACCCCATTCCAGGGCGCGGGAAATTTCAGCATCAAGATTATCTGCCCGGTCCTGATACCCCTTTGAATAATAAGGGATTCTGGAAAGGGCTTCCCCGGTTTTCACCAGGGCTTCGCTCAAATCTCCTGTCCAGACCGATGTTTCTTTCCAGAATTGGCTGGTATGAAACTCAACCGCAGCCTGGACCCGCTGATTAAAATGAGGATAAACGGCCGCCACGCCGTTCATTGCCAGATTCAGCCTTGCCATCTCCCGAAGGGGAGGGCCCATCACCTGCCCATACGGGACAAGCGCACCAACAGCAGATGCATGGGCGGCCTCATAGGCGGCCTCAATGCGGTCGGCAGCGATTCGGGCCGCATCGTCCCAGGGTTTCCCTTCATTGGCGGACCAGAGCGCTGCATGGGATGCCCTTCGGTTATCAGCGGCCTGTCCCAAGGCCTTCGAACAAATCTGATTGGCCGCCCGGTAAGCTTCATATTTTTTATCGAAATCTTCCTTTATGGGCTGATATTTATCTCTCCATTTTTTTTCCCAGGAGGATACCCTTTCATAAAAAATATCCGGATCTCCCCCGTCTTCAACGGCTTTGCTGTAGGACTCCATCTCCGCCACCACGGCATGTACATCCCCGGAATATTCTGAGGGTTGAACAGGAGAAATGGGAGGCATACCATGAAAAGAGCCGGGAACTTCATACGGTTCCCTGGGCTTTGACGCCTGGGCCATGGCCTCGGCCACGGCCGCCTCCTGCTTTGCCTGGTAGACACCCTGGGCAAGGCTCCCCCAGCCCTGTTCCGCCTGGTCAACGATTTCTCGGAAACCCTCCAGCTTTTTCTGCTGCTGATCCAGCACCTTTTCAATCTGATTCATTTCCTGGGCTGCCGTATTCAGGGCGGAGACATTCTGCTCAGCAGTCCGGATATTTGCCGCTATCATTTCCTGCATAGGGGTCAGCGCTTTAACCTGGTCGGCAAGAGCGGCCGAAGTATAATATAAGCTCACTGCCGAATTAAAGGTAAAGGTTGCAAAAACGGCAAGACCCGCCACCACCATCCCCGGCGGACCGAAATACGCACCTAAAACAAGAACCGCACCCTCTCCGCCCAATTGAATTTCACTGGGCATAAAGCCCTCCACCGTGCTGCCGACGGCTCCTTTGGCGGCATTGTACAGGGCCTTATTGACCTTGGTGAGCATATTATTCAGTTTTTGAAGCTTGGCATTTTCCTCTTTGGCCATGGAAAGCAGTTCATTTTTTTTATTGCGGGCCATATTCAAATTTCCCGCAAAGGGGTGTCCGAGAGTAACGCTGGGAAACCGGTAATTCGGATTTGCATTAACCAGGGTACCGGCCAGGCTGCCGATTTCCGCCAACGAAGCCTCAATGGTCTTTTCCAGGTCCGCCATTTTGTCGTCAATGAGGCGCCACTTATGCAATTCCCCATATTTTCCGCTCATGGCTTCCATGAGCACCTGGCCTACAGCCCCTTCTGCCATGCGTATCCGGGCGGCGGCATTGTCTACGGCGGTTTGGGCCTGCCGGATCACCTCATAATCCTCTGCCCGGACGAAACCCGGCGGAAGAGCGAGAAAAAATATCAGCACCAGAGCAACGGCTTTAAAAATGGAGATTTTCATGAATCAGGCTCCTTATTGGGGCAACACGATGTGATCAATCAGGGAAAGAAGCGTATTTTCCCCTTCCCGGGCCGGTTTTGAGGATACCCAGGTAAGGGCATAGACCTTATTTCCCGACGGCAGGACAAGGGAACAGACGGATTGCATAAAGGCCTCCGGCGCCTGACTGGTGGATGCAAAAGCCATGAGGCCTTTGATCTTATCGGTTAGCGGTTTTGTATGGAAGAACGGAAGACTTTCGGTCATGAGATCTTTCGCCGCATCCGGTGATGCTTTTAAAATTCTCGCAGCCGTTTCCCTCATGGCCTCATACTGTTTCATCTGCTCGTCATCAAACATTCCCGGCGGCATCTTTTCCCGGACCACTTTAAGGGAGATCTCATTCATATCGCTTTCCGGATAAACATTAATATGGATCTGCTCATCTTCCATGGGCCGGAAAGGGTCTTCCCGTTCTTTTCCCATCCTCTGGGCGGAAAGACCCACAATTCCTCCGCCTTAACCGCATATACGGCCAGCCGCTGAAATGCTTTCTCATGTGCTTCACTGGTTGTCCCGGCATCCATGCTCTTCAGGTAGGCCTTGAGGGCCGAGGCCGGATGTCCCTGTTGCTCAAGGGCCTGACCCAGAAGAAACAAAAGGTTTTTATTTTGCTTTTGAACCGATCTTTCTAAAAACTCTGCCGCTCTATCCACCTGACCTGCCTTGAGAAGCAATTTCCCTGCATCGACGGCAAGGGCATCCTCCTCGGGAAATTTTCCTGCGCCCTGAAGGGCAATAGCGGCGGCCGACGGCAGCATTCCCTTTTTTTCAAGAACTCTTATAAGATCCCTATGGCTTTGGGCGGTACCTATGGCATGATTAACGGCTTCAAATTCAGTTACGGCAGCATCCGTCTGTTCCAGTTTTTCATACAGCCGGGCCATTTTTCCGCGCTCCTCCCAGGCGTCCGGCTTTGACAAAAGAGCTCTCCGGTATAACCGGACAGCCGCTTCCGGGTCTTTTTCCGCGAGGGCTGCCGCCGCCTTGAACAATTCGTCCGTATTTTCCGCCGGAGGGATCAACTCGAATTTTTTTTCAGGCTCAGGGGGGTCTGATTCAGGAGAAGCGGACTGGGCCGGGTCCGGCAATGTATAACCGATGAAAAATATCAGAACCATCTGGAAGAACACCCTTTTAATTCTGCGCACAAGACCTCCCCTTGACTTCATATTCATATTTCGACCCTTTGTTTTACCGGGTGTTTGACCAATCAACAAAAAATGAAGACTGGTTAAAAATTCCTGGTTCCGTTGGGCTGATATTTATATTTAATATTTCCAAACTGTGGGCCGGCGCCTGTAATGCTGACAATTTCAATGACTCCATAGGTGTTGTTGGAAAGCTTGAACACATAGCTGTCCCCGGCCTGGCCTGTATCCGCAAAGTTTGCATATCCGGATTCGTCGGCCGTCGTGATCTGGTTTATGCTGGTGCCGGCAAATTTTTTAACCTGCACACCTCCGCGCACATATATAAAAACCATGGTCGGGGTTTCAATGGCCATGCTGAAATCACCCATGACATTGCCCCCGTCGGTTTCACTGGTCACCTCTTCATCGGCAAAAATAAATCCCTGAAAATTGGTAAATGAGTTTATTGTACGCAGGCTTGCCGTGCCGCTCAAGACACCGCTGTCGCCTGTCGTCCCGTCTTCCGTAAGCCTGACTTCATTTTTTTCATTTAAACTGATATTTAATTCCCCCGGGCCAGCTTTGACCGTTCCGACAGCTACGTTTTCAGCATCACTCAGTCCGAAAATCAGGGGGTTCTTCATATTATAAACCCGTGCAGGACCCAGTTGAAATATGAATTCCGTCATTCCCTTGTCCGCATAGGGCTTCCCGTCTTTTGTAGAAATCACCGACCGGTTGAAATTGATGGACACATAGACCATGCCCTTGTCTCCCGATGTGATATTGTTCAGGGTATACCGCAGATCAATATTGTCAAAGGCATTGAAATCCCTGCGGATGGCCCGGTCAAGGTTAGCCTCATCCCCGGTGAAATCCTCACTGACATGGGTCATGAACCGGGCGGGGTCTTCGTTTTTGTAAGCCTCGACCATCTTGTCCAGGGTTTCCCTGATCAGAGCCATGATATTCTGATCCGACAGATTCACTTCCTTTCGCGTCAATTCGATGTCGTTGGTTTTGCCGGCCGTATCCATGATTTCTATAAAAAGAACATAGTCTTTGTTCAATTCCGGTCTGAAACTGTATTCAAAGGCCCCGTTCTCGGAAATTTTAGCCTCTTCCCAGGTTTCTTTGTTGTTGGTCGTCACCCTGACCCCGCCTAATTTCCCTTTCCGGGTGGAGGCTTTGCCGGTGATATAAACCAGGCCGTCCTGCAGGCTTTCCTTGTAGACGGTGACCTGTGATCCGCTTTCATCATAGGCGATCTTGTTGAGGTAGAGGTAATTGATACTAACCTCATCGTTGGACTGGCCGAATATCCACCATTTGGCGTCGGCATGAACCACAGTCAGCATCAATATGAGAATGGACAGGGCCAGATTGAGTCTTATCTTTTTCATGTTTTTCTCCTTAAAACTGAATATTTATTCCTGATGTGATGCTGGTTTCCCTGAAATCCCGGGTCTCGGTGGTATAGTTGAAATCATTGACGCTCGCCCTTAAAAAGAGCAGGCCCTGGTTGAGCTTTGCCAGAAAATCCGGCCTGTAATAAAGGCTCACATTGGCAAAGGTCTTGAGCGAATCATCCGTACCGGCCGCCTCCTTCTCAAGCTTATTCATGCCCACCCGGATATCAGAGGTGATTTTGCGGTCGGGAATATCCACCCCAAGCCCCAGGGAATATTCGTAGATCACATCCTTTGTGTCTGCCAGTTCATCACTGGCCGTCCAACCCCCAAGATATAAAGAGGGTTTCAGGATGCATTTTCAAGGGTATGCCGGGAACTGAGCATGGTGTTGTAGGTATATTCTCTGCTGTCGATGACCCTGTTTTTGGTATTGTATAGGGTATAGCCGACATTGGTTTCACTATCGAAGATGCCGAACCTGTCCCGGTAACCGAAATTGGTGATATGATTGGAGGCGCTGGTGGTTCCCCCGTATTTCCGGTCGAATTTATAGGATATGTCTGCTGTGGAATATTGCCTGTCAAACAGCCTCTTTACGGTTATCCCGGCTTCGGGCTTATAATTGTGGGTGGTAAAGGCCCTTTGGTGCTCCAGATTGTTTCTGAACCACAGGAACCCGGTGGTGAGACTGAAGGTTTTGCTGTACCGGTATCTCCATTTGGCTTTGGCTTTTTCCCGGTCAGGGGTGGCCGATCCAAGCAGGGTCTGGAAATCAGGCGCAATTCTTTCATATTCCAGGCTTGCCCGGCTGGGGCCGCCGTCTCCAATGGCTTCAACCTTATGGGCATACCCGTGATTGATTTTATAGTCAGCCCCTTCCTGCACCGACAGCTTGGTGTCGTTAAAGGCGGATTCCGTCCGAAGCGTCAGCCCGGGGATGGGCCTGTATTCCATATCCAATGAATACACCATATTATTGTAAAGCGGGTCCGTTGTCCTGATCCGTTTATCATCATCTGAAACCACCAGGTTGGCCCCGGCAAAGAAATCAGGGGTAAAATTGTATTTCAGGCGGCTGCCAAAAGCCGACCGCTCGATGGTCCTGGTCTCACGCTCACGCCAGACATTATCCCATCTGGGGTAGGCCAGACCCGATACCACCGTAATATCAGGCGTATTGGAAACCTCATCATAAAACCTGTAGGAAGCTCCTTTCAATGATGTCCCCAATGAATATTGGGAAAAGGACTCAAAGGTGTCCCCGACATTCACCGTATTGATTTTATCGGTTATCCTGCCCTGAAGATTGGTGAGGGAAAGGCTTTTGACATCATTCCTGTTGTCATCCGTCGATTTCCCCCCGAAATTAAAATTATAATCAAAGCCTTTGATCCGGCCGGCTCCGGTGATGCCCAGGACATTCAGATACCGGAGGCCCTCGGTTAAAGAAGAACTCTCCCGGCCCGGCCCTGAAATATGGTTATGGGTCAGGGAAACTCGTTTGATATATGCAGATCATCCGCATAAAGGATTGATGTTAAACACAGACAAGCCAAGATGACCGCCCATGCCCTTCCCGGAAAATTAAAAACCGCCTGTCTCATCTCCAGCAATTTGGTCCTCACGTAAACTCCTTAAAAATTATGGTTCATCTGCTTGCAATATTCCCTTGTCTCTACAGCAAAAAAAAGGACCGGACCCAATGATTAAAAAATCCCCCGTTATTTCATACGGTTAATAATTGCCAAACCTGAGAAAGGACCGGAACAGGGCCTGTTTCGGTTCAAATGCACCGTAACGGGTGGTGCATTTGAACCGGTTTCAGCCCATGACGTTTTTATCTTTCTATTGGTCCTTGTTTTTGGTATAAGCAGATGGGTCTATTGATAACTCCGGCATGAGGGGTCCACGAATTTGGATGAGTTGACGAGACAGAACAGCCCGTTGAGGTCTGATAAAAACGCAAAGGAGAGAATCCTGCCCTTTGCCGTTATTTTTCTTCCCTTATCCTTTATCTGTATTTTCTCCTTTTCCGTCCTGTATTACGGAACTCCTGAATTCAGGGTGGATAAGACCCAGCACGGCCTGAAGATCGGAAAAATTCATCAGGCCCTTAACCCCGTTCAAACCGGGGATCTTATCGTCCGTATCAACACCCTCAGCTATGACCGGATCCTGGCCCGGCTCACGGCTTTGAAACCTGAATCCGCCAAGCCGGGAACCATTACAATCAAACGCGGGGAAATGTATTTCGAATTCGAACCAAGGTTTAATCCTGTTTCACCCTTCCGGTTTCTGTCCTTTGCCTGGCCCCACCTGTTACTCATGTTCTCCCTGATTTTTCTCGGCATTTTGTCCTATTTCCGGGTCACCAGTGAACAGCCGGTAATGGTCTTTCTTGTCAGCCTTTCATTTTTCGCAACCACCATCTCGGCCACATTCCCGTCACATTTTGGAATTCTTGACCCCTCTGTCATCTCCTTAAGCTTCTTCACCCTGGCCGTTTTTAACTGGCTGGCCTTTGGGTCCATGCTGCATTTTGTTTTCAGCTTCCCCAATGAACGGAACCGGGTCAAAAACAAGCCCCGGTGGATTGCGGCATTTTATCTGTTTGCACCCCTGGTCAGTATTTCAAGCGCCGTGATCATGTGCGGCCCAATGGATGAATTCCTGGGCTGGCTCCAGCGGCTTCGGAACCTTGCCCTGCCGTTCATGGCGGCAGCCGCGTTTATAAAGCATTGCCTGGACTACCCGAAACTCACCTCTTCTCTTGAAAAAAACCAGATCAAGTTGATTATCAGCGCGTATTGGATGTCTTTCGGGCCCTATATCCTTTTTTACGCCCTTCCCAATATCCTGTTCAATACGCCTTTGATTTCCTTCAAGGTAGTGGTTCTCTCCGGCATCATTCTTCCGGGGGCCTATTTTATCGCCCTGATCCGCTACAGGCTCCTGGATGTGGACCATATGATATCCAAAACCATCTCCTATGTTATCCTGATCTGGATTTTACTGATTTCTTATTCTTATCTGATGATTTTGATCAAAAGGACCTTTATCGGGAGAGAGATCCTTTCTGAAGAGCTGTTCCTGATTTATCTCATTGCCATTGCCGTCTTTTTTGAGCCCGTGAAAACACTGATTTCCTTTGGCCTGGACCTCCTTTTTTTGCCCAGGGCCCTTTACAAGGAAGACAGCCTGGCCGCCCTGAGCCGGAAAATCGGTTCATCCGTATATTTAAAAGACCTGACCCACCTTCTGACCCATACCATTCCTGAAAACTTTCAAATCCGGAAACTGATGCTCTTGATCTTTGATCGGGATTCAGTGCGTTGGTATCCCGCCCCCGGCGCACCGGCAGACCCTCCCTTGGATTCAAATCTTCTGAAATCGAGCCTGTCCGGCAAAACGGATTACCTGTTCTGCACGACTCCGTCAAAAAATCCGAAGCTGGCAAAGACCCTCTTCTCCCTTAAATCCGCAGAAATTGAATTAATACTGGCCTTAAGAGGCGCAACCGGCCTGTCCGGCCTGATGCTTCTGGGCCGGAGAAAGGATGGCCGGCCCTATGCCAAAAGGGATATCCGGTTTTTCACCACGATCTGCAACCAGGCCGGGCTTGCCCTGGAGAACGCCTTTCACTACGAATCCCTGGTTGAAAGCAAAAAACAACTGGAAAAGATGTTCAATAAAATCGTTCAATCCGAAAAATGGCGGCCCTGGGAGAAATGGCCACGGTTCTTGCCCATGAATTGAAAACCCCCTGGGCATCATCCGGAGTTCAGCCCAGTATCTGACCCGGAATGCCGATGAGCCGGGAACCCGGAGGGAATTGCTGGAATATATCATGGGAGAGGTGGACGGGCTGACTTCGGTCATCAACAACATGATGGGGCTTGCCCGGCATAAGGCCCCGGAATTTAAAGCCACTGATTTATACCTGGAAACAGCGGCCCTGATCGACCATTTCATCCAGTCCGGAAACCATAACAAACTCATATCCATTGCGCTTTCCTCCCAAAACAGGCCCTCGCCCGTGCTGGCCGACATGAGGCAGTTGCAGCAGGTTCTTTTGAACTGTATTTCCAATGCCGAGGATGCCATGCCCGAGGGTGGAAAAATAACAATTTATATGGAACCGGGCAGGGGTGACACGGTTGAGATACACATCGTGGATTCAGGCCCCGGCATCCCTGAGGAAAATCTTGAAAACGCCTTTAAAAAATTTTTTACAACCAAGGAGAAAGGAATGGGAATCGGGCTCTGTGTCTGCAAACAGATCATTTTAGCCCACAACGGACGGATCTCCATCGAAAACATCCCCCAGGGCGGGCTTAAGGTGGCGATCCGCCTGCCGTGCAATCCCTTGCCCGTTCCCAGCCTTTCCAATCCCCTTGCACTTAATGAAAAGGAGGCTTCCCTTGCCTGAAAAAATACTCATCATTGAAGATGAAGCCCGTATGCGCAGAATACTTCAACTGGTTCTCGAAACCAAGGGGTACCTTGTTGAAACCGCTGCGGACGGCGAAGACGGGATCATCAAATGGAAAGCCTTTCAGCCGGATGTTGTCTTTACGGATTTGAAAATGCCGAGGGCCGACGGCATGGAAGTATTAAAGCACCGGAACCTGAAATACCCGAAGACCCCGCTGATCATTCTCACCGCGTTTGGAACCGTTTCAACGGCTGTTGACGCCATGAAAAAAGGCGCCTTTGATTATATCACCAAGCCTGTGGACAATGACATTATCCTTGAAAAGGTAAAATCAGCCCTGGCGGCAAGGGCCCCGAAACCCGGGGCCCCCACCCCTGACCAACCGGTTCTGATCGGCTCCTCCGGCGTTATGAAAAATATCCGGAAAGAACTGGAGCTGGTGGCTTCCACCGCAACCTCAGTATTCATCACCGGCGAGTCGGGAACCGGAAAGGAACTGGCGGCAAGAACCATCCATGCCCTGTCCCCAAGGAAACACAGGCCTTTTATCCGGGTCAATTGTGCCGCCATTCCCAGGGAACTCATGGAATCAGAACTCTTCGGCCATGTCAAAGGCTCCTTTACCGGCGCGGTCCAGGACCGGAAAGGCTCCTTTATCCAGGCGGATTCAGGCACCCTCTTCCTGGATGAAATCGGGGATATGCCCCATGATCTCCAGGCAAAAGTCCTTCATGCGGTTGAAGACAAGCTGATCATGCCCGTGGGATCCGCGGAGCTGGTGAAAATCGACGTCAAAATCATTTCCGCCACCAATCAGAACATCGAAGAAATGGTGGAAGACAAAAAATTCAGATCAGACCTTTATTTTCGCCTGAACGCCTATGCCATCAGGATGCCGCCCCTGAGAGAAAGACCGGAGGATATCCCCGGGCTGGCCGAACATTTTCTCAGCCGGTTCAACCGGGAATTCGGCCACCCTCCTTCCCGGATACTGGATCCGGCCATGGAGGAACTGTCCCGGTATGCCTGGCCCGGCAATGTCAGGGAACTGAAGAACAGGCTGGAACGTCTGGCGCTGGTTTCCAAGGGGGGCGATATCACGGGAGAAACCGCGGCCCGGCTCCTCGGGGAAAAGGGTCACCTTGACCCGGGCCCTTCATCGGTTTTTCAACAAGACCTTTTTTCAAAGGAAAAAGAAATGATTGAAGAGGCCTTGATCACCTGTGGATGGAATATTTCCAAAGCATCCCGGCAACTCGGTATTACAAGAAACACCCTCCGCTACCGGATAAAAAAATTCGGCCTGAGAGAAGAGGGCGACCCATGGTCATAACCGGTCAGTTGTTCAGCCGGATTCCTGCAGCCCCGCTCCACATATCCTGCCAGATGACAATTCCGGTCATGCTGACGGGTTCGGTCCGGATCTGCATAGTCC